>JAOPXU010000200.1 GCA_025964985.1 Nocardioides sp.
CGCATGCCGGCGGCGTCCGCGACGGTGACCAGGATCAGCCGGACCCGCTCGGTGCCGAGCCGCTCGGGCAGCTCGGGCTGCCCAGGCCCGCCGGCGGGCTCGGTCACCCGAACCAGCGCTCGATCTCGACCGCCGCGCCGTCGTCGTACACGGTCTCGGTGACGTGGTCGGCCGCCTCGATGACCTGCTCGACCGCCTGGCCCATGGCCACCCCGCGCCCGGCCCAGCGGAGCATCTCGATGTCGTTGCGGCCGTCGCCGATGGCGAGGACGTCGGCGGCGGTGAGGCCGAGCTCGTCGACGACGTGCTGCAGGCCGGAGGCCTTGGAGACGCCGACGGGAGTGAGGTCGAGCCACGCGGTCCAGCCGACGACGTAGTCGGTGCCGTGCAGGC
This sequence comes from Nocardioides sp., assembly GCA_025964985.1. Lineage (GTDB taxonomy): Bacteria > Actinomycetota > Actinomycetes > Propionibacteriales > Nocardioidaceae > Nocardioides. The sequence continues at coordinate 394 of JAOPXU010000200.1, forward strand.
CCAGGCCGGCGGCCAGCGCGACGAAGTCGTCGGCCGTCGCGTCGGGGTCGCGGACGATGACGCGGCTCACCGGCAGCCGCACCAGGTCGTCGACGTGGGTCTCGACCATCTCGCCGGTCAGCTCGCCCTCGGGGAACGGCGTGGTCACGCGGTAGCCGAGGCCGCGCTCCTCGACCGCGATGCGGGCGGTCGGACGGGCCTCGAGGATCGCGCGTACGGCGGGGCCGGCGTCGAAGGTCTCCTCGACGACCACGTCGACGTCGCCGCCGGGCAGGTAGCGGAAGACGACCGCTCCGTTGCTGGCCACGACCCACAGCGGCTCGTCGTCGTGGCCGACGAGCTCGAGCAGGTCGGCGACCGGCGTCATGCCGTGCGGGGAGCGCCCCGAGGACAGCACGATGTGCGCCCCGGCGGCGTGGGCGCGGCGGATCGCGGCGGCCAGGCGGGGCGTGACGTGCTCGTAGGTCATGCCCTCGCCCTCGACCCAGGACAGCAGCGTGCCGTCGATGTCGAGGGCCAGGACCCGCGGGACCCAGCCGACGAACCCGGGGGCGGCGTTCATGCGAGCGGCTTCAGGACCTCGAGGCCGCCCAGGTAGGGCTGCAACGCCTTCGGCACCCGCACGGACCCGTCGGCCTGCTGGTGGGTCTCGAGGAGGGCGATGATCGGGCGGTTGGTCGAGCAGAGGGTGCCGTTGAGGGTGGCCAGGTGCTCGGTCTGGCCGCCTTCGACGCCCGGAGCGGTGTGGCGGCCCCGGATGTCGAGCCGTCGCGCCTGGAAGTCGGTGCAGTTGGACGTCGACGTCAGCTCGCGGAACCGGTCCTGCGAGGCGATCCAGGCCTCGCAGTCGAACTTGCGCTGCGCCGACGTACCGAGGTCGCCGGCCGCGACGTCGATGACGCGGTAGTGGAGCTCGAGCTTGTCCATGAACTCCTTCTCCCACGCCAGGAGCCGCTGGTGCTCGGCCTCGGCCTCGTCGAGCGTGGTGTAGACGAACATCTCGACCTTGTCGAACCAGTGCACCCGGAAGATGCCGCGGGTGTCCTTGCCGTGCGAGCCGGCCTCCTTGCGGAAGCAGGAGCTGAAGGCGGCGTAGCGCAGCGGCAGCGACGAGGCCTCGAGGATCTCGTCGGAGTGGAACGCCGCCATCGGCACCTCGGAGGTGCCGACGAGGTAGAGGTCCTGGCCCTCGATCCGGTAGACGTCGTCGGCGGCCTGGCCGAGGAAGCCGGTGCCCTCCATGGCGCGCGACTTGACCAGCGCCGGGGCGACGACCTCGGTGAAGCCGTTGGCCGCGGCGGTGTCGAGGGCGAGGTTGACCAGGGCGCGGTGCAGGCGGGCGCCGACGCCGGTGAAGAAGTAGAAGCGCGAGCCGGAGACCTTGGCGCCGCGCTCGAGGTCGATGGCGCCGAGCATCCGACCGAGCTCGACGTGGTCGCGGGCTTCGAAGTCGAACTCGGGCTTGGTGCCGCGGGTCTCGAGCACGACGTAGTCGTCCTCGCCGCCGGCCGGTGCCTCGTCGGCCGCGGGGTTGGGGATCGAGCGGATCGCCTCGTCCCACGCCTCCTCGGCGGCCAGCCTCGCGGCCTCGGCCTCTTTGACCTCGGCGGAGAGCGTCTTGGTCTGCGCGAGCAGGGCCTGCTTCTCGTCGCCGGTGGCCTTCGGGATCTGGGCGCCGAGCTGCTTCTGCTCGGCCCGCTTGGCCTCGAAGGCGGCGATCGCGGCGCGGCGCGCGGTGTCGGCCGACAGCGCCTGGTCGACGACCTCGCCGGACAGCCCGCGCTTGGCCTGGGCGGCACGCACGCGGTCGGGGTCGTCGCGGAGGACTCGGGCGTCGATCATGGGGTGAGGCTATCCGCCGCCTCCCACGCCACTCACCTCAGTTGGCGTCAGGGCCGTTCGCCATACTTGACCGTTCCGTCCCCCGCGCGAAGGACCTCCCTTGCTCGACCGACCACGCACTGCCCGCACCGGCTGGGCGATCGCGTGCCTCGTGCTGTTCGGGGTGCTGGCGATCGGGGTCGACCAGCGCTGGTCATGGCTCGTCGACGTCGACGTGCGTGGCCGCTCGGCCAACACGTGGGCGATCGAGGACCGCGGGCTGCGCGACGTCCTGCTCCTGGTCGAGGACCTCTTCGCCGCCGTCGCGATGACGATCTACACCTGCGTCCTGGTCGCGGCGCTGTGGGCCAAGAACCACCGGCGGGCCGCGCTCTGGGCCGGCGGGGTCATGCTCGTGACCTCGCTGCTGACCACCGGGGCCAAGCTCACCGTCGGGCGGGCCCGCCCGGACTGGCAGGCCCTCGAGGACGTGCTCGACAGCAAGTCGTTCCCCTCCGGTCACGCCTCCTCCACCGCGGCCTTCGCCGGGGTGGTGGTCGTGCTCGTGTTCATGCTCGTGCGCCGCGGCGCGATCCGCCGCGTGCTCTCCGCCCTGGCGGTCCTGCTGGCCGCCCTCGTCGCGCTCGACCGGGTGCTGCTCGGGCGCCACTACCCCTCCGACATCGTCGCCGGCGCCCTGCTCGGCGCGGCCGTCGTGCTGGTCGGCCTGGTCGTCTACAGCCCGCTGCCGCGCAGCCACGCGCTCGGCAGCGAGCCGCTGCCCCAGCCGCTGCCGTCGTCCAAGCGCCTGGCCGTCGTCCTCAACCCGATCAAGGTCGAGGACGTCGACGTCTTCAAGACCACGGTCATCGCGATGGCCCGTGAGGCCGGCTGGCGCGACCCCACCTGGCACCTGACCACCCCCGAGGACTCTGGCACCGGCCAGGCCGCCGAGGCCTCCGTGGCCGGCGCCGAGCTGGTCGTCGTGTGCGGCGGCGACGGCACCGTGCGCGAGGTCTGCGCCGAGCTCGCCGGCACCGGCATCCCCGTCGGGATCATCCCGGCCGGCACCGGCAACCTGCTGGCCCGCAACCTCGACATCCCGCTCTACATCCGTGCCGCCATCGACATCGCGCTCACCGGGCAGGACCGCGCGATTGACATGGTCGCCGTACGCGGGGACCGGGTGAGCGCCGACCCGCACGGGGAGCCGTCCGACGAGGTGCCCGGGCAGTTCGAGAGCCACTTCATGGTGATGGCCGGCCTGGGCTTCGACGCCGCGATCATGGAGGGCGTCAACGAGGACTTCAAGAAGAAGGTCGGCTGGCTCGCCTACGTGCTGTCGGCGCTGAAGTCGCTGATGTACCCCGTGACCCGCGTCGAGATCTCCGTCGACGGCGGCGAGTGGACCAAGCACCGCGCCCGCACCGTCGTCGTGGGCAACGTCGGCTACCTCCAGGCCGGCATGCCGCTGCTGCCCGACGCCGCGATCGACGACGGCCAGCTCGACGTCGTGCTGATCTACCCGCAGCGCTTCCTGTCGTGGATCCCGGTCGCCGTGCGCGTGATGGCCAAGCGCACCCGCACCGACGACACGATCAACCGGATGACGGGCCGCACCGTCTCGATCCGTGCCGGGTCCGAGACCCCGCGCCAGCTCGACGGCGACTCCATCGGCCCCGGCCGCGAGCTGCACATGGAGTGCATCCACGGGCGGCTCCTGGTGCGCGTCCCGCGCTGACCTGCTGCTCCCGACCGACCGGTCTGGTCCGGTGGCACCGGGCTGACGGATCCGCCAGCGGACCGGTCCTGGGGACCGATACGTTCCGCGACGACCCCTCGGGGGGCACCCCACCCGACTCCCGAGGAGCTCCCCATGACCGACGCCTTCATCGACAAGCCCGAGGACAAGGCCGACGGGTGGCAGACCCTCGTGGCGGCCGTCCTGCTCGGCATCGCCGCCACGCTGACCGCCCTGTCGGCCTGGCAGGCCGCCCTCACCGACGGCGACGCCCTGCAGGGCTACACCCAGTCCAACGCAGCCCTGTCGGAGTCCAACTTCTTCTACCAGCAGGGCAACCAGGTGCTCGCCGCCGACCAGGCGCTCTTCACCCAGTTCGCCACGGCCAGCCAGACCGACCCTGACCTCGCGGGCTACCTGCAGACGCTGATGCGCCCCGAGCTGCAGGAGGCCCTCGCCTGGTGGTCCGAGCAGCCCGAGGACGGCGCGCAGACGCCGTTCGAGGACGTCGAGGGCAACCCCTACGTGATCGCCGACTTCGGCGAGGGCGAGCGGTTCGCCGCCGAGTCGGCCGAGGCCTACGACGTCGGCTCCACCGCCGACGAGACCGGCGACAAGTTCGAGCTCGCGACCGTGCTGCTCGCCCTGACCCTGTTCTTCGGCGGCATCGCGACCCTGTTCCGCAGGGCCGCGCTCACCCACGTGCTGCTCGGCATCGGCGTCATCACGCTGGTCGCCGGCATCATCCAGGTGTCGACGGCCTTCGCGGCCTGATCGGACCGGACGGCGGGGGTTGTCAGGGCCGGTTGACTGAGCCCATGACGACCCCCGCCCCCGTGCAGGCCTGGCACGAGATCGCCCGCACTCGCGACCCCGCCGGCCTCGACGCCCTGCTCGCCGACGACTGCGTCTTCCGCTCCCCCGCCGTGCACACGCCGCAGGAGGGCAAGGCCCTCACCACGGCGTACCTGCGGGCAGCCATGGTCGTGCTCGGCCCCACCCTGCGCTACCTCGACGAGTGGCACGGCGGGACCGACGGCGGCGACGGGTCGGCGGTGCTCGAGTTCGAGTGCGAGGTCGACGGCAAGACCGTGCACGGCGTCGACATGATGCGCTGGTCCGCCGACGGCCGGCTCACGTCGTTCACCGTGATGATCCGGCCGGTCAAGGGCCTCGAGGCGGTCATGACGGCGATGGGTGCGGAGCTGATGAAGGGCTGACCCCCCTCGCCGGTCGAGCCGTCCGAGCGCCAGCGAGGACGGCTCGACCTGCGGTCAGGCGCGCCGGCGCCGACCTCGGCCCCACCTGCTGCTCCACGGGCACGGGCCGCCGCTGCGGACCCTCGATCGCGAGGGCGGAGGTGGTCACGACAGGTCAACGCGGCAGCGGCTCCCGGCGTTGACAGCGTCAGCCGGCGGGTTCCCGGCCCTGGCCGTCGTTGACGTTGAAGGAGTCGTAGCCGCGCTTGCGGGCGCGCGGCTTGGTCATCGCGCCGCGCTCGAAGACGATGACGCTGTCGTAGAAGTGCATCGACCGCGTGGTCTCGGTGAACCTGTCGACCACGAAGTCGTCCTGCTTGGAGTGCCAGGCGTTGAGCTGGTCGCTGAGCCGCTTGGCGTACTCGATGAACGTGCCCTCGCGCAGCAGCCCACCGCCGTAGCCGGGCCAGTAGCTGGTGTGCAGGTCCTCGATGAGGAAGCAGCCGTCCTCCGACATCGCGGGGTAGATCTCCTCGAACGACGCGATCTGCTGGCCCATCTGGTGGCCGCCGTCCTCGATGACGACGTCGAACGGGCCGTGCTTCTCGGCGAGCATCCGGAGGAACTCACGGTCCTCCTGGTCGCCGATCTCGATCGAGACGTTGCCGCCCTCGAACTGGCGGCAGCGCTCGTCGATGTCGACGCCGACGATCTTCGAGTCGTCGTGGAAGTAGTGCTGCCACATGCGCAGCGAGCCGCCCTGGTTGACCCCGAACTCGAGGATGGTGACGGGCTCGTCGCGGAAGCGCGCGAAGTGGCGGTGGTAGATCTCGAAGTAGTGGATCCACTTGTGGATGCGAGGACCTTCGTACTGCCGGAAGAAGCGCAGGAGGGGGTTGGGTCGGGGCACGGCGCGACCCTACGACGAGCCGGGACCGGTCGAGGAAGGTGCCGGCCTCAGGACCGGGCCTGGGTGACCGCCTCGTCCTCCTCGGGCGAGAGCTGCTGGTCGCAGGTCCAGGCCCGGATGCTCTTGGCGTAGGTGCGGGCCTCGCTGCGGCCGTGGATCGAGCTCAGCACGACGCCGTCGCCGCGGTCGTCGAGCAGCGCGAGGCTCCACGACAGGTGCCCGCCCATGTCGCCGAACGCGTCGTAGCGCACCACCGCGAGGTGGCGCAGCCCGTCGCCGACCTCGGCACGCAGGGCGGCGACCTCGCGCCGCAGCCCGAGCAGGTCGGAGGGCAGGTCGGAGCCGTCGGACCGGCGCCGGGTGCGGCGCACGGCGACGACGGCGAGCACCACGGCCACGAGGGCCAGCACGAGGGCGAGGGCGGAGGTGAGCCCCGGCAGGTCGTCCATCCCGTCACCGTACGGTCCGCCGACCCGACCGCGGCGGTGCAGCGCCGGGACGAGAGGATGGAGCCGTGGATCTCGCGGCACTGGCGCTCACCTTCGGGGCGATCTTCGTCGTGGAGCTGCCCGACAAGACGTTCCTGGCGACCCTGGTGCTGGCCACCCGCTACCGCCCGCTGCTGGTGTGGATCGGCGTCGGGCTGGCCTTTGCGGTGCAGACCGGCATCGCCGTCGCGCTGGGGCAGGCGGCCTCGCTGCTGCCGCCCGAGGTGGTGCAGGGCGCGGCCGTGGTGCTGTTCCTCGTCGGCGCGGCCCTGCTCGTGCGCGAGGGCCGCTCGCACCAGGAGGAGTCGGGCGACGAGTTCGCCGAGCGCGCGCCCGCCGCCACCGGCTGGCGCGCGGTCCTGGCCTCCTTCCTCGTGCTCTTCGCGGCCGAGTGGGGCGACCTGTCGCAGCTGCTGACGCTGTCCCTGGTCGCCCGCTACGAGGCGCCGCTCGAGGTCTTCCTCGGCGCGCTCGGTGCCCTGCTGACCGTCTCGGCCCTCGCCGTCATCGTGGGCCGCAGCCTGCTGCGGGTCGTGCCGATCCACGTCCTGCACTACGCCGGCGCTGCGGTCTGCGTCGTCCTCGCCGTGCTCACGCTCGCCGAGCTGCTCGGCTGAGGATTGTCTGACAATCCCGACTGTCACTAGGCTGGCGCCATGGTGCAGGGAGCAGACAGCGAGGTCGGACGTCTCCGGACGGTCATGCTCCACCGGCCGGGACCGGAGCTGAGCCGGCTCACGCCGCGCAACAACGACCGGCTGCTGTTCGACGGCATCCCGTGGGTCGCCCGGGCCCAGGACGAGCACGACGCCTTCGCCCAGGCGCTGCGCGACCGCGACGTCGAGGTGCTCTACCTGACCGAGCTGCTCACCGAGACCCTCGGCCTCGAGGACGCCCGCCGCACGGCGATCGACACCGTGCTCAAGGACCTCGAGCTCGGCGACACGATGCGCCACTACCTGCGCGGCTTCCTGAGCGAGGCCTCCCCGGCCGACCTCACGACGTACCTCACCGCGGGCATCCGCAACGACGAGGTGCGCGGCGGCTTCGGGCTGGTGACCTCGCTGCTGCCCAGCGACGCGTTCCTGGTCGACCCGCTGCCCAACCTGCTCTTCACCCGCGACTCCTCGGTGTGGGTGCGCGACCGCGTCGCCATCACCAGCCTGGCCATGCCCGCGCGCAAGCGCGAGACGCAGCTGACCGAGCTCATCTACACCCAGCACCCGCGCTTCGTCGGCACCCCGCGCATCCACGGCTCGCACTACGAGCACGTCGAGGGCGGCGACGTGCTGCTGCTCGGCCCCGGCGTCGTCGCGGTCGGCGTCGGCGAGCGCACCACCCCGGCCGGCGTCGAGCGCCTCGCCCGCCAGATGTTCGACCAGGAGCTCGCCCACACCGTGCTCGCCGTGCCGATCGCGCAGGAGCGCGCGACGATGCACCTCGACACCATCTGCACGATGGTCGACGTCGACCTCATGGTCGTCTACGAGAACGTCGCCGACTCGCTGATGGCCTACGCCGTCACGCCCGCCGGCCAGGACGACGAGGGCTCGCTGCTGCTCGACGTCGCCGGCGCCCGGCCGTTCCTTGAGGCCGCCGCCGACGCCATGGGCGTCGACAAGGTGCACCGCATCGCCACGGGCCTCGACCCCGTCGAGGCCGAGCGCGAGCAGTGGGACGACGGCAACAACACCCTCGCCCTGGCCCCGCGCGTCGCGGTCGCCTACGAGCGCAACGACGGCACCAACGCCCGCCTCGAGGACAACGGCATCGAGGTCGTGCGCATCGCCGGCTCCGAGCTCGGCTCCGGCCGCGGCGGCCCGCGCTGCATGAGCTGCCCGATCGAGCGCGACCCGCTCTAGGCCGGCCGCCCACCAGCGCGACGCCGCGGGTCCGCGGCCCCCGCATGCCCTAGCCTCGGGCGAGACCGACGTGCTCCCTCCGGCCCAGGAAGGCTGACCCTGATGGCATCGTTCTTCGACTCCTTCACCCCCCGCGAGGTCGCGCAGATCAGCGCCCACGGACGGCGGGTCAAGCTGCCCCAGGGGTGGTCGCCGATCTGGGAGGACACCCCCGCCGACAAGGCCTACATCCTGCTCGAGGGCAGCGTCTCGGTGCGCCGCGACGGCAAGGAGATCGCCCAGCTCGGCTCCGGCGACATCGTCGGCGAGGCCGCGATCGTGGGCCACACGCTGCGCACCGCCTCGATCGTCGCGCTGACGCCCCTGGTCGCGATCCACTTCACCGACACCGACGTCACCGCGCTGATGGCCGAGATGCCGTCGTTCCGCGACAAGCTGCAGGCCGTCGTCGACGAGCGCATGAAGGGGACGGCGCGCTGAGCGACGACCCGCTCGACCGCCTCGACGCCTACCTGCTCGGCGACGCGCCCACGCTGACCCGCCAGCAGGTCGTCGAGGCGACCGGCGTACCGCTCGAGGACGCCGTACGGCTGTGGGCGCTGCTCGGCTTCGCCCACGTCGAGGACGACGAGGTCGTCTTCACCGAGGCCGACGTCGTCGCGCTGCGCCAGGCCCAGGAGCTCGTCGAGCTCGGCATCCTGTCCGCCGAGCGGCAGGCCGCACTGGTGCGCACGTGGGGCCGCAGCTTCGCCCGCCTGGCCGACTGGCAGTCGAGCCTGCTGGCGACCGTCGCGCTCGAGAGCGGCGCCGACCCCGACGAGGCGATGGCGGCGCTGGCCTCCGAGGTCGTGCCGCGCGTCGACGCCCTGCAGAGCTACGTGTGGCGCCGCCACCTGGTCAGCGCCGGCTCCCGCCGCCTCGCCAGCGCCGACCCGTCGGCCGGTGTGGCCGCGCCGCTGACCGTCGTGTTCGTCGACATCGTCGGCTACACCTCGCGCAGCCGGGCGCTGGCCGAGGACGAGCTCGTCGCCTGGATCGAGGGGTTCGAGGCCGAGACCACGGCCCTGGTCGCCGCGCAGGGCGGCCGGATCATCAAGAACATCGGCGACGAGGTGCTCTTCGTCGCCGACGACCCCCAGGCGGGGCTCGAGGTCGCGCTCGAGCTGTGCCGGCGCGGGTCCGACGACGACGACCCGTTCCCCGAGGTGCGCGCCGGCCTGGCCCACGGCCCGACCGTGCGCCGCCTCGGCGACGTCTACGGCGAGACCGTCAACATCGCCGCCCGGCTGACCTCGGTGGCGCGACCCGGCGCCGTGCTGGTCGACCGGGGCGCGTTCGAGGCGCTCACCGGCCGCGACGGCTCCGACGGGCCCGACGACCACGACAGCCACGACGGGCACCCCGACTTCCACTTCCGGCGCCTGCGCCGGCTCTCGGTCAAGGGCTACTCGCGCCTGGCGGCCTGGGCGGTCAGGCCTCGCGGCTGATCACCCGTCGTACGGCGTCGGCCAGCGCGCGGCGCCGCTCCGCGTGGCCGGGGTCGTCGGGCGCCGCCACCCAGACCAGGCTCGAGGGCGCCCAGGCCAGCGACATGCCGACCACGAGCGCCTGCAGGTCGAGCGGCGCGAGGTCGCCGGGCAGGTCGCCGTCGGCCTGCGCCTGCCGTATCCCGGCCTCGCCGTAGGCCACCTCGCGCTGCTCCTCGTCGACCAGGTGGCCGCTCGGCGTGCGCTCCAGGCGCGCCCACGTCGCCAGCCGCACGCGGTCGGGGTCCTCGACCCAGGCGTCGTACAGCGCCACGGCGTAGCCGGGCAGGTCGCGCGGGTCGAGCGGCACCATCTCGACGAGCTCGCGCAGGGCCCGGTCGTAGACGGTGTCGAACAGCTCGGCCTTGCCGCCGACGTAGGCGTAGATCTGCGCCTTGTTGGCGCGCGCCGACGCGGCGATGCGGTCGACCCGCGCCCCGGCCAGGCCGTGGCGGGCGAACTCGGTCCTGGCCGCCTCGAGGATCCGTTCGCGGGTGGCGTGGGCATCGCGCATGGGACAAGCCAACCACCTGGTTGGTTCGGACTGCTACAAATAAACCAACTGGTTTGTTTCTACGACGGAGGTCCCGATGAGAACCACCCGCGCCTTTGCGCTGCTGCCCGGCAGCACCGACGGCCCTGACAGCACAGTCCTGCAGGCCACCACCATCGAGCGGCGCGACCCGCGCCCCGACGACGTCGTGGTGCGGGTGACGTTCTGCGGCGTCTGCCACAGCGACCTGCACGCGCTCGACGCCGCCGTCGGCCATCTCGACGGCCCGTTCGTGCCCGGCCACGAGTTCGTCGGCGAGGTCGTCGAGGTCGGCACCGAGGTGCGCGACCGCACGGTCGGCCAGCTGGTCGCGGTCGGCAACATCGTCGACTCCTGCGGCACGTGCGCGGCCTGCCTGGGCGGCGACGAGCCCTACTGCGCGGAGTACCCCACCACGACCTACGGCGGCCGCGACCGCATCGACGGCACCCCGACCCAGGGCGCCTACGCCGACGAGTACGTCGTGCGCGCCGACTTCACCTACCCCGTGCCCGCCGGCCTCGACCCGGCCGGCGTGGCACCGCTCATGTGCGCCGGCGTCACCGTGTGGCAGCCGCTGGCCCACCTCGGGGTCGGGGCGGGCACCACCGTCGGCCTGGTCGGGCTGGGCGGCCTCGGCCACCTCGCGGTCAAGCTGGCCGCGGCCCTCGGCGCGCGCGTCACGGTCTTCACCACCTCGCCCGGCAAGGAGGACCTGGCCCGCAGCCTCGGCGCGACCGACGTCGTCGTCTCCTCCGACCCGCAGGCGATGGCGGCCGTCGCGCAGACCCTCGAGGTCGTCATCGACACCGTCGCCGCCGGCCACGACCTGGCGCCCTACCTCGGCGCCCTCCGCATCGACGGCACCCTCGTCGTCCTCGCCATCCCGGCCGAGGGCTGGCACCTCGACGCGATGGCCGTCCTCCCCCGCCGCCGCGTGATGGGCTCGGGCAGCGCCGGTCGTCCCGACACCGCCGCGATGCTCGCCTTCGCCGCAGAGCACGGCATCACCGCCGACGTCGAGGTGCTCGGCGCGACCGAGGTCGACACCGCGCTGAGCCGGCTGCGGGCCGGCGACGTGCGCTTCCGCTTCGCGCTGGACCTGTCGCGCTGACGGCCGAGAAGCCCTGGGCGACACACGGCCCGCCATCCGGAGGGAGTGGCGGGCCGTCGTGTGTGGGGGGAGCGCCCACGGTGACCCAGCGGCGCAGGCGGGCGCATCCCCGGACCGCCCGACCCGTGACCACCCGACCTGACCAGACCCGGTGACCGATCGGCCATTTCGGGCTCGAAGGGACGGGTCGCGCCTGCGTAGCGCCCAGGATGAGGACACCCCCCACCCCACGCTGGAGAACCGTTGACCGACCTGCGCCCGGCGCTGCTCGACGACCGAGCCGCCGACCGACCCGCCGACGAGTCGCTGAGCCGACGACGGGTCTCGCACGGCGTGCTCGCCGGCCTGGCCGCGCTCGCCGTCGCCCCGGCCCTCGAGGCCGCCCCCGCCGAGGCCGCCCTCGGCCCCCGGCACGCCCGCGTCTGCCGGCACTGGCACCGCTGCGCCAAGCACAAGGCGCACACCTGCCGCCGAATGCACCGCTGCAAGCACCGCTTCCACAAGGCCACGGTCCCGACCGACCCGACCGGCCCCACCGACCCGACCGGACCGGTGGACCCGGTGGACCCCGTGGACCCGGTCGACCCCGTGGACCCGACGGACCCGACGACGCCGACGGACCCCACGACGCCGACCGAGCCCACCACGCCGACCGAGCCCACCGACCCGGGCACGCCCGACCCCGCCTTCGCGGCGTCGCCGCTGCCGACGCCGGAGTCGCTGCACCTCGGCAACCGGTTCACCTACGGCATGACGCCCGCGCTGCACGCACAGATGCGCGCCGCGGGCAGCCCGCGGGCCTGGTTCACCCAGCAGCTCGACCCGGCCTCGATCGCCGACACCGCCGCCGACGCCCTGCAGGGCTGGTGGACCTCGATCGACCTCGACCACACCGCCATCTGGGCCCGCGACCGGGCCGAGCCCCGCATCGAGGGCGGCTGGCAGGCGATGGAGAACTACTCCCGCTGGTGCCTGCTGCGCCGCATCTACTCGCAGCGCCAGGTCCTCGAGGTGATGACCGAGTTCTGGGAGAACCACCTGCACGTGCCGGTCTACGACGACGGCGTCTTCACCTACCGCGCCGCCTACGGCAAGCTCCTCCGCTCCCACGCGCTCGGCCGCTTCGACGAGATGCTCGTCGCCGCCATCACCCACCCCGCGATGGGCATCTCCCTCGACAACGCCAGCTCCACCAAGCGGGCGCCCAACGAGAACCTCGGGCGCGAGCTCCTCGAGCTGCACACCCTGGGCCGCGGCGGCTTCACCGAGGACGACGTCAAGAGCTCCGCCCGCATCCTCACCGGCTACCGCGTGGACACCTGGCGCACCTGGAACGCCACCTACGACCCCGCCAGCCACTGGACCGGGGCCGTCAAGGTCGCCGGCTTCACCCACGCCAACACCGACCCCGACGGCCGGGCGGTCGCCCAGGACTATCTGACCTACCTGGCCCGCCACCCGCGCACCGCCACCCGCATCGCGCGCAAGCTCGCGATCCAGTTCGTCTCCGACACCCCGTCGGCCGCGCTGGTCGAGCACCTCGCGAAGGTCTACCTCGACCACCAGACGGCCATCAGGCCGGTCCTGCAGGCGCTCGTCGCCCACCCGGAGTTCGGGGCGGCCGCCGGCCTCAAGGTCCGCACGCCCACCGACGACGTCGTGGCCACCCACCGCGTGCTCGACACCAGGATCGCGCGGCCGACGTACCACGGCTCGACCGCCAACGTGATCCTCTGGCAGACCACGAGCATCGGCCACTCGCCGTTCCAGTGGGGTCGTCCCGACGGCCCGCCGCAGGACAACCGGTCCTGGACGTCGGCCTCGCGGCTGCTCGCGTCGTTCCAGTCGCACCACAACATGGCCGGGCGGTGGTGGCCGCAGGAGGACATGACCTACCGCTCCTACGAGTCATGGCTGCCGTCGCCGACCGTGCGGTTCGACGGGTTCGTCGACCACCTGTGCACCCAGCTGCTCGGCAAGCGCGCGCCCGCCCGGCTCGTGCAGGCCGCGTGCGCCGCGACGCAGACCGGCGCCGCCGAGTCGGTCAGCACCGCCCACCCGGTGCTGAAGTGGAAGATGCCGATCCTGCTCACCACCCTGCTCGACACCCCCGACCACCTGCAGCGCTGACGGAGCACCCCGTGAAGACCACCTCCCCCACCTCCGCTCCCTGCTGCGACGACTACCGGGCCACCTCGCGCCGCGGCTTCCTGCGCGGCGCGGTCGGCGGCAGCGTCGCCGTGACCGCCGCCTACGGCACCGTCGCGACCCAGACGGCGTACGCCGCCGAGCCGGCCCAGCAGGTCCTCGTCGTCCTCTCCATGCGCGGCGCCGCCGACGGGCTCAGCCTCGTCGTCCCGCACGCGGACCCGGTCTACTACCAGGCCCGGCGTTCGATCGCCGTGGCTGCGGACCGGCTCCTCGTCAAGGACGGCATGTTCGGCCTGCACCCCTCGCTCGCCCCGCTGCTGCCGATG
>JAOPXU010000020.1 GCA_025964985.1 Nocardioides sp.
CCAGGTCGACCTGGTTGGTGCCGATGCAGAAGCAGCCGATGGCCAGCAGGTCCGGGGCGTTCTCGATGACCTTGGCGGTGACGGTGGTGTTGGAGCGGATGCCGAGCAGCGCCACCCCGGGCAGGGCCGCCAGCAGCTCGTCCTCCGACATCGCGCCGGAGCGGAGCTCGACCTCGAAACCGCGCCGTTCGAGGGTCTCGACGGCGACGGGGTGGATGTTCTCGAGCAGCAGGGCCTTCACGGGCCCAGCCTACGGAGGCCGATGGCCCGTCCGGGCCATGGCCGCCGGTGCGAGACGCACCTAGCCTCCGGAGATGAGCCCCTCGTCGCGCCGTCCCGGCGCCACCACCCTCGCCGCGCTCGCCCTGGGCCTGCTCTCGCTCCTGGTCGCCGTCAGCGCCACGTCGTACGCCGCCGGCCTGGCGAAGAACTCGGTCGGCACGCCCCAGCTCAAGAACGGCGCCGTCACGACCCTCAAGGTCCGGGACGGCGCCGTCACGGGAGCCAAGGTCAAGGACCGCTCGATCGGGAGGTCCGACCTGGCTCCCGGCGTCGTGCCGCGGACGACCGTCGTGCGCCGCTCGCTGGCGGTCGGCGAGAGCGCCGAGCCCGCCCGGTCCGGGGGGCTCACCTTCGAGGCCTTCTGCAACGCGAGCGGCGCCGAGGGCATCGTGTCCACGCTGCGGGTCGTCGCGACGTCGCCGACGGCCCCGCTCAACCCCGTGAGCGGCACCTACCTGGTGGTCCGGGCCGACCAGGGGTTCCCGGTCACGACGTCGCCCTCCGGGGCGGCCACCGGGTTCAGCCAGGTCGACCTCATCGGCTTCACGCCGGCTGCCGGCACGGGTCGCACCACCCTGGTCGGCTCGCTGCAGTACGCCGACGAGCTCCCCGTCACCACCGACCTCGCGACGTCTGCGATCGGCGGTGCCGAGCGCCGGTGCGACGTCGCCGCCGTGGTGACGCCGACGGCCTGAGCCCTGCGCCCGGCCCACCGGGCGAGGCGAGCAGGGGGACTAGTCGCCCTTGACGTTGACGAGCTGGTGGAGCACGTGGCGGACCTCGACGAGGTCGGCGGCGTCGGCCATCACCCGGTCGATGTCCTTGTACGCCGCCGGGATCTCGTCGATGAACGCGTCGGTGTCGCGGTACTCGATGCCCTGCATCGCCTCGCGCAGCTGGGCCCGCGAGAACGTCTTGCGGGCCGCGGTGCGCGAGTACTCCCGCCCGGCGCCGTGGGGCGCCGACTCCAGCGACATGGCGTCGCCCTTGCCGACCACGACGTACGACGCGGTGCCCATCGAGCCCGGGATGAGGCCGGGCACGCCCTTCGCGGCGCGGATGGCGCCCTTGCGGGAGAGCCACACGTCCTGGCCGAAGTGGTGCTCCTGCTCGGTGTAGTTGTGGTGGCAGTTGATCTCCTCCATCCGCACCACGTCGTCGGCGGAGGCCAGCCCCAGCCAGTCGGCGAAGCACGCGACCACGCGGTCCATCATCTCCTCGCGGTTGAGCAGCGCGTAGTGCTGCGCCCACCGCATCTCGCGGATGTAGGCCCAGAACTCCGGCTCCTCCTCGACCAGGTAGGCGAGGTCGCGGTGCGGCAGGTCGACCCTCCGCTCCCGGCACCGCTCGCGCGCGATCGCGACGTGCATCTGCGCGATCTTGTTGCCGACGCCGCGCGAGCCCGAGTGCAGGAACAGCCACACGCGGTGGCGCTCGTCGGCGGTGACCTCGATGAAGTGGTTGCCCGAGCCGAGGGTGCCGAGCTGCAGGTCCCACCGGGCGGCGTACGACGCGGGGTCGAAGCCGGCCCCCTCGGCCTCGGCACGCAGCACGTCGAGGCGCTCGCGGGTGTGGTCGCGGGTGACGCCGCGGTTGGCCGCGCCGGCCGAGAGGGGTACGGCGCGCTCGATCGCCTCGCGCAGCGCCCGGCGGTCGGCGGGCAGCTGGTCGGTCGTCCACCCGGTGCGGACGGCGATCATGCCGCAGCCGATGTCGACGCCGACGGCCGCCGGCATGATCGCGCCGAGGGTCGGGATGACCGACCCGACGGTCGCGCCGAGGCCCAGGTGGGCGTCGGGCATCAGCGCCAGGTGCGGGTGGATGAACGGCATCGTCGAGGCCGTCACCGCCTGCTGGCGCGTGGAGTCCTCGAGGATCGAGGCCCAGCTGACGAGCGTGTCGGTGATCTTCTCCATGGTCCTCTCCTGTGCTCCTGCCCTCCGTGGTGGAGGGCGGCCCGCCACGCTAGGTAGCCGGAATCCGGTTGTGCGACCGGGTTGTCGCGGTTCCCCGGCGCGCCGCGACAACCAAACGGCCCGCCGTCTCGTCCACTGAGGCATGCACATCCGCCGTCGCGGGGCCGTCGTCGCCGCCGCGCTCGCCCTGACCCTGCTGCCCGGAGCGAGCTCGACGGCCGTCCCCGCCGCACCGGCCGCCGTCCTCGCGCCGGCTCCGGCCGCCCCGCAGCCCGTCGGCGACCTGGCCCGCTGGGACGTCGTCGACCTGGGTGACGGCCGCTACCGCGTGTCCTGGACGTCGCCGCGCGACCTGCCCGTCGGCTCCGACCGGCCCACCGTCTCCGGGGCCGACCTGACCTTTGGCGCCCCGGTGGTCGGGGCGGACCGGCGTACGGTCGAGGCGGTCGTGACCAGCGGCACCGCGCCCGACCCGGCCGACCTCGACGTCGTGCTCTCGGGCGATCGGCTCGACGAGCCGGGCTCCGACCTCGCCGGCCCGGTGGCACCCGCCGTCGAGGGCCCGGCACCACGGGACACGCTGCTCGACGCCCCCGATCCCGCGCAGCCGGGGCCGTTCACCACGGTGACCAGCGACTACGAGCTGCCGGCCGTTGCCCTGCCCGGGATGAGGAGGCCGATCGAGATGGTCGGCCACGTCGTGGAGCCGGCCGCCGACCAGGTCACCGGTCCCCGGCCGCTGGTGCTGTTCCTGCACGGTCGCCACGGCTACTGCTACGACCCGGACGACGACAGCCCCGGCGACGCCTGGCCGTGCGCGCCCGGCTTCGAGGACATCCGCAGCGAGCTCGGCTACGACTACCTCCAGCGGCTGCTGGCCTCCCAGGGCCACACCACCGTCTCGGTGCGCGTCAACGGCATCAACGCCCAGGACTTCGTGCTCGCCGACGGCGGCGCCGGCGCCCGGGCCGCGATCGTCGAGCGCCACCTCGACCACTGGACGACGATGGCCGCGGTCCGCCAGGTCGACCTGGGCCAGGTCGTGCTCGTCGGGCACAGCCGCGGCGGCGAGGGCGTCGACCTCGCGTCGACCCAGGTGCCGCTCACGGCGCCGTACCGGATCGTCGGGCAGGTGCTGCTGGCGCCGACGGACTTCGCGTCCCGCTCGGCGCCGTACGTCCCGACCGTGACGCTGCTGCCCTACTGCGACGGCGACGTCTCCGACATCCAGGGACAGCGCTTCACCGACGCCGGGCGCGACCTCGTCGCCGGCGACACCGCGCTCAAGAGCTCGGTGCTCGTGATGGGTGCCAACCACAACTTCTTCAACACCGAGTGGACGCCGGGCGCCACCACCGCGCCCGCTGCCGACGACTGGGTCGGCGAGCTCGACGAGCCCTGCGGCCGTCGCCACCCCGACCGGCTGCGGGCCCCCGCCCAGCGCGCCGTCGCCCAGGCCTGGGTCGGTGGCGCGGTCCGCCTGTTCACCGGCGACGACCGCTACCTCCCGCTCGTCGACGGCTCCCACGTCACCGTCGCCTCCGTCGGCGACGCCGACGTGCGCAGCCATGCGCTGGGCGGCGGCCGCGACGTGCGCCGCCCCGGTCTGGAGGCGACGCCGACCGCGTCGTCCGGCGGGGGACAGGCCCGGCTGTGCGCCGGCGTCCTGGCCTACGACCTCGGCCCGGCCGACATCTGCGGCGGTGGGCTGCGCACCCAGGTCGCGCCGCACTTCACCGACCGCAGCGACGGCCGGCCCGCCCACCGCTTCCTCGAGCTGGCCTGGACCCAACGCGGTGCCGTCGGCGGCCTGCGCTTCGACCAGCCGCTCGACCTCACCAGCGACCGGCTCGAGCTGCGCACGATCGTCGACCCGCGCCGCGGCCCGGTCGACCTCCGGGTCCGGCTGACCGACGGCTCCGGTGCCCTCGCGGACCTCGTCCCGCGGGGCGGCTCGCGACTGGCGCCGCTGCTCGTCAGCTCGTTCCTGACCAAGCTGTGGGCCCAGTCGCTGCTCGTCGACGCGAGCGCGGTCCCCGGCATCGACCTCGCCGACGTCGTCTCCGTCGAGTTGCTCGCCGACAGCCGCCGCGGTCGCGTGTGGGTCGCCGACCTCGCCGCCGCGCCGCCGGTCCTCGCGCCGGTGCCCGAGGCCCGGCTCCCCGTCGTACGGCTCGGCGAGCTCGAGATCGTGGAGGGCGACCCGGTCGGCACCGGCCCGCGGGCGCAGGCGGTGCGCACCGCCCGGGTGCCGTTCACCGTCACCGGCACGCTCACCCGGCCGGCCCAGCTCACGGTCCTCACCGTGGGCCAGGAGCTCGGCGCGCCCGACCGGCTGCGGGTCGACGTCGCCCCCGGCCAGACGAGCGGCTCCATCCCGGTCCGCTGGACCGCCGACCGCCTCGACGACTTCGAGAGCGCCACCACGGTCGCGGCCTGGGCCGTGCGCGGCGTGGCGGTCGCCGCCCAGAACGGCGAGCTCGCCGTCGAGGACGACGACCGGGCGCCGCGCGTGCGCATCTCCGTGCCGGCCACGGTCGGCGAGGGCCAGCCGGTCGTCGCGATCGTGCGCAACGTGGGCGGTCTCGCCGACTACGACCTCGGCGTCGTCCTCGAGGTGCGCAGGGCGAAGGGCAGCCCGCTGCGCGGGACCGACGTACCGGCGTCGGTGCTGCAGTTCCTCGGGCCGGACGTCGACCCCTCACTTCCGCTGTGGCGCCTGGCCCCCGCCGTCTTCGGCACCGTCCGACCGGGCGCGCCGCAGGCCCGGCTCCTGCTGCCGACCCGGCGGGACGGCGTACGGGAGGGGACCGAGACGGTGCGGGTGCGTGTCAGCAGCGGCGAGGTGGTCGTGCTGCGGACCGTCCGGGTGCTCGACGGACCCTGACGGCGTCAGGCAGGCAGGTCCTCGGCGTCGACGATGCGGTAGGCGTAGCCCTGCTCGGCCAGGAACCGCTGCCGGTTCTGGGCGAAGTCGGCGTCGACGGTGTCGCGGCTGACGATCGTGTAGAAGTGCGCGCTCTTGCCGTCGGCCTTCGGGCGCAGCAGGCGCCCGAGCCGCTGGGCCTCCTCCTGCCGCGAGCCGAAGGAGCCGGAGACCTGGATGGCCACCTCGGCCGATGGCAGGTCGATCGAGAAGTTGGCGACCTTGGAGACCACCAGCAGCCCGACCTCGCCGGTGCGGAACGCCTCGAAGAGCCGCTGGCGCTCCTTGACCGGCGTCTCGCCCTTGATGACCGGGGCGTCGAGCTTCTCGGCGAGCTCGTCGAGCTGGTCGATGTACTGCCCGATCACCAGCGTCGGCTGGCCGGGGTGGGAGGCCACGATGTCGCGCACGACCTTGACCTTCTCGTGGGTGCACGACGCCAGCCGGTAGCGCTCCTCGGGCTCGGCCGTCGCGTAGACCAGCCGCTCGTTGGTCGGCAGGGTCACGCGCACCTCGACGCAGTC
>JAOPXU010000149.1 GCA_025964985.1 Nocardioides sp.
GTGGCCGCGTCGGGCGTCGGGTCGAGGAAGATGTCGCGGTGGTCGAAGGCGGCCACTAGGAGGGTGTGCTCGGAGCAGAGCATCCCGTTGCCGAAGACGTCGCCCGACATGTCGCCGATGCCGACGCAGGTGAAGTCCTGCGTCTGGCAGTCGACGTCCATCTCGCGGAAGTGCCGCTGCACCGACACCCAGGCGCCGCGCGCGGTGATGCCCATGGCCTTGTGGTCGTAGCCGACCGAGCCGCCGCTGGCGAACGCGTCGCCCAGCCAGAAGCCGTAGTCCTTGGCCACACCGTTGGCGATGTCGGAGAACGTCGCCGTGCCCTTGTCGGCCGCGACCACGAGGTAGGAGTCGTCGCCGTCGTGCCGTACGACGCGCTCGGGCGGGACCGTGCGGCCCTCGACGAGGTTGTCGGTGACGTCGAGCAGGCCCGAGATGAACGTCGTGTAGCAGGCGATCCCCTCGGCCAGCCAGGCGTCGCGGTCGACGGTGGGGTCGGGCAGGTTCTTGGCGAAGAAGCCGCCCTTCGCGCCGACCGGGACGATGACGGTGTTCTTGACCATCTGGGCCTTCACCAGGCCCAGCACCTCGGTCCGGAAGTCGTCGCGCCGGTCGCTCCAGCGCAGGCCGCCGCGCGCGACCGCGCCGAAGCGCAGGTGCACGCCCTCGACGCGCGGGGAGTAGACGAAGATCTCGTACTGCGGGCGCGGCTCGGGCAGGTCGGGGATCGCCGAGGGCTCGAGCTTGAGCGAGATGTAGCGGTGCGGAGTCCCCTCCGCGCCCGCGGGGCCGGCGTGCTGGAAGTAGTTGGTGCGCAGCGTCGCCTTCACCAGTGTCAGGTAGGAGCGCAGGATCCGGTCGTGGTCGAGGCTGACCACGTCGTCGAGCGCGGCCAGGATCCGGCGCTCGACGGCACTGCCGTCGTGACCTTCGCTCTCGGTGCGGTCGGGGTCGAAGCGCACCTCGAAGAGCTCGACGAGCATCCGGGTGATGTCGACGTTGCTGGCCAGCGCGTCCTCGATGTAGTCGAGCGCGAACGGGCTGCCGCCCTGCTTCATGTACTTCGCGTAGGCGCGCAGCAGCGCCGCCTGGCGCCACCCGAGCCGGGCGCCGAGCACCAGTCCGTTGAACCCGTCGGTCTCGGTGAACCCGTCCCACACGGCGCGGATGGCGTCCTGGAACAGCCCGCGCGCCTCCTCGGGCAGCGTGCCGGCGTAGCGCAGGCCGAACTCGTAGACGTGCGACTGCCGCTCGAGCCCGGTCAGCGTGTAGGGCCGCTCGTCGACGACCTCGACGCCCATCGAGCTGAGCATCGGCAGGATCTGGCTCAGCGACAGCGGCGCCCCGATGCGGAAGAGCTTGAGCCGCGCCTCGCCGGCGCCGGCGTCGAGGTCCTGGTAGAGGGAGTGGTCGATGCCCTCGTCGCCGGGGATGCCCTCGAGCCGGCCGAGGTCGACCGACGCGGTGCGCGGCGCGAAGTCCTCCTTGTAGGCCTCGGGGAACGAGTCGAGGTAGCGGCGCCCGAGGATGGCGCCGACCTCCTCGCCGTACTCGGCGATGACGGCGGTCGTGAAGTCGTCGCGCCATGAGCGCGAGGCCTCGGCCAGGCGGCGCTCGAGGTCGGCGGTGTCGATGGCCGGGATGCCCTGGCCGGTCGGCTGGCGGACGACGAAGTGGACGCGCGCGGTGGTGGACTCGTTGATGCGCACGTTGAACTCGACGCTCTCGGCGCCGAAGCGGTCCTTGAGGATCTGCACGAACTTCTCGCGCACGCTGGTGTTGTAGCGGTCGCGCGGCAGGTAGACGAGGACCGAGACGTAGCGGCCGTAGGTGTCCTTGCGGACGAACATCCGTACGGCGCGCCGCTCGCGGGCCTGCATCGCGGCCTCGGCCAGCGGGCCGAGCTCCTCGACCGGCGTGTGGAACAGGTCGTCGCGCGGGTAGGTCTCGAGGGTGTCGAGCAGCGCCTTGCCGGCGTGGCTCTGCGGGTCGTAGCCGCTGTCGGCCAGCACCGTCTGGACCTTCTCGCGCACCAGCGGGATCCGCAGCAACGACTCGGTGTAGGCCGCGCTCGAGAACAGGCCGAGGAAGCGGCGCTCGCCGGTGACCTCGCCGTCGGCGCCGAACGTCTTGACGCCGACGTAGTCGAGGTAGGCGGGGCGGTGCACGGTGGCGCGCGAGTTGGCCTTGGCCAGCACCAGCAGCGTCTTCTCGCGGGCCTTGGCCTTGACGGCCGCCGGCAGCCGGCCGAACGACTCGGCCATCTGCTGGTCGGAGCGCAGGATGCCGAGCCCGGTGCCGGGCACGGCGCGCAGCACGTCGTCCTCGACGCCGTCGACCAGCACCCGGTCGAGGGAGTACTCGCGGTAGCCGAGGAACGTGAAGTGGCCCTCGGCGAGCCAGACCAGCAGCTCGCGCGCCTGGCGCAGCTCGTCGGCGTCGAGCGGCGGCGGGTCGTCGGAGAGGCTCTCGACGATCCCGGCGACGCGCTCGTTCATCTTGGTCCAGTCCTCGACGGCCTCGCGCACGTCGCGCAGCACCCGCTGCACGTCGTCGACGATGGCGGCCGCGTCGTCGTCCTCGCGCAGGCGGTCGACCTCGACGTGCATCCACGACTCGCGGACGGCTCCGGCCACGGGCGGGCTGGCGCCGTCGGCCACGGGCACGACCGACTGCAGCTCGCCGGCCACGTCGCGCACGACGTCGAAGCCCGGGTGGACGACGAGGTGGACGTCGCGCAGCTGGCGGCTCAGCTCCATCGTCAGGCTGTCGACGAGGAACGGCATGTCGTCGATGACCACCTCGACGACGGTGTGCCCGGCGGCGCTCCAGCCGAACTCGGCCGGTGTCGGCGTCGACACCCGCACCTGGGCGGTGCCCTGCGGCCGGTGCCGGGCCAGCTTGTAGTGGGAGGCGAGGGCGCCGTAGACGTCGGCGTCGGACCGGTCGAGCAGGTCCTCCGGCGCCACGTGGCGGTAGTAGGCCTGCATCAGGACCGCGACCTCGTCGTGCGGCGGTCCGCCGGTCCCCTTCCCGTGCTTGGCCAGCTCGACGGCCTTCGCGAGAAGCTCGGCCTTGTCAGATTCGTGCGTCGTCGTTGACACACGCCTCACGGTAGGACCCGGTGTCGGGGGCGACAACAACCGGGCCGCTACCCGCGGGTCACTTCACCTGCCGCTGCCGCCGGCGGCCTCGACGTCGCGGACGTGGGCCTCCCACTCGGCCAGCAGAGCGGCAGCCAGGTCGGGGGCCAGGGTGCGCCCCGAGGAGTAGACGTGGCGCCACCCGACGTCGGGCACGGTGAGCTCGAGGTCGGCGACGTCGAGGCGGTCCTCGACGGGCACCGCCTGCGTCCACACCACCTCGACGTAGCGGGTGACGCGGCCCGGCGTACGGGTCCGCTCGCCGGTCATCACGTCGGACGTGACCTCGCCGCGCGCTACGAGGCCGCGGCCGTGGGCGCCCTGCCGGTGCAGCACGGCGGGCACGCCAGGACCGATGCCGTGACGGTGCCGGCCGACGCCCCAGGTCGACGGCACCGGGCGGCCCGCCCGGCACGGCGCGACGACGTCGCGCGCCCAGGTGGCGGGGCTGTAGACGTGGGCGTCGTCGGGGCCGGGGTTCCAGGTCATCAGCACCAGGCCCGGGACCGTCACAGCCGGCTGCGGACGTCCCACAGCACCGGGTAGTACTGCAGCGGCAGCCGCCCGCGCAGGTACGCCGACCCGCTCGACCCGCCGGTGCCCGACTTGCTGCCGATCATCCGCTCGACCATCACGACGTGGCGTGCCCGCCAGCTCGCGGCGAGCTCGTCGTGCTGCAGCAGCGCCTCGGCGAGCGCCCACACGGCGGCGTACCGGTTGCGGTCGTGGGCGGTCGTGCGCACCGACGCCGCGATCTCTTCGTCGTCACCGGCGGGAAGGTCGTGGGCGCGCAGCACCTCGACGAACGCGTCCCACAGCGTCGGCTCGTCCAGGCGCGCCTGCAGCCGGTCCTGCTCCTCGGCGGTGAGGCCTTTGAACCGCTGCAGGTACGCCGGGTCCTTGGCCCCGGACAGGAACTCCAGCTCGCGGAACTGCACGCTCTGGAACCCGCTCGCCGGCGCGAGCCGCTGCCGGAACTGCAGGAAGTCCTGCGGCGTCATCGTCTCCAGCACGTCGACCTGCTGCACCAGCACCCGCTCGATCACGTGCACCCGCGCCAGCAGGTGCTGCGCCCACCACAGCTCACCGCCGCTCATCGCGTCGCGGGCCGCCACCACCTCGTGCAGCAGCTGCTTGAACCACAGCTCGTAGACCTGGTGGATCGTGATGAACAACAGCTCGTCGTGCGCCGGCGGGTCGGACTCGAGGTGCTGCGCATCCAGCAGCACGGGCAGGCGCAAATAGCTGCCGTAGGTCAGCTGCGCGCCCTGCTCGCCGAACGAGACGAACCGCTCCTGCTGGGTGTCGGGGGTGCTCACCGCCTCACCCAACCACGCCGGAGGCACCCCACGTCGGTCGAAGAGGTCGCCCCGCGACCGTCACGAGACCACTGCACCGCAGCGTCCGTGGCCTACGCGACCCGCTCCTGCGGTCGGATGGTCTCGTGACGCTCCCCAGCGGGAGCTCCTCGACCAACTGGGCGCACGTCGCTCGAGGAGGTCGCCCCGCGACCGTCACGAGACCACCCCACCGCAGCCTCCGTGGCCCACTCGACCCGCACCTGCGGCCGGATGGTCTCGTGACGCTCCCCAGCGGGAGCTCCTCGACCAACGTGTGCGGACGTCGGTCGAGGAGGTCGCACCGACGGAGGGCGCTGTACGCAACCACCCCGAGACAGGCAGCCCCATCAGCCTCCGACCGGCATGATGACCGCATGAAGTTCCGCCACGCGCTGACCTACGACGCGACACCCGACGAGGTGTTCGCCATGCTCTCCGACCCGGCCTTCCGCGAGAAGGTGTGCGCCGCGCAGGAGGTCGTGTCGGCCGACGTGCAGCTCACGCCGTCCGGTGGCGGCTTCGACCTGGTCATCGACCAGGTCCAGAACACCGCCGGCCTGCCGGCGATCGCGAAGAAGATCGCGGGCGACACGACAGCGATCACGCTGAAGGAGTCCTGGAAGGACGCCTCGGGCGGCAGCCTGCAGATCATCGCGCCCGGCAAGCCGACGTCGGCGGCCGGCACCATCCGGCTCGAGGCCACCGGCACCGGCACCACCGAGACCGTTGAGCTCGACGTCAAGGTCAAGGTGCCGCTGATCGGCGGCAAGCTCGAGTCGCTGATGGGCGACAACATCAAGGACGGCATGGACGTCGAGCACACCGTCGGCGCCGCCTGGCTGGCAGGCGAGCGCTGAGATGGCCAAGACGATCACCCACCAGATGCGCTACGACGCCCCGGTCGAGACCGTGGCCGCGATGCTCGCCGACCCCGAGTTCCGCAAGCAGGTCTGCGCCCTGCAGCGCGTGACCCGCGTCGAGGTCACCGTCGAGCCGCTGGGCCCTCCCGGTGAGGGCGGCAAGGACGTCACGATCGACCAGTGGCAGCCCACCCAGGGGATGCCGTCGTTCGCCAAGAAGATCGTCGGCGACGAAACCAACATCGTGCAGCGCGAGCGCTGGACCAGCCAGACCCACGGCGACATCACCGTCACGATCCCCGGCAAGCCGGGCGACATGACGGGCACCGCCGATCTTGCCGAGGTCGACGGCGGCACGGTCGAGTCCGTCGAGCTGACCATCAAGGTCAAGATCCCGCTGGTCGCGGGCAAGCTCGAGAACCTCATCGGCGAGCTGCTGCTCAAGGCGCTCAAGGCCGAGGAGACGGCCGGCCAGGCCTACCTCTCGCGCTGAGCCTCGGTCTCGGCGCGGGCGGCCTCGCGCTCGTCGGCCCGGCGGCGCAGCACGACCACGACGCCGAGCACGAGGAACGGGCCAAAGGCCAGGACCAGGGTCAACGCCTGCTCGAACGGGTGCATCGCACCCAGGTGCAGCGGCGTCATCACCTCCCCGATTGTGCCCCGGTGAGATCACTCACGGAACAGCGGGCACCCGCAGCCGGTTCCCCCTCGGTACGCCACCCGCAACCGAGGAGACCCCGTGCCTGACTTGTACGACGAGCTGACCGTCGGAGCCTGGACGCTCCCCAACCGCATCGTCCTGGCCCCGCTCACCCGCAGCCGCGCCGACGACGACGGCGTCCACGGCGACCTGGCCGTCCAGTACTACGCCCAGCGCGCGAGCGCCGGCCTGATCATCACCGAGGGCACCCAGCCCAGCGCCGTCGGCAAGGGCTACACCAACACCCCGGGCCTGCACTCCCCCGAGCAGGTCGAGGGCTGGCGGCGCATCGCCGACGCCGTCCACGAGCGCGGCGGGCGCATCGTCGCCCAGCTGATGCACGTCGGCCGGGTCTCGCACCCCGACAACAAGGACGGCCTCGGCGCCGTCGCCCCGAGCGCGATCGCGGCGCCGGGCGAGATGTTCACCAAGACCGCCGGCATGCAGCCGCACCCCGTGCCCCAGGCCCTCGAGCTCGACGACATCCCGGGCGTCGTCGAGGAGTACGTCGAGGCCGCGCGCAACGCGGTCGCGGCCGGTCTCGACGGGGTCGAGGTCCACGCGGCCAACGGCTACCTGATCCACCAGTTCCTGGCGCCGGGCTCCAACACCCGTACCGACGAGTACGGCGGCACCCCGGAGAACCGGGCGCGCTTCGCCATCGAGGTCACGCGCGCGGTGGCCGAGGCGATCGGCGCCGACCGCGTCGGCATCCGCCTCTCCCCGGCCCACAACATCCAGGGCTGCACCGAGGACGACCCGGCCGACGTCGAGGCGACGTACGCCACGCTGACCCAGGCGATCGCGCCGCTCGGCCTGGCCTACGTCAGCGTGCTCTCGGCCGACCCGCGCACCGACACGGTGCTGCGCATCCGCAAGGACTTCGGCGGGCCGTTCATCGTCAACACCGGCTTCGGCGACGTGACGACGCGTGCGAGCGCCCAGGCGCTGCTCGACGACGACCTCGGCGACGCGGTGGCGGTGGGGCGGCAGTTCATCGCCAACCCCGACCTCCCCCGCCGCTGGCAGACCGGGGCCGAGCTCAACGAGCCCGACCCCGACACCTTCTACACCCCGGGCGCCAAGGGCTACACCGACTACCCGGCGCTCGACGCCTGACGCACGACCGGTGACCCGGCCGGCCGCCGCTACCCCTGGTGGGGGTGGCGGTGGTCGGTCGGCGGCACGAACGTCTCCTTGATGGA
>JAOPXU010000150.1 GCA_025964985.1 Nocardioides sp.
CCGGGCCAGCCGGGCAGGCCGAGGCGGCCGGACAGCTCGCCCTCGTGGCAGCACGACGTCGGGCCCGCGAGCGTGGGGTCCTGGGCGTGCTGGCTGACGACGCCGCCGAACGCCTTGACGTACTCCAGCGCCCGGCGCATCACGCGCGCGTCGGACACGCACTTGCCGTCGTCGGAGAAGACCGAGACCCGGGCGCGCGAGCGGTGCATGAGGCCGAGCTCGGCCAGCTCCTCGCCGCCGAGCCCGCGGGTGACCGCGCCGACGGGGTGCACGTCGACGATGCCGGCCGCGCGACCGAGGTCGTGGACCCGCTCGGCGGCCTCGGCGGTGTCGGTGACCGGGCTGGTGTTGGCCATGGCCAGGACGGCGGTGAAGCCGCCGACAGCCGCGGCGCGCGAGCCGGTGAGGACCGTCTCGGCGTCCTCGCGGCCGGGCTCGCGCAGGTGGGTGTGCAGGTCGACCAGGCCGGGCAGGGCGACCAGCCCGTCGGCCTCGACCACGCGGGCGCCGGAGTCGGACAGACCGCTGCCGACCTCGGTGATGACGCCGCCGGACATCAGCACGTCGGCCGTCGTGGCGCCGTACAGGCTGGCGCCGCGGACCAGGACGGTGTCGCTCATGGTTGTGCCTCTTCTCCCGCGAGCAGGTGGTAGAGGATCGCCATCCGTACGGCGACGCCGGCCGAGACCTGCTCGAGCACGGCCGACTGGGCCGCGTCGGCGGCGTCGGCGGCGATCTCGAGGCCGCGGTTCATCGGGCCTGGGTGGCAGATCGGGACGTCAGGGCCCAGCACGCCCAGCCGGTCGCGCGTCAGGCCGTAGCCGACGGTGTACTCCCGCGCGCTGGGGAAGTAGCCGCCGCTCATCCGCTCGCGCTGGACCCGCAGCATCATCACGGCGTCGGCGTCGGGCAGGACCGCGTCGACGTCGTACGACGTGGCGAACCCGGCCTCGGCCGCCCACGCCGCGATGCCGCTCGGCATCAGGGTCGGGGGCGCGACGACGGTGACCCGGGCGCCGAGCTTGGTCAGCAGCAGCACGTTGGAGCGGAAGACCCGGCTGTGGGTCAGGTCGCCGATGATCGCGACGTGGCGGCCCTCGAGCGGGCCGATGCGGCGCTGCAGCGTGTAGGCGTCGAGCAGGGCCTGCGAGGGGTGCTCGTGGGTGCCGTCGCCGGCGTTGACGACCGCGGCGTCGACCCACTGGCTGACCTGCAGCGCAGCGCCGCTGGCCGGGTGGCGCATGACGAGGGCGTCGACGCCCATGGCCGCGATGGTCAGGACGGTGTCGCGCAGGCTCTCGCCCTTGCTGGCCGAGCTGCCCTTGGCGGCGATGTTGATGGTGTCGGCCGAGAGCCACTTGCCCGCGATCTCGAAGCTCGACCGGGTGCGGGTGGAGTCCTCGAAGAACAGGTTGATGATCGTGCGACCCCGCAGGGCCGGCAGCTTCTTGACCTGGCGGTGCTGGACGTCGTGCATCTCGGCTGCGGTGGCGAAGAGGGTCTCGACGTCGTCGACGGACAGGTCGTCGATGGACAGGAGGTGCTTCTTCATCGGGGTCCCCGCGGCGTTGTCGGTCGGAGGAGCGCAGCGGGGGAGATCGGGAACGTCGTGGGGTGAGTCACTGGATCCAGACCCCCTCGAGCCCGTCGGGCTCGTCGAGGCGGACCATCACGCGCTCGGTGCGGGCGCTGGGGAGGTTCTTGCCGACGTGGTCGGCGCGGATCGGCAGCTCGCGGTGGCCGCGGTCGACGAGGACCGCGAGACGGACCACGTCGGGGCGGCCCAGGTCGTTCATCGCGTCGAGCGCGGCGCGAACGGTGCGCCCGGAGTAGAGGACGTCGTCGACCAGCACGACGGTGCGGCCGTCGACGCCGCCGGGCGGCACCTCGGTGGGGTGCGGGCTGCGGGCCGGGTGGCGGCGCAGGTCGTCGCGGTACATCGTCACGTCGAGCGCCCCGACCGGGACGGCGACGCCCTCGACGTCCTTGATGCGGGCGGCGATCCGGCGGGCGAGCGGGACGCCGCGGCTCGGGATGCCGAGCAGCACGAGGTCGCTGGCGCCCTTGTTGCGCTCGAGGAGCTCGTGGGCGATGCGGGTCAGGGCCCGGGCGATGTCACGGGCGTCGAGGACGACGCGGCCCTCGGGTTCCTCGGGTGCTGCCGGTTCGGCGGGTGGCGCGGACACGTGGTCCAGGACCTCCTTCTCCGCCTCACGGGACGGCTCGTTAAAGGATGTCGATCGCGGCGACCCTAGCACCGGCAGGATGCAGGCATGGCGCCCGACATCGACCTCGAAGCCGTCCTGCGGGAGCGCTACGGCATCCTCCACACCGACCTGGAGAGCTCCGACGCCGGCACGGACTCACGCACCTGGTGGGTCTCGATCGACGACGTCCGCTGCTACGTCGCCACGTGGGTCGCCGACGGTGCCGTGGGCTCGCTGGCGGCCGGGGTGCAGGCGGCTGCCGTGGCCGAGCGGAGCGGCGTCGTCACCGGCGCCGCGGTCGAGGCGCTCGGCGGTGACCGGGTGCTGCTGGTCGACGGCGGGTCGCTCGTCCTCGTGCACCACCTCGAGGGCACCCAGGTGGACGACCCAGCCACCATCGGTCGGATCCTCGCCCGCGTGCACGCCGCGACCGTCGGGCACGAGTCGGCGCTCGGCCTGCGCTGGCCGTGGGTCGAGCCCGCGCGGCTCGCCGACCACCCCGACCTGCAGCAGGCCGTGGCCTCGGCGCTCGACGACGTCCTCGCGCTCGGGCCGCTGGTCACCGGTGTCGTCCACGCTGACCCGTCCCCCGAGACGTTCCTGCGCCTCGACGACGGTCGCGACGGGCTCGTCGACTGGTCCGGCGCGATGGTCGG
>JAOPXU010000175.1 GCA_025964985.1 Nocardioides sp.
ACCGTCACCGGCCGGGATGTCCATCGTGCTGCCGGAGTTGATGCAGAGCAGGTGCTCCTGGGACTTCGCGTCCGCCTGGTCGACGTAGTGGGAGTCGTTGGTCGCGAGCAGCGGGATCCGGAGGTCCCGGGCGAGGCGGAGCAGCCCGTCGCGGACCCGCTTCTCGATGTCGAGACCGTGGTCCATGAGCTCGAGGAAGTAGTTGTCGCGGCCCAGGATGTCCTGGAAGTCGGCGGCGGACTGGCGGGCCGCGTCGTAGTTGCCGTGCCGCAGGTGGACCTGCACCTCGCCGGACGGGCAGCCGGTGGTGCCGATGATGCCCCGCGAGTGCTGGGCGAGCAGCTCGCGGTCCATCCGCGGGTGCTTGAAGAACCCGTCGCGCCAGGCACCCGTGGAGAGCCGGAAGAGGTTGTGCATGCCCTCGGTGCTCTCCGAGAGCAGGGTCATGTGGGTGTAGGCGCCGCGGGCGGAGACGTCGTCGGGTCCGCCGCCGTAGAAGTTGACGCCCTTGCGCTCGAAGCGCGAGATGTTGGGGGCGAAGTAGGCCTCGATGCCGATGATCGGCTTGACCCCCGCGTTGCGCGCCAGCCTGTAGAACTCGTAGGCGCCGAACACGTTGCCGTGGTCGGTCATCGCCACCGCCGGCTGCCCGAGCTCGGCCGCCCGTGCGGTCAGCGCTCCCAGCCGGGCCGCCCCGTCGAGCATGGAGTACTCGGTGTGGACGTGGAGGTGGACGAAGGGGTCGCCGGTCGACATCGGTGGGGCGCTCCTCAGGGTCGTGCGTGCGGGCGTGCGGGAGCCGATGGCTCGGCGAGGTGTGACAGGCCGGCGGGGGAAGGGCGTCGATCCTGGGGGAAGGACGTCAGCCTACGCGAGCCGTCGGGTCGATCGTGCCAGGAACCACCGACATCCTGGCCGGGGGCTGACGTGGCCCACGGAACGACCGTGGGTGGGCGGGGAATCGCCCGGAGCGGGCCTGGAGCGGCCATCTCGGCGACCGGGCGCGGGCGGGTCGCGGAGTGGTTAGGGTCACGCCATGTCCGCGCGGCGTCTGGTCGAGGAGCTCGGCGCCGAGCTGCCGGCGACGGTGGCCGCGCTGCCCGACGAGACGCTCGCTGCGCTGGCCGATGCGCTGGCCTCCGCCCGCCAGGAGCAGTCGCGGGCGCTCACCGCGGCCACCGAGCGGGCGCTGGGGTTCCTCCCCCGGCTGCTGCGGGGCCCGGTCGCCTCCGTGCTGCTGCGGTGAGCGAGCAGCTGCAGCACCGCGCCGAGACGCTCAAGCTCGCGCGCCTGCTAGGGGTCGGGGTCGAGGACCTGCCCGACCTGGACGGCGTACCGTCCGGCGACCTGGTCGAGCTGCGCGAGCGGATGACCGACCGGCTGTTCGACGAGAGCGCACGGATCCTGGGCCACGCGGGGCTCGCGGCCCGGCTGGTGCCGTCGGCGCTGATCGCCGCGATCTCGCACAAGGCGTTCAGCCCGCTCCTCGCGGCCCGGACCGCGGCCTCGATCGACCCGGCCAAGGCGGTCGACGTGGCACGCCGGCTCGACCCCGGGTTCCTCGCCGACGTGAGCGTCGAGCTCGACCCGCGGCGGGTGGTCGCGATCATCGCGGCGGTGCCGGAGTCGCTCGCGGTGCCGGTCGCGCTGGAGCTCGCCCGCCGTCGCGAGCACGTGACGATGGGCCGCTTCCTGGCGTTCGTGCCCGACGGACCGCTCTCGGCGGCGATGGCCGTGCTCGACGACGAGACGCTGCTGCGCACGGCGTTCGTGCTCGAGCACAAGGACCGCCTCGACCACACGCTCGGCCTGCTGCCGCCCGACCGGCTGCCCGGGCTCCTGCGCTGCGCCGACGAGCTCGGTCTGTGGCCCGAGGCGCTCGACCTGCTCGGCCACCTCTCCCCCGCACACCTGCGACCGGTCGTCGACGACCTGGTGGGCCTCGGCCCCGAGGTGCTCGCCGGCCTGGCGGACGCCGTACGGGCGGGTGGGCTGGGCAGCTGCCTGCAGCCGCTCCTGCGTGCCGCCGGTCCCGACGCCGCCCCGCGCCTGGCTCGGGTCTTCGGCAGCGACCTCGGCACGTGAGCCCT
This sequence comes from Nocardioides sp., assembly GCA_025964985.1. Taxonomy (GTDB): domain Bacteria; phylum Actinomycetota; class Actinomycetes; order Propionibacteriales; family Nocardioidaceae; genus Nocardioides. The sequence goes on from JAOPXU010000175.1 coordinate 2,091, forward strand.
CAGGGCCAGCTCATGCGCAGGTCGGGAGCCTTCTCCTCGTTGTCGCTGCCGTCGGTGTGCTCGCGCTCGGTGAGCCCGTGGGCGGCGTAGAACGCCCGGGCCGGGGTGTTGGACTCGAAGACCCAGAGCGAGAAGCCGTCGGGTCGCTGCGCCTTGGCCAGGTCGAGCAGCATCGAGCCGATGCCCTGGCCGGCGTGCTCGGGGGCGACGTAGAGGTCGTCGAGCCAGGTGGGCGTCATCCGCAGGTAGGCGACGACCCGGTCCTCGACCTCGGCGACCCAGATCTCGTCGGCACCGACGCGCCCGGCCAGCCACGGCAGCGCCTCGTGGTCGGCGTGCACGCTCGGCGGCATCGGCGCGGCGCGCCGCGACCTCAGGTGGACGTCGGCGAGGGCCGCGGCGTCGTCGCGGACGGCCGGGCGGAGCTGGACCTCAGCTGGACTCACGGACCAGCTCGAGGGAGCGGGCGAGGTCGTCGGGGTAGGGCGACTCGTACTCGACGTAGGCGCCGGTCTCGGGGTGCTCGAAGCCGAGCTTGACGGCGTGCAGCCACTGACGGGTGACCGCGAAGCGCTTGGCCAGCGTCGGGTCGGCGCCGTAGGTCAGGTCGCCGACGCAGGGGTGCTTGTGCGCCGACATGTGGACCCGGATCTGGTGGGTGCGGCCGGTCTCGAGGTGGACCTCGAGCAGGCTCGCGAACCGGTGGGCCTCGAGCGTCTCGTAGTGCGTGACGCTCGGGCGGCCGCCGTCGAGGACGGCGAAGCGGTGGTCGGCGCCGGGGTGCCGGGCGATCGGGGCGTCGATCGTGGCCTCGTGCGGGTCGGGGTGGCCCTTGACGAGCGCGTGGTTGGTCTTGTCGACCGTGCGCTCGCGGAAGGCGTTCTTGAGCACCGAGTAGGCGTGCTCGGACTTGCAGATGACCATGACGCCGGAGGTGCCGACGTCGAGGCGCTGCACGATGCCCTGGCGCTCGGAGGCACCTGAGGTGGCGATGCGGAAGCCAGCGCCGGCGAGGTGACCGACGACCGTCGGGCCGGACCAGCCCGGCGAGGGGTGCACGGCGACGCCGACGGGCTTGTCGATCACCACGATGGCGTCGTCGTCGTGGATGATCCCGATGCCCTCGACGACCTCGGGCACGATCTCGAGCGGGTCGACCTCGAGGGGGATGTCGACGTCGAGGGAGACCCCGGGCAGGACGCGGTCGCTCTTGCTCACGGACTCGCCGTCGAGGAGCACGAGGCCCCGGGTGATGAGCTCGGCGGAGCGGGTGCGGGACAGCCCGAACATCTGGGCCATCGCGGAGTCGACCCGCTCGCCGGCCAGGGAGTCGGGCACGGGCAGGCTGCGGTGCTCGGTGGTGGTCACTCTGCCCCCTTCTTGGACGTGTCGTCGGTGTGGTCGGAGGCCGCGGCGGTCGCGGCCGTGTCGGTGGGTACGTCGACGGCGTCGTCGACGGCGCCGGCGTCGTCGGGCTCGCGGTCGGCGTCGCGGGTGCCGTCGAGGCCGATGCCCCGCACGGCCTGCAGGACGATCAGGCCGGCGGCGACGTTGATGCAGATGTCGGCGATGTTGAAGATCGGCCAGTTGGGCAGCTGCAGGAAGTCGACGACGTGGCCGCGCATCGGGCCGGGGTCGCGCAGCAGCCGGTCGGTGAGGTTGCCGGTGATGCCGGCCAGCAACAGCCCGAGGGCGACCGCCCAGGTGCTGCTGCCGATGCGGCGCGCGTAGTAGAGCACGGCCATCGCCGCCACGATGGCCACCACCGAGATGAACGGCGTCAGCCCGGTGCCCGTGCTGAACGCCGCGCCCGGGTTGTAGGTGAGGTGCAACTGCAGCACGTCACCGAGGACCCGGACGTCGGGCCGCCCCTCGAGGCGGTCGACGGCGAGGAGCTTGGAGACCTGGTCGACGGCGTAGGCCGTCAGCGCGACCAGGGCGAAGACCAGGCGGCGCCGCGTGGTGGGGCCTACCGGCGTTCCTCGCGCTGCTTGCATGTCATGCACAGTGTGGCACGCGGGAAAGCCATCAACCGATTCTTGCCGATCGGGTCCCCGCAGGACTCGCAGACGCCGTAGGTGCCGTCGTCGATGCGGCCCAGAGCCCGGTCGATCTGGGCCAGCTTGTCGCGCTCGTTGCTCAGGACGGTGAGCTCCTGGTCGCGCTCGAAGCTCGACGCCCCGACGTCGGCCTGGTCGTGCCCGGCCCCGTCACCGGAGTCGCGCAGCAGCCCGGTGAGCTCGACCTCCATCGCGGCCACGATCTGGTCGCTGTGGGTGCGCTGCTCGTGCAGCTCGTCGAGGACCTCCTTGAGCTCGGCCTTGGTCCAGGCCGTCTCCCCCGCCTGGACGACGAGCGAGCCCGGTGAGCCCTTCGACGAGGCCTTGGCCGGGGCCGCCTTGGTGGCGGCCGCCTTGGTCGGCGTCGCCTTCGCGGCGACCGCGGTCGCGGTCGGGGCCGGCGGGGTCGCCGGATCGACCACCTTCTTGGCGGGTGCTGTCTTCGTGGCGGGTGCTGCCTTCTTCGCGGGTGTCGGCTCGGCGAGCGCGACCGCCGCGGCCGGCGCCGCCTTCTTCGCGGCCGCCTTCTTCGCGGGCGCCGCCGCCTTGGCCGGCGGGGCCTTCTTCGCCGGCGCCGTCTTCTTGGCGGGCGCTGCAGCCTGTGCGGGCGCGGTCTTCTTGGCGGGCGCAGCAGCCTTCGAGGGCGTGGCCTTCTTCGCGGGCGCCGCCTTCTTCGCGGGGGTGGCCTTCTTCGCAGGCGCAGCGGCCTTCGCAGGCGCGGTCTTCTTCGCCGGCGCAGCCTTCTTCGCCGGCGCAGCCTTCTTGGCGGGGGCGGTCTTCTTGGCGGGCGCAGCGGCCTTCGCAGGCGCGGTCTTCGTGGCCGGGGCGGCCTTCGTGGTGGGCCCCGCCGCCTTCTTCGCAGCAGCGGCCGCCTTCTTCACGGGCTTGGTGGCGGCCTCGGCCGCCTGGGGGGCGGCCTCGACGGCCGGCTTGGCGGCCTTCGGCGTACGGCTCAATGCCTTGCGGGCGACCTGGGCGAGCTTGCGAGTGCTGCGAACCATCGGACCGTGGCCCTTCCTCGTGCCATGGCCACTGCGGGGTGCCACGGGCGGCACGAACGGTAGCGGCTGGTGACGGGGGTCTCAACGAGGCTCCCCGCGCGCGGTCCGACCGTTTGCCGGAACGCCGTCCGGCACCTCGGGCCAGGAACGTCACGACGGCCACCCCCGGATCGGGGATGGCCGTCGTGTCGATCAGGTGCGGGAGGCTCTCAGGCCTCTTCCTCGCCGAGGATCGCGCGGAGCCGCTTGGGGGCGGGCGCCTCGTCCTGGGGCTCGATCTCGCCGCCACCGGCGACGAGGGCCTCGAGCTGCTGGGTGAAGTAGCTCTTGAGGCGCGAGCGGTACTCGCGCTCGAAGGAGCGGAGGTTCTCGACCTCGATGGAGAGCTTGTCGCGCTCCTTCTCCAGGTCACCGAAGAGCTGCGTACGACGCTCGGCGGTCTCCTGGTCGAGCATCTGCGCGCGGGTGCGGGCGTCGGACTCGAGGCGGTCGGCCTTGGACTTCGACTCGCTGTCGAGGCGCTCGGCCTTGGTGCGGGCCTCGCCGATGATCTTGTCGGCGTCGTTCTTGGCCTCGTCGACGAGCTCGTCGGCGTTGCGCGTCGCGATCTCGAGCAGGCGAGCGGCGGCGTTGGACGCCTGCGGCACGGTCTCGACCCGGATCGTCTGGATCTCGCTCGTGGTCGCGGCGGCGGGCGCTGCGACCGGGGCGGGAGCCGGCGTCTCGACCGGAGCGGCGACCGGCGCGGGGGCCGGCGGCTCGGGAGCCTTGTCGAAGGTGACCGGGGCGGACGCGGGCGCGGACTGCGGCACCGGCGAACCGGACTGGGCAGCCGAGAGCTTGGCGCGCAGGTCGTCGTTCTCGCGGGTCAGTCGAGCCAGCTCGGCCTCGACCTCGTCGAGGAACTGGTCGACCTCGCCCATGTCGTAGCCCTCACGGAGCCGGACAGGCGTGAAGCGCTTGTTGCTCACGTCCTCAGGCGTCAGCGGCATGGCTTGGCTCGATTCTTGTCGATGGGTGTGTCGGTCTGCGGGGGGTGCACCCGGGTTCGTGCTCGCGGTGCATCCCGAGAACCCTAGCGCCTGGTTGGTGCGGGTGTGACCCGGTGTGCATGGCGTGACTCAGCACCTCGGTCGGGTCTGGCACCTCGGGTGGGTCAGAGGAGGTAGCCGAGCACCAGCCGCGAGGCGATGTAGGCGCCGACGAAGACGATCAGGAAGCTGAGGTCGAGCGCGAAGTTGCCGATCCGCAGCGGCGGGATCACGCGGCGCAGCGCCTTGATGGGCGGGTCGGTGAACGAGTAGACCGCCTCGAGCAGCACCAGCAGGATGCCGCGGGGGCTCCAGGACCGGGCGAAGACCTGGACCCAGTCGACGATGAACCGGATCCACATGCAGCCGATGAACACCATGATCAGGCCGTAGAGGATCTGTGCGGCGATCAAGGGAGCGGTCCTGCCTGTCGGGGTCTGGGCGCGGTGAGCCTATCGGCAGCGACCTGAGCACCGCCGCGGACTCCCCGCGAGGTACGGGTCGGAACGGGTACGCCGGCTGCGGCGGGCTCGACCAGCGCGAGTATCGGTCCCGGGCCCCAGGTCGCACGGGGCACGGGCGCCCGGGCCACACGGCGGGACGAGCACAGGGCGCACGGAGCGGCCGGTGGGCGCCTGGAGACGGCGAGCCCGGTGGCCAGGCCGGCGGCAGCGGTGCCAGGCGGCACGGGCGGGCGACTCCGCGCCCGCCGGTCCGCGACCAGTCGACTCAGCTCTGGTTGAAGAAGGCGCCGCTCTCGGCGATGCGCTGCTTGTCCTCGGCGGCGACGGAGACGTTGGGCGGGGAGAGCAGGAAGACCTTGGCGGTGATCCGCTCGATGGTGCCGCGGGTG
>JAOPXU010000185.1 GCA_025964985.1 Nocardioides sp.
CTCACCAGCCAGATCAGCCTGGCCGGCCGCTTCCTCGTCTACGTGCCCGACGGCACGACGTCCGGCATCTCCCGCAAGCTGCCCGACACCGAGCGCAACCGCCTCAAGACCCTCCTCAAGGAGGTCGTCCCCTCGACGGCCGGCGTCATCGTGCGCACCGCCGCCGAGGGTGCCAGCGAGGAGGAGCTCACCCAGGACGTCGAGCGGCTCAAGGCGCGCTGGGAGGAGATCGAGTCCAAGGCCAAGGGCAAGAGCGGCAACCCGCAGCTCCTGCACGGTGAGCCCGACCTGACCCTCAAGGTCGTGCGCGACCTGTTCACCGAGGACTTCGCCAAGCTCGTCATCCAGGGCGACGACGCCTGGAGCCTCGTCCACGGCTACGTCAGCGACATGGCGCCCGACCTGCTCGAGCGTCTCGAGAAGTACGACGTGAGCGACCACAACGGCGTCGACCTCTTCGCCGGCTACCGCGTCGACGAGCAGATCGCCAAGGCGCTGGACCGCAAGGTGTTCCTGCCCTCGGGCGGCTCCCTGGTCATCGACCGCACCGAGGCGATGACGGTCGTCGACGTCAACACCGGCAAGTTCACCGGCTCCGGGGGCAACCTCGAGGAGACCGTCACCAAGAACAACCTCGAGGCGGCCGAGGAGGTCGTGCGCCAGCTCCGGCTGCGCGACATCGGCGGCATCATCGTCGTCGACTTCATCGACATGGTCCTCGAGGCCAACCGCGACCTCGTGCTGCGCCGGATGGTCGAGTGCCTCGGCCGCGACCGCACCCGTCACCAGGTCGCCGAGGTCACCTCGCTCGGCCTGGTGCAGATGACGCGCAAGCGCATCGGCACCGGCCTGCTCGAGTCGTTCAGCGAGAACTGCGACCACTGCCAGGGCCGCGGCGTCGTCATCCACGACATGCCGATCGAGCCGCGTCGGGGTTCCTCCGACGAGGGCGGCGGCGGTCGCGGCGGCAACGGCGGCGGCGGCGGCAACAACAGCAACAAGGACAGCGGCAACGCCGGCAACGGCGGTGGCCGGGACAGTGGCAACGGCGGTGGCCGGGACAGCGGCAATGGCGGCGGCAAGTCCGCCGACAGCGCCGGCGCCGATGGCGAGCGTCGCGGACGCCGTCGTGGCGGCCGCGGTCGCGGCGACGACGCCCCCGCCTCCACCCCCGCCCCGGTCGTGCCGGCCCACAAGCCCTCGCCCGCCGAGTTCGCGGCGATGGCCAAGGCCGAGGTGCACCGCGAGGAGGCCGAGGCCGCGGCCGAGGCAGCCGCCCGGGTCGCTGCGGCCGACGCCGAGAGCACCCAGAGCCTCAGCACCGAGACGCCCAGCACGGACGCGAGCCCCGCGCCCGTCGCGGCCACCGCGGCTGTCGAGTCCGAGCCCACCCCGGTCGAGCCGGTGCAGCCCGTCGCCCCGGCCGAGCCCAAGGTCGTCACCCGCACCCGTCGCGGCGTCAGCCGCACGGTGGTCACGGCCCCGCCGGCCCCGGTTGAGGTGGTCGTCGCGACGCCCGCCCCGGTCGCGGCCCCCGAGACGGCCCCCGAGCCGCCCAAGGTGGTCACCCGCACCCGCGGGGGCGCCCGGCGTGGCACGGTGACCCCGGCGCCCGCTGCGGCACCCGACAGCGGCTCTGCACCCGAGCCCGTCAGCGCCGCCGAGCCGGCCGCCGAGGTCGACGAGACCGACCTGCACGTGCCGGTCAAGCGCAAGGGCCCCCCCCGCAAGCGGTGACGGGGACCGGCCGGGACGGGGCGTTTTGCTCCCGGTCGGCCGGATCCGTACGATGGACCCTTGTGCGTCCGTTCGTGGCGCACCACCTGCCCGGCACCCACCCTCGATGGCCAGCTCCACCGGCATCGAGTCGGGGGCGAGGCCGTGCCGCAGGTACCCATGGCTTATCAGTGAACGAAGGAGACCGCGGTGTACGCGATCGTGCGCGCAGGCGCGAAGCAGCAGAAGGTCGCTGTCGGCGACGTCATCGAGATCGACCTGGTCTCGACGGCCGTCGGTGACACCCTGAGCCTCCCGGTCGTCATGACCGTCGACGGCGAGACGGTCAAGGCCACCGGCCTCGACTCGGCCTCGGTCACCGTCGAGGTCCTCGGCGGCACCAAGGGCCCCAAGATCGTCATCCAGAAGTACAAGAACAAGACCGGCTACAAGAAGCGCCAGGGTCACCGCCAGAAGTACACCCAGGTGCGCGTCACCGACATTTCGGCCTGAGCCCCGGCTCGACCTCACGACACCCCTAAGGACTCACTGAGATGGCTCACAAGAAGGGCGCCGCGTCCACCAAGAACGGCCGCGACTCCAACTCCCAGCGCCTCGGCGTCAAGCGCTTCGGCGGCCAGGTCGTCAACGCGGGCGAGATCATCGTCCGCCAGCGCGGCACCCACTTCCACCCGGGCAGCGGCGTCGGCCGCGGCGGCGACGACACCCTGTTCGCGCTGCAGCCCGGCGCGGTGGAGTTCGGCGTCAAGCGCGGTCGCCGCGTCATCAACATCGTTCCGCAGGGCTGAGCCAGACGCTCACCCAGCAGCACCACCACGACAGGGCGTCCCGTGCCGGGGCGCCCTTCGTGATTTCACCGCCCCGGTCCGCGCTTGCGCGGGCCGGACCCAGGCGGGGAGATTGAGGAGGGCTCGACGCACACCGGAGCGCAGCGACGGTGTGGCGTGACCCGTCTCGAAATCATCACTAGATCCAGGAGCACCGCCATGGCCGTCCCCACGTTCGTCGACCGCGTGACGCTCAACGTCAGCGCCGGCCGCGGAGGGCACGGCGTCGCGTCGGTCCACCGCGAGAAGTTCAAGCCGCTCGGCGGCCCCGACGGCGGCAACGGTGGCCCCGGCGGCTCGGTGATCCTGCGGGTCGACCCCGACGTCACCACGCTCGTCGACTACCACCACAACCCGCACCGCAAGGCCACCAACGGCGCCCAGGGCGCCGGAGCGCACAAGAACGGCGCCCACGGCGTCGACCTCGTGCTGCCCGTGCCCAGCGGCACCGTCGTCAGCCTCAAGGGCGGCGAGGTCGTCGCCGACCTCGTCGGCGCCGGCACCGAGCTCGTCATCGCCGAAGGTGGCCGCGGCGGCCTCGGCAACGCCGCGCTGGCCAGCTCCAAGCGCAAGGCCCCCGGCTTCGCGCTGCTCGGCGAGCCCGGCGACGAGGTCGAGGTCGTCCTCGAGCTCAAGATCGTCGCCGACATCGGCCTGGTGGGCTTCCCCAGCGCCGGCAAGTCCAGCCTGATCGCCTCCATCTCGCGGGCGCGGCCCAAGATCGCCGACTACCCGTTCACCACGCTGGTCCCCAACCTCGGGGTCGTGACCGCCGGCGAGACGACGTTCACCGTCGCCGACGTGCCCGGTCTCATCGAGGGCGACAGCGACGGTCGCGGCATGGGCCACGACTTCCTGCGCCACGTCGAGCGCTGCGCGGCGCTCGTCCACGTGCTCGACACCGCCACCATGGAGCCGGGCCGCAACCCCGTCGACGACCTCGACGTCATCGAGCTCGAGCTCAGCCGCTACGGCGGCCTCGAGGACCGGCCGCGCCTGGTGGCGCTCAACAAGATCGACGTCCCCGACGGCCGCGAGATCGCCGACATGGTCGTCGAGGAGCTCACCGCCCGCGGCCTGCGGGTCTTCCCGGTCTCCGCCGCCTCCGGCGAGGGCACCCGGGCGCTGACGTTCGCGATGGCCGAGATCGTGCAGGCCGCGCGGGTCGAGGCGGCCGAGGAGGTCGCCACCCGCATCGTGCTGCGTCCCCCGAGCATCGACGGCGCCGGCGACTTCACCGTCACCGAGACCGGCGAGGGCTGGCGGGTGCGGGGCGGCAAGCCCGAGCGCTGGGTGCGCCAGACCGACTTCAGCAACGACGAGGCCGTCGGCTTCCTCGCCGACCGCCTCGACCGGCTCGGCGTCGAGAAGAAGCTGCTCGACATGGGCGCCGTCGAGGGCGACACCGTGCTCATCGGCCACCCCGACAACGCCGTCGTCTTCGACTTCAAGCCCGGCATGGACGCCGGCGCCGAGAACCTCGCCCGCCGCGGCGAGGACGTCCGGATGCGCGAGGAGCGCCCGGCCGTCGGACGCCGCCGCCAGATCCAGGAGAACATGCCCGAGCGCTCCGAGGCCGAGACCCGCGCCGACGTCGCGCGCCGCATCGACAAGCCCGAGGTCTACGGCCCCTCCTCCTACGAGATCGGCTCGACCGAGGACCCCGACTGGTCCGAGGACGACCCCGGGTGACCGCGCTGGCGGCCCGGGCCGAGGTCACCGGGGCCCGTCGCGTCGTCGTCAAGGTCGGCTCGTCCTCGCTGACCACTGCGGCTGGGGGCCTCGACCCCGAGCGCCTGCGGACGCTGGTCGACGTGCTCGCCGCGCTGCGCGCGCGGGGCGCCGAGGTCGTGCTGGTCTCCTCCGGCGCGATCGCCGCGGGCCTGGCGCCGCTCGGCCTCAAGCGCCGGCCGTCGGGCCTGGCCGCCCAGCAGGCCGCGGCCGCCGTGGGCCAGGGCCTGCTCGTCCACCGCTACACCGCCGAGCTCGCCCGCCACGACATCGTCGCCGGGCAGGTGCTGCTGACCATCGACGACGTGACGCGTCGCGCCCACCACCGCAACGCCCACCAGACCTTCGCCAAGCTCCTCGAGCTCGGCGTGCTGCCGATCGTCAACGAGAACGACACCGTCGCCACCACCGAGATCCGCTTCGGCGACAACGACCGGCTCGCCGCGCTCGTCGCCCACCTGGTCCACGCCGACCTGCTGGTGCTGCTCTCCGACGTCGACGGCCTCTACGACGGCCCGCCCGCCGCCGAGGGCACCTCGCTGATCCCCGAGGTGGCGGCCGACGCCGACCTCGACGGCGTCCGCATCGGGCGCACCGGCGCGGCCGGCGTCGGCACCGGCGGCATGCTGACCAAGGTCGAGGCGGCGCGCATCGCGACCGGCGCCGGCATCCCGGTCGTCCTCACCTCCGCCGCCCGCGCCGGCGAGGCGCTGGCCGGCGACCCGGTCGGCACCCTCTTCCACCCGACCGGCCGCAAGCAGCCGATCCGGCTGCTGTGGCTGGCCCACGCGACGGTCGCCGAGGGCGCGCTCGCGCTCGACCCCGGTGCCGTGCGCGCCGTCGTCGAGCGGCGGGCCTCCCTGCTGGCCGCCGGCATCACCGGCGTCACCGGGCGCTTCGTGGCCGGTGACCCCGTCGACCTCGTCGACGCCGAGGGCCACGTCGTGGCTCGCGGGCTGGTCAACTTCGACGCCGAGGAGCTGCCGGCCCTGCTCGGCCGCTCCAGCGGCGAGCTCGGCCGCGACCTCGGGGCGGCGTACGAGCGCGAGGTCGTGCACCGCGACGACCTCGCCGTCCTCTAGACCCGTTTCCGTCCGGGTCAGCGCCTACGGTGCCGGCATGCCTGACGACACGATCGTGGCGCTGACGCCGCAGACCTGGGACCTCTTCGCCGACCTGGTCGAGCGCCAGGGCGGCCTGTTCGGCGGGTGCTGGTGCACGTGGTTCCACCCGCCCTGCGAGGGGCGCGGCGAGACGTCCGAGGGCAACCGCGTGATCAAGAAGATGTGGGTCGACCAGGGCGTCGCCCACGCCGCGCTCGTCGTCCGCGACGGCCAGGCCATCGCCTGGGCGGAGTACGGCACGCCCGAGGAGCTGCCGAGCATCCACCACCGCAAGCAGTACGACGCCACGCAGCCGGCCGACGTCGAGCCGGCGCGCTGGCGCGTCACCTGCATCCAGGTCGAGAAGGTCCACCGCAAGCGGGGGCTGGCCGAGGTCGCCCTGCGCGGCGCGCTCGACCTGATCGCCGCGGCCGGGGGAGGCCTGGTCGAGGGCTACCCGCACGACCTGACGGCCAAGAACGCGGCCGGGAAGAAGACGTCGGCGTCGTGGCTCTACAACGGCACCCGCAGCCTCTACGAGCGCGTCGGCTTCACCTACGACCGGCCCAAGGGCCTGGGCAACTGCGTGATGCGCCTCGACGTCACGCGAACGTCGAGCTGACCACCACGTCGCCGCCGCGGTCGCGCACCTCGAAGCCGGAGGCGTCGGGGCGCAGGACCGCCGAGTTGAGGTTGCAGACCATCTCGCGGGTGCCGGTGCCGACGAACGCGCCGGCGGGGTGGCGCGTGCCGTCGCTGCCGACGACCGCCACCTGGTAGCGGCCCCCGTCGTCGAAACCGGTCGCCGTCAGCTTCACCTCGACGCCCCAGGTGTGGTTGACCAGGGCGGCGTCGGCCGTCACGTCGTCGTCGTACGTCGCCACGTCGACCTGCTCCGTGGGCGGGCCGGCCTGCTGGACGGGGGCGTCGTCGCGGGTCACGGCCAGGCCGGCGACGAGCACGGCCGCAGCGGCGGCGCCGGCCACCGCGGCGAGCCCGGCCCGCCGGACCCACGTCGTACGCCGCTCGCGAGCCTCTTCGCGGG
>JAOPXU010000186.1 GCA_025964985.1 Nocardioides sp.
GCCGACCAGACCACCTCGCTACCCATGGACGCCACACTGTTCGTCGACGCCAAGATCGCCCCCTTCCTCCACACCTGCTCCTTCGCCCAGGTCGACCGCACCGTCGACGCTGCTCGCGCAGCGTTCGACCCTGCTGAGGCAGAACGCCTGAGGCTCCAGGCCGCAGAGCACCGGCACGCGACCGTCTGGCTCGACGCAGCAAGGACGACCGGCACCGTCGAGGTCACCGCCACCCTTGACGCCGCTGACGCCCTGGACCTCGAGCAGGCGCTGCGCGACGGAGCCCAGACGCTCGCCGACCTCGGCTCGGCCGAGACCCTCGACGTCCGCCGCTCCCAGGCGCTCGGCGAGATGGCCCGCGGCCAGGCCAGCCTCGACCTGGGTCGTGGCGTCACCATCTACGCCCACCTCGACGCCGGTGACGTCGGCCTGCTGGGAAACACCCAAACCCCCGTCCTCGTCCAGCAGGTCAAGGGCTGGTGCGAAGCCGCCGGCACCAAGGTGACCATCAAGCCCGTCATCGACCTCACGACGAACCCGTCGACCGATGCCTACCGACCCACGGACGCCATCCGCGAACACGTGATCTTGCGCGACCGGACCTGCGTGTTCCCCGACTGCCGACGACGCAAGGTCGACCTCGACCACATCGTCCCCTTCGATGCAGGCGGCACCACCTCCGCCGACAACCTCGCGATGCTCTGCCGACGCCACCACCGCGCCAAGACCCACAGTGCCTGGCGCTACGAGACCAGCGAGCCCGGCGTCCACCACTGGACCAGCCCGACGGGCGCCACCACCACCGTCGACCGGCGCCGACGAACCTGACCGCCCCGCGACCCCGCCGTCCACGACGACCGCGGGTTCACCGGCACGCACGCGGTCCCCACAGCCCGGGAAACGGACTGCGGGGACCGCAGGGAGGGGAAGGAGTCGTGGGGCCTCCTTCTCAGACCGCCTCGTCGACGTAGACGGGCGGAGAGTGGTGGCTGCCGGTGGCCCGGCTGACGGCGGCCGCCATGGCCTGCTGGCGGGCGGCGCCGCCGAGGCGGCGGTCCATCTCCTCCAGGCAGGCCTCCTGGCGGGCCAGCAGACCGAGAGCACGCTCGACGAGGGCCGGCGGGATGGGCCCGATGACGGCGGGCGGGTTCCAGCTGTCGGTGCGGACCGGGTCGCCCTGCGGGAGCGCGCGCTCGGCGCGCATCACGTCGAGCTCGAGCCGGTCAAGCTCGATGTTCCAGGACATGGTGGCGTCCTGGACGACCGGGGCGAACGTGTCCGGGCCGCGCGGGGGGCCCAGGGTGCGACTCATCAGCGCGGTCATGCCACGCGCACCGCGGTGAGTGCGGCCTCGCGCCAGGTGCGGGAGAGCTCGGAGACCAGGGTCAGGGTGTCGGCGACGAGCGCGGCGTCCTTGGTGACGTTGGCGCGCACGAGGTTGAGGTGCACGTAGTCGTAGATGGAGGCCAGGCCCGGGCCGCCCTCCCAGTCGTCGACCCGCAGCGACGAGCGCAGCTCGACCACGATGTCCTGGGCGTGGACCAGGTGCTTGTTGGTCTCGTCGATCGCCCCGGACTGCAGGGCCACCAGGCCGCGCTCGAGGTCGAGCACGAGCCGCTCGCAGAGCATGACGAGCAGCTGCGCGGGGCCGGCGGTGGCGATCGAGGCGTTCATGTAGGCCGAACGGACGTCTGTGGTCATGGGGGGTGCCTTCCTTGGCGTGGACGGGTTTCCTACGAGCTGGTCGGCAGCGAGCCGAGCTGGCCGGCGAGCCAGCTCGACTGCGACGACATCTGGTTGAGCGCGGTCTCGAGCGACGTGAACTGCTTCTCGAGCGAGACCCGGCGCAGCTCCAGCCGGGTGTCCCAGTTGGTGATCGACCCCTGGAGCCGGCTGATGCCGTCGCGGCGGCCGGTGATGGCCGTCGTGAGCGAGCCGTCGATCGGGTCGCTGGCCTTCTTGGCGACGGCGGCGAGGCGGGTGGCGAAGCCGCTGACCGCCTCGGCGAACGTCGGACCGGTGCCGACCGGGTCGGCGGCGTAGGCCCGGGCCAGGGCTGCCTCGTCGACGACGAGCTGACCGGTCCTGCTGACCTGGATCCCGATCGAGGCCAGCGACGTGCCGTCGTCGGGGTAGACGCTGTCGACCAGCGCCGCCCGCAGCTCGCGGGCGACAGCGTTGCCCGTGAGCGGGCCACCGCTCTTGGTGGTCGGGTCGTACTTCGACTGCGAGTCGATGCTCGACAGCATCGCGTTGAGCGAGGCGACCAGGTCCTTGACCGACGACGTCGCCTGCGCGCTGTCCCGGGCCACGGTGACCTTCGAGGTCGTCCCGGGAGCGGTGCCGTCCGCGACGGTGATCGAGATCCCGGGCAGCACGTCCTTGAACGTGTTGGACGTCGAGGTGACGGTGACCCCGGCACCCAGGTCGAGCGAGGCGTCGCTGCCGGCGACCGCGGTGGCCCCGCCGAGGAGGGCCGTGCCGTCGAGGGCCGTGAGCTCGAAGTCCTGCGCGGCGCCCGTGGCGACCGACTCGACCATCAGCTTGTAGGACCCGTCGGCCACCTTGACGGCCGAGGCCCGCAGGCCGGTCTCCTTGGCCGGGTCGTTGATCGCGGCGACGAGTCCGGTGAGGGTCCCGTCGCCGGTCTCGATCTCGACTGGGCTGCCGTCGAAGCGGTCGAGCCGGACCTTGGTCGAGGCGCCGGTGACGACGGCGTCCATCGGGCCGGCGGTGGCGAAGCCGAGCTGGTGGGTGCGGGCGACCTTGGTGACGGTCACCGACAAGGTGGCCGGTCCGGCGCCGGTGGCGGTCGTGACGCTGACCCCGGCCCCCGACGACGTCGCCTTGAGCGGAGCCCAGGCGGTGGGGGACGTGAGCGAGGCCGCCTTGGTCTGCAGCGCCGCGACCCGGGTGTTGAGGCTCTGGAGCGTGGACACCGCCGACTGCTCGGAGGTGACGCGCGACTTGAGCCGGGCCTGCGGGGCCGCCTCCAGCTGCATGAGCTGGTTGATGATGGTGGCGGTGTCGAGCCCGCTCGACAGGCCGCTGATGCTGGCCATCGGGACTACCTCCTCCCTGGCGTCGCCAGGAGCTCACCGGGGTGCGGAGCCGGGGAGGGCGGAGGCTGTGACCCCGCCCTCCCCGGACCCACGGGACTCAGCCGCGGAGCAGCGACAGGACGCTCTGCGGGGCGGAGTTCGCCTGCGCGAGCATCGCGGTGCCGGCCTGGGACAGGATCTGCGAGCGGGTGAAGCTCATCATCTCCTGGGCCATGTCGGTGTCGCGGATCCGGCTCTCGGAGGCCGACAGGTTCTCCACGGCCACGTTGAGGTTGTTGATGGTGTGCTCGAACCGGTTCTGCACCGCACCGAGCGAGGCACGAGCGGCCGAGATCGTCTTGATCTGGTTGTCGATCGTGGTGATCGCGTTGCGGGCGTTGGTCGCGCTGTTGAACGAGATCGCGCCCGACACGGCAGTACCGGCGGCGCCACCGGTGCCCGGGGCCGTGACGGCCAACGTGCCACCGTTGGTCGCGACGACGACCAGCTTGTTGTCCTGGTTGACGCTGGCGGAGAAGCTCGCGTTGAAGCCTGCGTCGCTGTTGAGCTTCTGAGCGACCTCCTGGACCGTGTCGTAGGTGCCGGCCGCGCCCATGGCGACCGTGGCCGACGCGACCACGCCCGTCGTCGAGAACGCGAAGTTGCCCGTCACGAGGGTGGGGGTGGCCACGACGTACTCGTTGCCCTGCCCGGTCGTGAGGGCGGTGGCGACGGCCGAGACGTTGGCCGCGTCGAAGTCGAACGTGATCACGTTCTCGGTGGTGCCCGAACCCGCGCCGACCTGGAAGTTCAGCGTGTTGGCGCTGCCGTCGAGCAGCTTGGTGCCGTTGAAGTTCGTCGAGCCGGAGATCCGCGAGAGCTCCGACTGCAGCTGCCCGGCCTCCGTGGAGATCGCGGTGCGGGCGTCGGCGTTGTTGGTGTCCGACGAGGCCTGGACGGCCAGGTCGCGCATGCGCTGGAGGATCGAGTGGACCTCGGTCAGCGCGCCCTCCGCGGTCTGCACGACGGAGATGCCGTCCTGCGCGTTGCGGACGGCGACCTTGAGGCCACCGACCTGCGAGCGCAGGCCCTCGGAGATGGCGAGGCCGGCGGCGTCGTCAGCGGCCCGGTTGATCCGGAAGCCACTGGACAGCTTCTCCAGCGACTTCGACATCTGCCCCTGGGTGACGGACAGGTTGCGGTAGCTGTTGAAAGCGTCGGTGTTGGTGTTGATGCGAAGACCCATGACGGTTCCCTCCTGGTTAGGTCTGACCGGAGCCCGTCCATGGGCTCCGGCGGTGTGATCGGTCCCCGAGGTGGGGACCTGAGCAGAAATCGAGCGCGGCCCCGAGATTTCCTCGGAGCCGCGTCGTCACGCTTCGTCGAGCAGTGCTGCCAAGCCGCCGCGGGGCACCGGACGGCGCATCCCCGCGTCGTGGCGCGCGGCCACGGCCTGGAAGTAGCTGGCGCGCCGGCGGGCCACGCAGCCGTCGGGCCGCTCGGGCACAGGGACGAGCTCGGGGTCGAGCGCGAGGTTCATCGCGTCGCGGAGCAGCACGAGGGCCTCGGCCCGGATCTGGGAGATCCGCGACTCGCTGACCCCGAGGGTCTCGGCGATTTCGGCCATCGGCCGCTCGGCGAGGAAGTACTCCTCGACGACGACCCGCTGCCGCTCGGGCAGCTCGGCGATCGCGTCGACCAGGTAGGAGAGGCGCTCCTGTCGCAGCAGCTGGTCCTCCGGGGTCGGCGTCGAGCTGACGAGCGTCTGCTCGTAGTCGCGCTCGCCGTCACCCTGCAGGGACAGCACCTGGGCGCGGGCGACGTCGCCGACGGTGCCCTCGACCTCGGCCACGGACATGCCCAGGCTCGAGGCGACCTCGGCGGTCTCCGGGACCCGGCCCAGCGCCACCGCGAGCTCGCCGCGGGCCGTCTCGATGTCGCGGCTGCGCCGGCGCACCGAGCGGGAGGCCCAGTCGATGCTGCGCAGCTCGTCGACCATCGCGCCGCGGATGCGGGTGATGGCGTAGTGCGCGAACGGCACGCCGCGCTCGGCGTCGAAGGCACGCGCCGCCTTCACCAGAGCGGTGAGCCCGGCGGAGTGCAGGTCGTCGCGGCTCACGTGGGCCGGCAGGTTGCGCACCGTCTCGCGGACGACGTGGGCCACGAGGCCCAGGTGGGTGGTGGTGAGCTCGTCGGCCGTGGGGGATCCGGCGAGCTCGACAGCGTTCTCAGCCATGACGGCCTGCCGAACGACCCGGGTCGAGGATGGTGCGGGTGCCCTGCTCGGTGCTGGCGTGTAGACGTGCTTGTTCATCGGTGTTCCCTCCCTGCCTGGCCCGGTGTCCCTCCCCGGCCGGCGAGCCACAGTGTGCGCACACGTTCTGTGGAGTAGGGAACATTTCAGTAACAAAGTAGGTCGAAGAATCTTTGCGTCTAGTCACATCGGGTGGTGGGGAGCAGGGGTGCCTGATCCGTCCCGCATTCGTCTCAGGTCGGTCCTGACCAGGCCGACCTTCCTCCTCGACCAGTGCTCGACCAGACCATCGCGAACCCGGGAGTCGTCCGTGGAGAAGCTGTCCCTCGTCCTGTGGCAGGAGCGTGACCTCATGGACACGCTGCTGTACCGACTGGAGATCGAGCAGCTCGTGCTGGCCAGTGGTCGCAGCGAGTGGCTCATGCGGGCCGCGCGCGAGGTGGAGTCGACGCTGCAGAGCATGCGCGAGACCGAGGTCCTGCGCGCCGTCGCCGCCGCCGAGGCCGCCGAGGCACTCGGCCGGCCCGCCGACACCCCGCTGCGCGAGCTCGCCGAGCTGAGCGACGAGCCGTGGCGCACCACGCTGCTCGACCACCACGAGGTCTTCACCGTCACCCTGCGCCGTCTCGTCGACCTCGCCAACGCCAACCGCCACCTGCTCACGCAGGGCTACCAGTCGGCCCGCGAGACGCTCATGCAGCTGGCCGGGCAGCAGGCCGACAGCTACAGCCCCGACGGCTCCGCCGTCAGCAGCGCCCCCGCGTCACAGCTGGTCGACCGGAGCGTCTGACGTGTCCGGGTCCTTCGCCTCCCTCAACACCGCGCTGACCGCGCTGCGCTACCAGCGGGTCACCCTCGACATCGCGTCCAACAACGTCGCCAACGCCAGCACCGACGGCTACACCCGGCGCCGCGCGGTCGGCGAGTCGCTCGGCGCGTCCGCCGTACCGGCTCGCTGGTCGCGACTGCCCGAAGGTCTGGACGCCGTGGGCGGCGGCGTCGGGGTGGCCACGATCGACCGGCTCGCGGACGGCCTGCTCGACGCCCGGGCGCGCACCGAGCACGGGCGCCAGCAGTACCTCGACGTCCGCGCCGGCGTGCTCGAGCGCGTCGAGAGCGGCATCGGCGAGCCCGGCACCACCGGGCTGTCCGCCGCGCTCTCGAGCTACCGGAGCAGCTGGAACGACCTGACCAGCTCGCCGGCCAGCAGCGCGGCCCGCGGCCAGGTGCTGGCCCGAGGCGCCGCCCTCGTCGACGCCGTGCACGCCCAGGCCGCCAGCCTCGACAGCGAGGCGGCCACCCAGCGCGCGACGCTGCTCTCGACGGTGGCCGAGGTCAACACGGTCGCCGTCGAGCTCGCCGCCGCCAACAAGGCCCTCGCCGCCGCATCGCTCGACGGTGTCGACAACGGTGACCTCGCCGACCAGCGCGACCGGCTCGCGCTGCGCCTGGCCGACCTGACCGGCGGCAAGGCGACCGCCCGCGTCGACGGCGGCTTCGACGTCTCCGTCGGAGGCGTCCCTCTGGTGAACGGCCAGACGGCCGGGCGCCTGGTGGTCACGAGCGGCGTCACGCCCACCGGCGGCGCCGACGGCTCCCCCGTCGTGCTGTCGGTCGTCAGCGGGTCGCCCGCCACGACCACCCAGACCTCGGGGATGTCCGGACGTCTCGGGGCCACCGCCGACCTGATCGACATCACGCTGCCGGCGTACGTCGCGGGGCTGGGCGCGGTCGCCACGACGCTGGCCGACGAGGTCAACGCCCTGCACCGCACCGGCTACGACGCCGCGGGCACGACCGGGCGCGACTTCTTCAGCCACACCCCCGGCGACGCCGCGCGGACCCTGCGGGTGGCCCTCACCGGCCCCGGGCAGGTCGCCGCGTCCGCGCTGGCCGGCGGGGTGGTCGACGGCTCGCGCGCCGACCGGCTCTCCGAGGCCGGCACCGCCGAGGACGCCTACATCCGCCTGGTCACCGACTTCGGCACCCAGGTCTCGTCGAGCCAGCGACTGGCCGCCACCCAGGGGCTCCTGACCACCCAGGTCGACTCCGCCCGCCAACAGCTGTCGGGGGTCAACCTCGACGAGGAGATGGTCGCCATGCTCGCCGCCCAACGGGGCTACGAGGCCGCCGCCCGCGTGATGTCCGTGGTCGACTCGGTCCTCGACACCCTCATCAACCGCACCGGGATCGGCTGATGGGCACCACGCGCGTCACCGAGAGCCTGCTCACCCACCGCTCGCTCACGTCGCTGCAGGGGAGCCTGTCGCGGCTCGGCAAGGTGCAGGAGCACCTGTCGACCGGTCGCGTCGTCAACCGGCCCTCCGACGACCCCAACGCCGCCTCGGCCGCCATGCGCTTCCGCGCCGCGACCACGCGCCAGGAGGCCTACGTCCGCAACGCGAGCGACGGCATGGCCTGGCTCGGCACCATCGACAACACGCTCGGCAGCATGTCCACGGAGGTACGCCGGGCGCGTGAGCTGGGCCTGCAGGGCGCCAGCACCGGCTCCACCTCCCAGGCCGCGCGCGACGCGCTGGCCGTCGAGGTCGACCAGCTGCGCGAGAGCCTGCGCACCCACGCCAACGCGACCTACCTGGGCCGCCCGGTCCTCGGCGGCGTCACCGCCGGGTCGGTCGCCTTCGACCCCGCCGGCGCCTACGTCGGCACGCCCGGCCAGGTCCTGCGCACCGTCGGCGACGGCGTCAAGGTGCGCGTCGACGTGACGGGCACCGACGTCGTCGGGCCCACCGGCGACTCGCTGTTCGACGACCTCGCCGACCTCTCCGCCGCGCTGCGCGCCGGGGACGGGACGGCGATGCGCACCGCCCTCGGCGCGCTCGAGGGCCGGCTGCAGACGATCAACGCCACCCAGTCGACCGTCGGCGCGGCGTACAACCGCGTCGAGAGCGCCGCGCAGACCGCCACGGAGGCGCTCGACGAGCTGCGCGGCCGGCTGTCGGAGGCCGAGGAGACCGACCTGCCGAAGGCGATCGTGCAGCTCAAGATGCAGGAGACCGCCTACCAGGCCGCGCTCGCCGCGACCGCCCGGGTGATGCAGCCGAGCCTGGTGCAGTTCCTGCGATGATGACCGCGACCCGGCCGACCGGCCTGACCGTCCCCCCGACCCAGGAGAGCAGGACCCGCATGTCGAGCACCGCCGTCATCGACCTGCCCGTCATCGACCTGGTGCACCCCCTGCCGGGGTTCCCCGACCTGAGCCGCTTCGCGCTCGTGCAGCTCGACGACGACGGCGTGCTCTGCGCGCTGCGCTCGCTTGACGACGCCGACCTGCGCTTCCTGGTCGTGCCGCCGGCCCACTTCTTCCCCGACTACGCGCCCGAGATCTCCGACGAGACCGTGGCCGACCTCGGCATCGAGGGCGTCGAGGAGGTGCTGGTGCTCGTCATCCTCACCGCCGGCGACACGCTGGCCGACACCACGGCCAACCTGCTGGCCCCCGTGGTCGTCAACACCCGCACCCGCGCGGCCTGCCAGGTCGTCCTCGACGACCTCACGCTGTCCACCGCGCGTCCCGTGCTCGCCTGAGGTGAACACAGCACCTCCCCCGACCGTTAGCCTTCGGGCATGCTGGTCCTGAGCCGCCGCGTCGGCGAGAGCCTGGTGATCGGTGACAACGTCACCGTCACGGTGCTGGAGGTGCGGGGCGACGTCGTCCGCATCGGTATCGATGCGCCGCGCTCGGTCGCCGTCAACCGCGCCGAGCTGCTCGCCGAGCTCGAGGCCCGCAACCAGGCCGCCGCGTCGCCGTCCGAGACGGCCGTGGCCAGCCTGGCCCAGCAGCTGCGCGAGCGCCCCACCCCGCCCGCGGGCTAGCCAGGCCCGGGCCACCCGCCCCCTTCTCCTCAGGTCCGCCGACCCGGCGCCGAACTCCTCCCTGTCCCGGAGGAGGGCGCATGAACGAAGACGCTGAGATCGTCGCCGAGTTCCTCGTGGAGAGCCACGAGAACCTCGACCAGCTCGACCGCGACCTGGTCGAGCTCGAGCAGGTACCGGGATCCCGGGAGCTGCTCTCGAGCATCTTCCGCGCGATCCACACCATCAAGGGCACGAGCGGGTTCCTGGCGTTCGAGCGCCTGGAGAAGCTCGCCCACCACGGCGAGGACCTGCTGTCGCGGCTGCGCGACCAGGAGATGGTCATGACCACCGAGGTCGCCGGCGTGCTGCTGCGCATGGTCGACACGACGCGGGGGCTGCTCGACTCGATCGAGTCCACCGGCCGCGACGTCGACCCGACGGTGCCCGTCGACGAGGTCGTGGTCGAGCTGAAGCGCGTGCTCGCCGCCGCCCAGGAGCCGGCTCCCGAGCCGGAGCCGGTCGTGGCGCCGGTCGTGGCGGCCGGGACCGACCGGCTGCCGCTGGCGCCCGAGCCGCCGCTCGACGACCCGGTCGTCGCGCCCGCCGCCCCGGCCGAGCCGGCGCCGGTGCACGTCGAGGTCCCGGTGGAGTCCTACGACGAGCCCGCGGCCGACGCGCACGACGACGACACCGGCGTACGACGGGTGGTGGACTCCTCGGTGCGCGTCGACGTCGACCTGCTCGACGGCCTGGTCCAGCTGGTCGGTGAGCTGGTGCTCACGCGCAACCAGATCCTGCAGCGCACCGACGCTGGCACCCACGTGGGCGAGTCGGACCCCGACCTGGTGCGCGCCGCGCAGCGCCTCGACATCGTGGCCAGCGAGCTGCAGGAGAACGTCATGCGCACCCGCATGCAGCCGATCGGCCAGGTCTGGTCGAAGATGCCGCGGATGGTGCGCGACCTCGCGCTGCAGCTGGGTCGCGAGGTCAACCTCGAGCTCGAGGGCCACGACACCGAGCTCGACCGCACCCTGCTGGAGGCCCTCAAGGGCCCGCTGACGCACCTGGTGCGCAACTCCCTCGACCACGGCCTCGAGGCCCCGGCCGACCGGGTCGCGCTCGGCAAGCCGGCCGCGGGCCGGCTGCACCTGCGCGCCTTCCACGAGAGCGGCCAGGTGATCATCGAGATCACCGACGACGGCCGCGGCATCGACCCCGACCGGATCGCCGCCGCCGCCATCGCGCGCGGCGTCGTCAGCCGCGACGCCCTGGCCCGCATGGAGCCCCGGGCCGTGCTCGACCTGATCTTCCGGCCCGGCTTCTCGACCGCCGAGCAGGTCACCAACGTCTCCGGCCGCGGCGTCGGGATGGACGTCGTCCGCACCAGCATCGAGCGGATCGGCGGTGCGGTCGACCTGGCCAGCACGGTCGGCTCCGGCACGACGGTGCGGGTGCGCATCCCGCTGACCCTGGCGATCATCCCGGCCCTGGTGGTCGGCGAGGGCGGCGACCGCTACGCCATCCCGCAGGCCAACCTGGTCGAGCTGGTCCGCCTCGAGGGCAAGGACCTCGCGCAGGCCGTGGAGGTGCTGGCCGACTCGCCGGTGCTGCGGCTGCGCGGCCGGCTGCTGCCGCTGGTCTCGCTCGGCGAGGTGCTCGGTGGGCGCTGGGAGCAACGCGACACCCTCACCATCGTGGTCGTCCAGGCCGACGACGTGCACTTCGGCCTGTGCGTCGAGGAGGTCCACGACACCCAGGAGATCGTGGTCAAGCCGATCGGCCGCCAGCTCAAGTCGCTCGTCATGTACGCCGGCGCCACGATCATGGGCGACGGCCGCGTGTCGCTGATCCTCGACGTGTCCGGCATCGCCCGCGCCCGCACGCTGGTCTCGGCCGACGAGCAGGTCGACGACGTGCGCGCCGGCGCCGTCGACAGCAGCGCGCTGCTCGTCCTCGAGGTGGCTCCCGGCCGCCTCGCCGCCCTGCCGCTCACGGCGGTCTCGCGGCTGGAGGAGTTCGACCTCGACCGCATCGAGAGCTCGGGCGGCGTCCAGGTGGTGCAGTACCGCGACGGCATCCTGCCGTTGGTGTGGCTGGCCGCCGCGATCGGGCTGCCCCCGTCGCCGCCGCCGGAGGAGCAGCTGTCCGTCGTGGTCCACGAGGACGGCGACCTGCGGGTCGGCATCGTCATCGACCGGGTGCTCGACGTCGTCGAGGAGGCGTTCGTCCCCTCCGAGGTCGGACGCCGACCCGGCGTGCTGGGCTCGGCCGTCGTGCAGGGCCGGGTGACCGACCTCGTCGACCTCGAGGCCGTCGTACGACCGGTGCTGGCCGGCGCGCTGGTGGGTGCGCGATGAGCGCCCCGACGATCGCGCGGCAGCCGACGGTCCTGGCCCGCCAGTACTGCACGTTCTGGGTCGCCGGCCTGCACCTGGGCCTGGCGGTCGAGCACGTGCAGGAGGTGCTGCGCTACCAGCAGCTGACCCGCGTGCCCAACGCCCCGGACACCGTCCGCGGCCTGATCAACCTGCGCGGACAGATCGTGACCGCGCTCGACCTGCGCAGCCGGCTCGGGCTGCCGGCCCGCAGCGACGGTGAGCTGCCGATGAACGTCATCGTCCGCAGCCGTGGCGAGGTCGTCTCCCTGCTCGTCGACGACATCGGCGACGTGATGGACACCGACGGCTTCAGCCTGCAGCCCACCCCCGCCAACCTGCCCACCACCGTGCAGGACGTCGTCCGCGGCGTCGTCCCGCTGACCCACTCGATCCTGCTCGTGGTCGACGCCGACCGCGCCGTCGACGTCTCCGGCGTCACCGACACATCCACCCGATCCGAAGGAGCATCATGACCCAGCTCGCGCACCCGCCGAAGGCCAACGGCCGCCCCCGGACCACCAAGCCGGTGGATCCGTCCGGCTCCGGCCTCGACCTCACCCAGGGCGTCGACCTGACGAGGTTGCCGGGCCTGCTCGACGCCATCCCGACGCGGGTGATGCTCGCCGACCGCGACTTCGTGATCACCTACGCCAACGCCTCGACCCGCGAGGGCCTGGTGCGCCTGGCCGACTGGCTGCCGATCAGCCCCGACAACATCGTGGGCGCCAACCTCGACATCTTCCACACCGACCCGTCGTACCAGCGGGCGATCCTCGCCGACCCCAGCCTGCTCCCCCGCCGGGCCGACATCCAGGTCGGTCCCGAGACGCTCGACCTGCAGGTCAGCGCCCTCTACGACGCCGACGGCGCGTACGTCGGCGCGATGGCGTGCTGGGACAACATCACCGACCGCCTCCGCAAGGAGACCGAGCTCGACGAGTCGATGCGCAACGGTGCGGCCGTCAACAGCGTGCTCGCCGGCCTGGGTGCGGCCACCGACGTCGCGAGCGCCGTGCAGACGGTCCTCGACACCGTGCGCCTGGAGTTCGGCTGGGCCTACGGCTCCTACTGGCAGATCGACCCCGAGGTCGACGCGCTGAAGTTCGTGCAGGAGTCGGGCGACGCCGGACCGGAGTTCCGCCGGGTGACCCTCGAGGCGTCGTTCAAGCGCGGTGTCGGCCTGTCCGGTCGCGCGTGGGCCACCGAGGACCTCTTCTTCACCGCCGACCTCGGCGAGATGACCGACTGCGTGCGGGCCCCCGTCGCCCAGCGCGTGGGCGTGAAGTCGGGCGTCTGCTTCCCGATCGTGCTCGAGGGCAAGGTCAACGGGACGATGGACTTCTTCACCACCGAGACCATCAACCCGAGCCCGCAGCGCCTCGACGCCCTGCGCAACGTCGGCCGCCTGGTCTCCCAGGCGCTCGAGCGGATCCGCAAGGAGAGCATCGAGCGCGAGCGGGCCGCCGAGATGGCCGCCAAGGTCGAGGCCGTCCTCGAGGTCGTCCGCGCCGCCAGCGCCGGCGACCTGACCCGGTCGATCGAGATCGAGGGCGACGACGCCATCGGGCAGCTCGCCCACGGCCTCGGCTCGCTGCTCGGCACGCTGCGCACCAGCATGGTCGACATCGGCCGCACCGCCGACAGCCTCGACGTCGCCGCCGAGCAGCTGACGATCCTGGCCCAGGGCATGGGCGACGGCGCCTCGCTGACCTCCGAGCGCGCCACCAGCGCCACCGGCAGCTCCTCGGAGGTCTCGGCGAGCATCCAGACGGTGGCCAGCGCCGCCGAGGAGATGACCGCCAGCATCCGCGAGATCGCTCAGAACGCCACCGAGGCCGCCACCGTGGCCACGGGTGCGGTGGGCGTGGCCAGCTCGGCGCAGGACACCGTCGCCAGCCTCGGCGAGTCCAGCGCCGAGATCGGCCAGGTCATCAAGGTGATCACCTCGATCGCCCAGCAGACCAACCTGCTCGCGCTCAACGCGACCATCGAGGCCGCTCGTGCCGGTGACGCCGGCAAGGGCTTCGCCGGGGTCGCCAACGAGGTCAAGGAGCTCGCCAAGGAGACGGCGCGGGCCACCGAGGACATCGGGCAGAAGATCGAGGCGATCCAGGGCGACACCCGGGGCGCCGTGACCGCGATCAGCGAGATCGCCGAGGTGATCGGGCGGATCAACGACATCCAGACCACCATCGCCTCCGCGGTGGAGGAGCAGACCGCCACCACCAACGAGATCGCACGCAGCGTCACCGAGGCCGCGGGCGGCGCCAACGGCATCGCCGACGACATCACGCAGGTCTCCTCGGCGGCCGACGACACCCGTCAGGGCGCGCAGAACACCCTGCAGTCGGCCACCGAGCTGGCGACGATGGCCAGCGAGCTCAAGTCGCTGGTCGCGAAGTTCACCGTCTGAGGACACCCGACGACACCGCCGACACCGCCGACACCGACGAGGGCGCCGGGCCACTGGCCCGGCGCCCTCGTGGCCGTCCGGGGCCAGAGGCCGTCGACCGTGGCCAGGGGCCCCGTCCCGGCCTATGCTCGCCCCGAGTGCTCGGCGCGTGCCGGGCGGAGTGCCGACGACGGCGTCGGCCGCCGTCACGTGGAAGCGAACTCCCCGGGCGCGAGACGTCCTGGAGGGAGGCACGAGCGTGGAGCTGATCGTGCTGCCTGCCGTGGTCGAGCTCGGCAAGGAGCCCGGCTCGTTCGTCATCGCCCACGACGAGTCCGGCGTGAGCGCCCCGATCGCCGCCGGCGAGGACGTCGTCCTGCTCGACGTCGACCGCGAGCTGCACGCCGGCACCGTGACCGCGCTCAGCGTGCGCGACGGCCGGCTGCACTACACGGTCCGTCAGGGCGTCCGGCTGCCTCCCGGCGTCGCCCGCCTGCGCCTCGAGGGCGACGGGCCGCTGCCCTCGGACCGCTTCTCCGACGACGACCTGCTCGACCTGCTCGGCGAGCTGCGCGACGACCAGGACCGCTGAGCGACGCGTCAGCCGACGCGGGTCCAGCGGCCGACGTTGCCGAGGCGGTCGGTCGCGCGGACCCAGCGCGCCTCCTCCGGTGCGCGGACCCGCACGGTCGGTGCGGCGCGCACGGTGCGCAGCCCGGTCGTGCGGCTCGGGCCGAAGGTGAGCGTGGCCACCCCGCTGACGTCGAAGGCGGCGACCCGCAGCAGCCAGCGGCGGTCGCTGAACCGCACGGTCGCGGCGCCGAGGCGTGGGCCGGTCCGGTCGAAGCGGACCGCGTCGGAGACCACCGGGGCCGCCGTGCCGGCGAAGCGCACCCACACCCCGACCGCGGTCGCGTCGTCGCCCGGCACCCGCAGCGTCCAGGCGACAGCGCACGCCGCCGAGCGGGTCACGACCGTCGGGACGGTGAAGGCGGCGTCGTCGCTGACCTCGATGCCGGTGGCCCCTGCCGGCGCGACGACGGTCAGCGTGACCTGCGGTCGCCGGACGTACGCCGCCCCGCCGGCGATCGTCACCCGCGGCGTGCCGGTGCACGGAGCGGTGGGCTCGGGGTCGGGCCCAGTCGGGTCGGTCGGTTCGGTCGGTGCCGTGCCGGTGGGCACGACCGGGGCGGCCGAGGCCGCGGTCGACCCGGCCTGGTTGGTGGCGATGACGGTGCAGCCCAGCGAGGCGCCGACGTCGGCCGCGGTGACCACGTGGCTCGGGGTGTCGTCGACCTGCACCGAGCCGCGCAGCCACACGTAGGAGAAGCGCGGCGCGGGCGTGCCGCTCCAGGCGCCGGTGGCGCAGGTGAGCGTGCGGCCGAGGGCCGCGGTGCCCATGACCGACGGGGGCGACGTGCTGACCGGGCGGGTCGGCGTACCGACGAACCACGGGGCGCTCGTGGCCGTCGCGGTGCCGGTCGTGGTGGTGGCGGTGACGCGGCAGACGATCTCGGTGCCGTCGTCGGCGGCGCCGAGCGCGTAGGTCGAGCCGCTCACGCCGGCGACGCGGACGCCGTCGCGCAGCCACTGGTAGCCGAACGACGCGGTGCCGCCGTCCCACGTGCCGGTCGAGCAGAGCAGTGCACCGCCGGACCGGGTGATGACCGGGGCGACGGTGTTGCCGGGCTCGGCCGGCTCCGTGGGCTCCCCCGGCCCGTCTACGACCGGCGGGCTGAGGGCGCGCGCCCAGAACGTGAAGCCGCCGCCGACGTCCCAGCGCTGCACGCGACCGTTGCTCAGGTCGGCGACGAAGAGGTTGCCGGCCTGGCCGCTGCCGTCCTGCGGGTGCTGGGCGAGGGCGGTCGGCTGGTCGAGGTAGCCGTCGGCCGTGCCGGGGTCGGCGGGGTGGCCGAGGGTGCGGAAGAGGCTGTAGCCCCGGCGCAGGTCGTAGAGGTGGAGCGCGTGGTTGGTCAGGTCGGAGACGGTGAGCACGCCCGTGCGGTCGACCACGACGCCGGCCGGCACCGGACGGCGTCCGCCGGCGGGCGTCCGCGGCCGCAGCTCGTACGACGGCCGCGACGTCGCGCGCAGCGCCTCGGCGTTGAACGTCTGCACGGTCCCCGCGTCGGGCAGCGCCACGAACAGGCGGGCCGGGGCGCCGGCGAAGGGCCGCAGCCAGGCCAGGCCGTGGCCGCGGGAGGTCAGCGGCACCCGGACCACGAAGTCGCCCGTGGTGCGGTCGTAGACCTCGAGCGCCGCGGTGCAGCGGTCGGCGACGACGACCTGGGTGGCGGTCAGCGCGATGCCGCCGTAGCGCGAGACCGGCGCCGCGCCGTCGTGGGCGCAGGTCGCGCCCGGGTCGCGGTCGAAGCGGCGCACCACGGCGCCCGTGGGCCCGCTGGTGAGGTCGAGCACCGAGACGCTGCGGTCGTGCGCCACCCACAGGCGGTCGGTGCTGTCGGTGGCCAGGCCGCTGACGGGCCCCGGCTGGTCGAGCGGCAGGGGCGCCAGCACCCGCCCGGCCACGCTGATCCGGCTGAGCGCGGCCCCGCTGCCGTGACCGACGTACGACGTGCCGTCGGAGTCGAGGGCGATCGCGGTCGGCCGCGCAGTGCCGACGGCGGCCTGCGCCGCGGAGTTCGCGAGGCTCGCGGGGACGACGAGGCACCCGGCCAGCAGGGCGAGGCCGGCCACCTTCCCCCACAGCGGTCGCACGCTGGGAGGTTAGTGCCGCACGGCCCCCGCCGACCCGGGAACGGCGAGGACGGCCGGCTCAGTCGTGCAGCACCGCGAACGTCGCGACGGCGTGCACCAGGCTCCGGCCGTCCTGCTCCACGTCGGCCTCGCAGACGCTCAGGTGCTCGCCGCGCTTGCGCAGCGACGCCGTCACCTCGAGCCGGCCCGGCGTGCCCGGGCGCAGGTAGGTGACCGTGAGCTGGCTCGTCGCCGGTACGTCGTCCTCCCCGGTCGCGCTGCGCACGGCCTGGCCCATCGCGGTGTCGACGAGCGTCGCGAGCACGCCGCCGTGCACCGAGCCGGCGGGGTTGAGGTGCTGCTCCGCGGCGTCGAGGCTCATCCGGGCCCGGCCCTCCTCGGCGTCGTGGACCTGCACGCCGAGGTGGTCGACGAAGCCGGCGCTGCTGGTGGTGTCGGTCATGGCTCCGGGTACCCGCGAACGACGGGGAGACCGGCGTCACCCGCGACGAATCGGCCTTCCCTACACCTCCCGCCTAGACTCGGCAAGGCCCTTCTCCAGCTCGGGCCGCTCGCATTCTCCGACCCGACAGGACGTCGTACACCCATGACCACCCGCGCCGATCTCCGCAACGTCGCCATCGTGGCCCACGTCGACCACGGCAAGACCACCCTCGTCGACGCCATGCTCCGCCAGGCCGGGGCGTTCACCGCCCACCAGGCCGAGAGCGTCGCCGAGCGCGTCATGGACTCCGGCGATCTCGAGCGCGAGAAGGGCATCACGATCCTCGCCAAGAACACGGCGGTCCACTACGAGGGACCCGCCGGTGGCGGCATGCCGATGGTCATCAACATCATCGACACCCCCGGCCACGCCGACTTCGGTGGCGAGGTCGAGCGCGGCCTGTCCATGGTCGACGGCATCGTGCTGCTCGTCGACGCCTCCGAGGGCCCGCTGCCCCAGACGCGCTTCGTGCTGCGCAAGGCGCTCAACGCCGACATGCCCGTGATCCTGGTGGTCAACAAGACCGACCGCGGCGACGCCCGCATCACCGAGGTCGTCGACGAGTCCTACGAGCTCTTCATGGACCTCCTCGACGACTCCCACAGCCAGGACGCGCTCGACTTCCCGGTCGTCTACGCCTCGGGCCGCGCCGGCATCGCCAGCCTGGTCCAGCCCGAGAACGCCTCGATGCCCGAGGGTGACAACCTCGAGCCGCTGT
Organism: Nocardioides sp.; assembly: GCA_025964985.1. Classification (GTDB taxonomy): domain Bacteria; phylum Actinomycetota; class Actinomycetes; order Propionibacteriales; family Nocardioidaceae; genus Nocardioides. Next base: position 17,805 of record JAOPXU010000186.1, read on the forward strand.
TCAAGACGATCCTGGACACGATTCCCGCCCCGACGTACACCGAGGGCGCGCCCCTGCAGGCGCACGTGACCAACCTCGACG
>JAOPXU010000203.1 GCA_025964985.1 Nocardioides sp.
GTCGGAGGCCGAGGGCAGGCCCGGCAGCCCGGGCAGGCCCGGCAGGCCGGGGATCGGACCGCCACCACCGCCGCCGCCGTCGCCCTCGCCGCCGTCGCCGCTGGTCTCGCCGTCGGTCGAGCTGCCATTGTCGGCGCGGGCGGTGCCCTTGCCGGCGACGGCGCGCTGGATCATGCCGGGAGCGGGCTCGTCGGCCTGCTCCTCCGGTCCGCCGGGGAAGACCGCGTTGACCTGGATCGGGTAGCCGTTGGCGGCGAGCGGGCCGGCGAGCTCGGGCGGGAGCATGAGCGCCTCGGCGATGGTCTTGAAACCCTCGCCGACGGGTCCGCCCGGCCACAGGTACGACGCCCGCGAGCGGCTGCTCGCGGAGTCGGCCAGCACCGAGGAGTAGCCGACCGACAGCTCGGCCTGCGGGGTCGCGGGCAGCGGGATGGTGGGCTCGTAGATCTCGATCTTCATCGGGGTGGCGGCACCGGTGGTGCTGTAGCCGACGAAGCCGGGCTCCTTCGCCTCGACCGGGGTGCCGGTCGCCACGCCGGGCGAGGCCGTCAGCGACAGCGTGGCGCCGACGACGGCCACTGCGGCGAAGCCACCGGCGACGCGTCGGGCGGCGACGCGTCGTGCCGCGAGGCGGTCGGCGCCCAGCGTCCGACCCGGGCGACCGGACCGGGGCGCGGACGGCAGCAGCGAGGCGACCGCCGGTCCGGAGCTCGTGTGGCTGTGGTGCTGGCTGTGGTCGTGGTTGCCGCTCATGCGGCACCTCCCAGGATGACGTCGGACATGGTCTCGAGGATCTCGGCGGGTTCTCCGGAGGCCACGACGCGGCCTCCGGTCATGACGGCGGCGTAGTCGGAGACCCGCAGCGCGGTGCGGGCGAACTGCTCGATGCAGAGGATGGAGACACCGGACTCGGCGATGCGCCCGACGGTGTCGTAGAGCTCCTCGACGATGAGCGGGGCCAGGCCCATCGACAGCTCGTCGAGCAGCAGCAGCGCCGGGTCGGAGGCCAAGGCCCGCGACATGGCGAGCATCTGCTGCTCGCCGCCCGACATGGTGCCGGCGTACTGCTTGCGGCGCTCGTGCAGGCGCGGGAAGTAGGAGAACGCCGTCTCGAGCACCGCGCCGGCGGGGACCCCGGCGTAGGACATGAGCTGGAGGTTCTCCTCGACGGTGAGGTTGGGGAAGACCGAGCGGCCCTCGGGCACCGTGCACAGCCCGATGCGGGCGAGGTCCTCCGGGGCGGCCTTGCGGACGTTGACGCCGCCGAGGTGGATGTCGCCGCCGGTGTGCTCCTTGGCTCCGGCGATGCACTGCACCAGCGTGGACTTGCCGGCGCCGTTGGGGCCGAGCAGCGCCATGACGGCACCCTTGGGCACCGACAGGTTGACCCCGCGCAGCACCTCGATGCGGCCGTAGGCGGCGGTGAGGTCGACGACCTCGAGGATCGGCACGCTCATGCGGACGGCTCCTTCACGGTGGCCCCGCCGCCGGTGACGACCGGCGTCACGAGGGTGGGCGTCTCGTCGACGTGCACGTCGGGTCCGGCGTCGACGTGCTCCCCGCTCTCGTCGAGGTCGGAGTAGCCGAGGTAGGCCTTCTGGACCTTGGGGTCGCTGCGGACCATCGACGGGTCGCCGATGGCGATCACCTCGCCGAAGTCGAGCACGCGGATGGTGTCGCACACGGCCATCACCAGGTCCATGTCGTGCTCGACCATGAGGATGCCCATGCCCTCGGCAGCGAGGTCCTTGAGCAGGTCGCCGAAGTCGTCGGTCTCGCTCTCGTCGAGACCCGAGGACGGCTCGTCGAGCAGCAGCAGCCGCGGGGCGCCGGCCAGGCAGCGGGCCACCTCCAGCAGCCGGGCGGTGCCGGTGGGGATCGCGTCGGCGCGGTCGTCGGCGTACGCCGCGATGCCGACGCGCTCCAGGAGGCTGTCGAGGTCGGAGCCGGACGGCTTGACGATGCCCTTGAGGCCGCGGTGGATGTCGAGGGCGACCCGGACGTTCTCACGCACCGTCAGCGACCCGAACGCCTCCAGGCGCTGGAAGGTGCGGGCCATGCCCATCCGCGAGCGGCGGTGGACCGGGGTGCGGGTGACGGACTTGCCGTTGAACCGCACCGCCCCCTTGGTCGGGCGCTGCAGCCCGCTGATCACGTTGAAGCAGGTGGTCTTGCCCGCGCCGTTGGGACCGATCAGGCCGGTGATGCGGCCGGCCTCGGCCTCGAACGACGCGTGGTTGACCGCAGTCACACCACCGAACTGGACGACGACGTCGTCAACCTCGAGCAGGGACACTGTCGCTCACCTCCTTCTCGAGCGGCTGGTCGACGGGCTTGGCGAGACTCACTGCGTCGTGGTCGTGGTCGTGACCCGCGTGGGGGCCGTCGACGTTGTCGTCCGGCGGACCGTCGGGAGTGGTCAGCTGGGGCAGCCCGGCCGCGACCCGGTCCCGGACCCGCTTCTCCACGAAGCGCCCGGCCTTGAACAGGTAGTTGACCAGGCCGTTGGGGTCGCGACCCGCGAGGACCGCACCGACGCCGATGACCATGAACATCACGCCGCCCAGGGGCACCGTGCCGATGGTCTCGGCCTGCAGGACCGGCAGCAGCATCAGCCCGATGCCGCCGAGCACGGCACCGGTGACCGACGTGACGCCGAAGACGACGGCGAGCAGGAGCAGCGGCAGGCTGTTGAAGAAGATGAAGTCGGACTCGCCGATGAGCCCGCGCAGCCCGGAGAGCAGGGCACCGGCGAGGCCGGCGATGCCGGCCGAGGCGGCGAACAGCCCGACGCGGAACCACCGCATGTCGAGGCCGAGGGTGCCGCAGGCGGCCGGGCTGTAGCGCATGGCGATGAGCATCCGGCCGATGACGCCGCGGCGGACGAACAGCACGAGCATCCCGATGGCGATCATGACCGCCACCATCAAGAAGACGTAGGACCCGGTGGAGG
>JAOPXU010000224.1 GCA_025964985.1 Nocardioides sp.
AGAGCCGCGACTTCCACGCCAACGGCACCTTCGTCAACGGCTTCCACGAGACCTGGCCGATCCAGCACGCCGAGGAGGCGTTCGGGTTCGCCAAGGTCGGCCAGACCATCGTCAACGCCCCCGACGCGAAGGTGATCCGGCTCTACGTCGACGACGAGCCGCTCGAGCTGTCGGCCGCCGACCTCGTCGAGTACGAGCGCCACCTCGACTTCCGCACCGGCGTCCTCACCCGCCACGTCGTCTGGCGCACGCCGAGCGGCAAGAAGGTGCAGATCGACAGCACCCGGATGGTCTCGTTCCACCAGCGCCACGTCGCCGTGATGACGTTCGAGGTCACGCTGCTCGACTCCTCGGCGCCGGTGATCATCAGCTCGCAGGTCATCAACCGCCAGGACGCCGACCGCGGCGCCTCCGTCGAGCTGGCCAAGGCCGCCGGCTTCGACCCGCGCAAGGCCAGCATGTTCGGCCACCGGGTGCTGCAGCCGCAGAACGACCGCGCCACCGACGCCGACTCCGACAGCGGCCCCGCCGGGGCCGCCCACGACCGGATGACCATGCGCTACAAGTGCGCCAACAGCGGCATGACCATCGCCCTCGCCGTCGACCACGACTTCGAGAGCGGCGACGTGCAGCGCACCGAGCTGCAGAGCGAGGACGACCTGCTGCGGGCCGTGTGGTTCGTCGACGCCAAGCAGGGCAACCCGATCCGCCTGACCAAGACGGTGAGCTACCACACCGCCAAGGTCGTCCCGAGCGCCGAGCTGCTCGACCGCTGCCACCGCACCCTCGACCGGGTGCGCGCCGACGGCATCGACGCGCTGCGCCGCGAGCAGTCCGACTGGCTCGACGCGTTCTGGGAGCGCTCCGACGTCGAGGTCGGCGGGCAGCCGGCGCTGCAGCAGGCCGTGCGCTGGAACCTCTTCAACCTCGCGCAGGCCTCGGCCCGCGCCGACGGCACCGGCATCCCGGCCAAGGGGGTGACCGGCTCGGGCTACGGCGGTCACTACTTCTGGGACACCGAGATCTACGTGATGCCGTTCCTGACCTACACGAACCCCTGGGCGGCCCGCAACGCGCTGCGCTTCCGCCACCAGCTGCTCGAGTCGGCTCGACACCGCGCCCACCAGCTCGCGCAGAAGGGCGCGCTCTACGCCTGGCGCACCATCAACGGCGAGGAGGCCTCGGCCTACTACTCCGCCGGCACCGCGCAGTACCACATCGACGCCGACATCGCCTACGCCCTCAACCAGTACGTCACCGCCACCGGCGACTACGAGTTCCTCGACCGCACGGCCGTCGACATCCTGGTCGAGACCGCGCGCCTGTGGGCCGACCTGGGCTTCTGGCGCGACGAGAACGGCGGCACGTTCCACATCCACGGCGTGACCGGCCCCGACGAGTACACGACCGTCGTCAACGACAACCTCTACACGAACGTGATGGCGCGCTACAACCTGCGTCGCGCCGCCGAGGCCGTGCGCTTCATCCAGCAGAACCGGCCCGAGAACTACCGCGAGATGGCCCGCCGCGTCGACCTGCGGGAGGGCGAGGTCGGCGAGTGGGAGCGCTGCGCCGACGGGATGATGATCCCCTACGACGATCACCTCGGCATCCACCCGCAGGACGCCCACTTCCTCGAGCGCGAGATGTGGGACCTCGGGCACACGCCGGTCGCCAAGCGGCCGCTGCTGCTGCACTACCACCCGCTGGTGATCTACCGGTTCCAGGTGCTCAAGCAGGCCGACGTCGTCCTCGCGCTGTTCCTGCGCGGCGACGACTTCTCCCTGGAGCAGAAGAAGGCCGACTTCGACTACTACGACCCGATCACCACCGGCGACTCGACGCTGTCGGCCGTGGTCCAGTCGATCGTCGCCTCCGAGGTCGGCTACCACGACCTCGCGCTGCGCTACTTCCACGCCGCGCTCTTCGTCGACCTCGACGACCGTCACTCCAACACCGCCGACGGCGTCCACGTCGCCTCCACCGGGGGCGTGTGGAGCGCACTGGTCTCCGGCTTCGGCGGCTTCCGCGACCGCGGCCAGGGCCGCTGGTACCTCGACCCGCGCCTGCCCGACGGCTGGGACCACCTCGCCTTCCGCCTCACCCTGCGCGGCACCCGCGTCAAGGTCACCGTCCGCGAGGACGAGCTCGACCTCGAGGTCGAGGACGGCACCGGCGAGCTGACCTTCGACGTCCGCGGGACGCCCACCACGGTCTCCCCCGGCGCCCCCGCCACCGTCGCCCTCGACGGCCACGGCCCCCGGATCGGCGGCGAGCCCAAGAACCCGGTCGGCACCCGCCGCGCCGACGGCACCGTCATCACCGCCACCGTCCCCTCTGGCGACTGAGGAGTCGACCCCACCCCACGTCGGTCGAGGAGGTTGCGCCAGCAACCGTCACGAGACCAATCGACGGCAACTGCACGACGAGTCGGCCACGGACCCTGCGGTGAAGTGGCCTCGTGACGGTCGCAGAGCGACCTCCTCGACCAACGTGACCCCACGCTGGTCGAGGAGGTTGCGCCAGCAACCGTCACGAGACCAATCGACCGAAGGCCCGTGCCGACTTGCCCACGGACCTGCGGTGGAATGGTCTCGTGACGGTCGCAGAGCGACCTCCTTGACCGACGTGTGGTGCGGCTAGTGGGCCTCGATGGCGTCGCCGTCGCCGGGGGTGGCGTGCTCGGGGAACTCCGCAGCGGCGGCGGTCTCCTCGACGAGGCACTGCCGGCAGAAGTCCTCGCCGAACGGCGTCAGGTGGATCGAGCGGCGCACGACCTTCGCGAACTTGACCGAGTGCATGGCGGCGAGGACGTCGGGCTGGGCCTCGACGACCTGGTACTCCATCGGGTCGCGCAGGGACTCGCGGGAGAACCAGATGAGGCCGAGGCGGAACAGGTTGTTGAGGTACGACGGCACCTGGTCGACGTAGCGGGTGCCGGCGCGCGGGCCGATCATCGTCAGCCCGGGGGCGATGAGCTGGGAGCTGACCATGCCGACGGGGCCGCCAGTGCGGACGTCGACGCTGGGCTGTGGGCCCTTGTTGAGCAGCAGCATCAGGATGCGGGCCTCGTCGGGGGCCAGCTCGCTCAGGATGCGGCCGAACGCCGGGTGGCCCTGGTCGGTGCTCCAGACGTCGCGGGACTTCTCGAGCAGCTCCTGGCCGCGCTCGCGCAGGGTCGGCTCGGCGTCGCGCAGGGCCTGGGCGTGCTGACGGGCGACGACCTGGCCGTTGATCGCGTCGGTGAAGGGCTCCGGGACCAGGCCGCCGAGCGCCTCCCCGGCGGTGACGAGGGCCTTGCCCATCGGCGTGCCGGAGGAGGCGGCGCGGGCGATCTCGCCGACGGCCGTGATGGCCTCGCCGGCGTCGCGGACCAGGGCGGCCGCCTCGTCGCGGTCGGTGACGGCCCGCCCGACGCGCAGCCAGGTGCGGGCGGAGGTGCGCACGCCCCAGCCGGCGGTGTGGAGCGCGGCCGACGCGGCGACGCGGGCCAGGCCCGGCAGCGACTCGCTGCCGGCCCGGAGGTCGGGCAGCCGGTAGGTGTCGGGCGTGCGGCCGGACTCGTGTGACCCGGACATCAGCCCCCCTGCACGCCGAAGATCGCCAGGTGGAGGAAGCCGCCGGCGGCTCCCATGATCGCGCCGTGTGCGTAGAGCATCCACTCATCCTCCTTGATGGCCGAGCGCATCATGTCGACGAAGTCGCGGGGCGGGAGCTCCTTGGTGCGGGTCGCCACGAGCACCCGGATCTTCTCGGCCTGACGGGCGCTGAACTCGGGGTCCTTGAACGGCGTCAGCGTGCGACCGACGGCCTCCTGCGCGACCGAGTCGCGGATGGTGTCGAAGCGGCCCGAGCCCATCGCGACGCGCAGCGCGCCGCGGGCGGGGCCGGCTGCCTGGTCGATCGCGGGGCGCATGGCGGTGGCGAGCATCTGCCGGGTGCGGTCGCCGCGCGGGCCGTCGAGCAGGAAGTCGCCGATGCGCTCCAGGGTGATGACGTCGTCGGCGATGATCTTGGCGTAGACCTCGGCGGCCTGGCTCTGCCGCTTGAGGAACAGCCCGTGCCAGGTGAACCCGAGGATCCGCTTGGGCTCCGGCGGCTCGAAGATCAGCCACATGCCGAGGGCGTTGGTGATCCAGCCGACCACGATCCCGAGCACGGGGAGCAGCCAGGCCTGGTGGGCGATGGAGTCGACGATGGCGACCGGTACCCCGAGCAGGAACCCGAAGATGAACCCGAACCGGACCATCATGTCCAGCTCCTTCTGGCCGAAGTCGCGGAAGATCCGCACGACCAGCTCGGGGTTGTCCTGGAAGTGGTCGATCACCATGATCTTGGGGTCGAGCAGCTGGTCGATGTGGATGCCGATCTCGGTCGTCACCGTGCCGACGACGTTGGGCAGCTGCGCCTGCACGCGCTGGTAGACCGCCTCCTTGACCGGGTGGGGCAGGTCGCGCCACAGCCGCGGGCTCTCGGCCTCCATGACCTGGTCGACGAGGTCGGGGATCTCGGGGCGGAAGACGGTGACGATGTGCTCGGCGATCTGGTCGGGCTCGAGCTGCTGGTAGAACTCCGCGGGCGTGCCCAGCTTGGCGATGGCCTTGTCGACGGCGATGCTGCCCATCTTGGCCGCACGGGCCGGCACGATGCCCTGCCAGCCGATCCCGCCCTGCAGGACGCCGGGCACCTCCTGCAGCTTGCGCGGCAGGACCGTCGCGAGCTCCTTCATGCCCGGCACGCGCACCCCGTGGAAGCGCAGCGGCGCGAAGAGCATCACGAGGCCGGACCAGTTGATCAGCCAGCCGATCACGCCGGTGAACAGCGGGATGGTGAGGAATGCGAACCAGTCGAGCCCGTTCACGTAGTCGCTGAACCAGTCCACGTGCGCAGACTAGTGCCACCTGTCACAACACGGACGAGGTAACCGTCACACCGTGACGCAGGTATCTCCGCGTTCAGAGCGCGAGCACGACGACCGTCACCACGACGACCAGGGCGAAGAGCGTCAGGCCGACCTGGACGACGTCGAGGAACCGGGCGGACGGACCACCCTCGACCGGTACGCCGGCCCGCCGGTCGCGGCGTACGGCCCACAGCAGCGCGGCGCCGAGCGCGAGCAGCGGGGCCATCGTCGTCCAGTAGCGCGGCCCCGCGATGTGCACGAACGGCTGCACCATCAGCGCCAGGACGCCGACCTTGAGGAGCACCAGCTGCAGCTGGTGGTCGAAGCGGCGGCGGGTGCGGGCGCCCAGGAGGACCAGCAGCACCAGCGTCGCGGGGTAGAAGAGCGCGGTGGTCACGACCTCGGCCAGCGCGACGATCGGGACCTTGGCGTCGTCGGCCTCGAGCAGGCTGGCGAAGCGCGCGGGCTGGCCGAAGTAGCGCCCGGTGTTGATGACGACGTCGTGGGCGTAGGACGACGGGGTCACGTCCTGCCGGGCGTACGCCGACATCTCGGCGGCGATCTCGACCTCGCTGACGCCCGCGGCCCGGCCCTGCTCGCGCGAGTAGCGCAGCGGCGAGAACCAGATGCTGCTGCCGGCGTCGCACTCGCCGAAACAGATCCGGTCGCGGTCGCCGAACGTGTTGGCGCGCACCGTCGGCACGGACACGGTCGTCACGACGCGGCCGTCGAGGGCCGCGGACGCGCCGATGCTCCACGGCGCCAGGAGGGCCAGGAACGCCACCCCGGCCGCGACGTAGGACAGCACCACGCGGCCGCGCTCGGCCCGGCGGGCCAGCAGCAGCGAGACCATGAACGTCACGCCGACCACCCCGACGACCAGCAGGCTGACGCTGGAGCGGAAGTAGACCGCGACGATCGCCAGCACCCCCAGCCCCAGGCCCTGGCGCCACGGGACCGGCCGGTGCTCGCGCACCGCGCGCACCATGTCGACGGCCCGGCAGACCATCAGCACCGCCACCAGCCCCGCAGCGCTGTCGCCCCAGCCGGCCGCCCCGAAGGCGGCGTACGTCGGCACGAGGCCGGGGTAGACGAGTAGCGCGCCGGCCGGGCCGTTGCCGAAGGTCCGGCGCACCCTGCGGGCCGTGACGAGGAGGAGCAGCGAGGTGAGGACGGCGAGGTAGCCGCGCGCCAGCGCGATCGAGGCGTCGGGGACCAGGAGGTAGAGCGGCGCGAGGACGACCGACATCCCGGGCATGAACCAGCCGCTGCCGACGACGATGCGGTCGATCTCGGCGGTGTCGGGGCTGCGGAGCCACACCAGGTCGCGCACGGCGTTGGACAGCGCCCGCCCGGAGTCGAGGTAGTAGGCCTCGTCGCCGACCAGCTCGTCGCCGGCCACGCCGAGGTAGACGTAGGCCTTGAGCACGACGGTCGCCAGGAACAGCCAGACCAGGATCCGCTCCGGACGGCCGAGCCGGTCCCAGCGCTCGCGCAGCCGGGCGGTCACGAGCGGTCCGGGAGGTCGGGGGTGAAGCGCTTGGTCGAGTTGGGGTCGTCGCAGACCGGGTCGTCGGACTGCTCGGCGACGACCGGCAGGTCGAGCACCATCTCGCCGCGCACGACCGCGTCGTCGGGGATCCCGTCGAAGTCGCGCGCGCTCACGCGCACGTCGGGGGCCACCCCGGCCGCCTCGAACTGCGCCACGATCGTCGCCACCGCCTCGGCGGCGTCGACCCGGTCGAAGTGGAGCACGGCGCGCCGGTGCAGACCCTGGGCGTCGAGCACCTCGCCGTCGCGGCGCAGCACGTAGGCGAAGTCGGGCACCACGCCGCCCGGCAGCGGGTAGCAGCCGGTGGTCAGCCCGTCGGGCGGCAGCAGCGGCCGGTACTGCCCGCTCACCGGCGCCCGCCCGAACGTCGGGCTCAGGAACAGCAGCACCACCGCCACGAGCCCCGCCACCACGGCCACCCGGTGGCGCGGACGGGTCGGGACGAGGCGGCTCATGGCCGCCCCATCCTAGGAACCTCCCGTGTCGGGGGCATGACAGGTCTGTAGAGCGTCGTACGACGCACGCCCACGTCGGTCGAGGAGGTTGCGCTGCCAACCGTCACGAGACCGCACCACCGCACGGTCCACGCGACCCGACCTGCACCTGCGGTCGAACGGTCTCGTGACGGTCGCAGGGCGACCTCCTCGACCGACGTGGAGAGGTTGCCGAGGCGCTCGCCTATAGTCCGCGGCATGCTCGGTGGCGCGGTCAGGTGGGTGTCGCCGGTGGTGTCGTGGGTCGTGGTGGTGGTCGTCGCGGTGGCGACGACGGCGGGGCTGGTCGACCGCTACCTGACGCCCGACGACGCGCCCTACCTGCTGCTCAGCCGGGAGGTCGGTGACCAGCCGCTGCTGGCACTGCTGTTCCTGGCGCTGTCGCTGGCGGCGTACGCCGTGGTGTTCGTCGGGCTGCGGGCGCTGGTCGACGCATGGCGCACGGCGCCGACGGAGTCCGTGGCGGTGACGCGCCTGACGACGTTCGTCGCGTGGACGTACGCCCGGTGGTGGCGGGTGTCGCTGGTGCTCGCGGTGGTGTGGCTGCCGTGGTACCTCAGCTCGTTCCCCGGCCAGCCGAGCCCCGACCCGGCCAACATGATCACCGAGTTCGTGTCGCGTCGCTCCGACTTCGTGGGGGCACCGCCGTTCGCGGACGGCAGCGGGACGGCGCCGTACGTCGACTACCCGACGTCGACCTACCTGCTCACCGACGGCGACAGCCTGTGGTCGGACCACCACCCGTTCTACCTGATGCTCACCTACGGCGCGGTGTGCGCGGCGAGCATCGCGGCGTTCGACAGCCTGGTGCCGGCGCTGGTGCTCCTGTCGGCGGCGTCGGCGGTGTTCACGCTCGTCGCCTTCGGCCGGGCCCTCGGGATCCTCGGCTCGCTGGTGCCGGGCTGGCGACCGCGGGCCCTCGCCCTGCTGGTGCTGGCGCTGAGCCCGCTGGTCGCGCTGTGGAGCATGGCCGAGCACAAGAACCAGCTGTTCTGCGCGGCGTTCGTCTGGTGGCTGGCGCTGCTCGCGCGGCTGCTGCACACCCACGGCACGGTCGGCCGCCGGTGGTACGTCGAGACCTTCGTGGTCAGCCTGCTGATGGCGGTGACGGTGCAGTTCGGCTGGATCCTCCTGCTCGCCCAGGTCGTGGCGCTGCTGTTCGTGAGAAGGGCTCGGGTCGCGGCGCTCGTCGCTGTCGCCGTGCCGGCGCTGCTCGTGCACTACTCGATCGCGGCGTTCGCCTCGGCCGGCGTCCTGATCCCCTCGGACCCGGTGGAGACCAAGGGCGTGCAGATGCAGGTGCTCGCGCTGGTGCTCACCGAGCACCCCGACGCCCTGAGCGACGAGCAGCGCGCGGACCTGTCGCGGATCTTCGACCTCGACGCGTTCGTCGCCAGCTTCGACCCCTCGAGCTCGGACCCGCTGAAGTCGACCGGGCCGCTGTCGCGCAAGTCCGCGAGCTTCAAGTACGAGACCGTGCAGCCCGAGGACTGGGAGACCTTCAACTCGATCGTGCTCGACGTCGCCGCCCGCCACCCGGCCACCGCCGTCGACGGGCTGTTCCTCAAGTCCTACCGCTACCTCGACCCGTTCGACCGGGGCACCGACTGGTACCCGCCGTGGTCGCCCGACTACGAGCGCACCATCGACGGCCACCGCGTCGCCCCGCTCGACGTCAACCTGACGCTGCGCGGCGAGACCCGCGAGCGCGCGTTCGACTGCTACGGCACCTCGGTGTGCCGGCCGCTGATCTCGCACGGCGTGCGGACGGCCCTCGTGGTGCTGCTGCTGGCCGCCGCGATCGGCGTACGACGGCGGTTCGCGTGGGTCTGGGCGCTGCCGTTCGCGCTGCAGCTGGCCATCGCCGGGGTCTCGCCGCTGAGCTCCGGGGGGCGCTACGTGCTGGCCTCGACGTACGGCCTGGCCGTGGTGCTGATGCTGCTGGCTATCGAGGACCGTCGACCGGAGCGGTCGGAGCCGCAGGCGGGGCAGCCGGAGCAGCCGGAGCCGGTGCCGGCGGCCCGGTGAAGACGTAGCGGTAGCCGAGGAAGTTCGACACCATCCCGACGGCCATCGCGACGAGCTTGGCGCCCGGCTCGACGAGCCCGTCGGACAGGTCGGGGACGACCGCGCCGGCCGCGGCGATCACGCCGAGGATGACCAGCGACTGCAGGATCAAGCCGGAGAACAACGTCACCGTGACGAAGCCGGCGTAGGCCTTGAGCCCGGCCGACTCCGCGCGGAAGACCCAGGCCCGGTTGACGAAGAAGCTGACGGTCATCACGACCACCGTGGAGACGACGTTGGCCAGCACCGGGGCCACGCCGAGCGCGACGGCCATCAGGCTGAACAGCGCGAGGTCGAGCGCGGTGTTGGCCAGGCCGACGACGAGGTAGCGGCGCGCGCTGCCGCGGGGGGGCGGGGGCACGGTCAGGGGCGCGCGGTGACCGGGGCCGGTGCGGTGGCGCGGCCGACGCGCACGCTCGGCGGGAGCTGCAGGTAGAACAGCCGACGGGTCTCGCGGGTGCTGCGCAGGACGGTGTTCATCACCATGCCGATGCCGACGAGCAGGGCGGCGAGCACCATCAGCGACGAGGCCAGGAACGCCGTCGGGAACCGCTCGACCAGACCGGTGTCGAGGTAGTCGGCGACCACCGGCACGCCGAGGACGAGGCTGACGACCGCGCTGAGCAGGCCGGCGTAGCCGCAGACCAGCAGCGGGCGCTCGTGGAGCAGCAGGTGGCCGAGGAGGCCGAGGATCTTGAAGCCGTCGCGGAAGGTGCGCAGCTTGGACTCCGAGCCCTCCGGCCGGTCCTTGAACGCCACCGGCACCTCGGCCTGCGGCACGCGCAGGTTGGCGGCGTGGATGGTCAGCTCGGTCTCGATCTCGAACTCCTGGGAGTTCGCCGGGAACGACTTCACGAAGCGCCGCGAGAACGCCCGGTAGCCCGACAGCATGTCGCTGACCTGCTCGCCGAACATCAGCGTGGTGACCCGGTTGAACGCCGTGTTGCCCATGGCGTGGCCGGGCCGGTAGCTGCCGTCCTGCTCGTTGGTGTCGACGCGGACGCCGACCACGTGGTCGAGCGGGCCCGAGACCAGGGCCTCGATGAGGCGCGGGGCGGCCGAGGCGTCGTAGGTGTCGTCGCCGTCGATCATCAGGTAGACGTCGGCCTCGATGTCGGCGAACGCGCGGCGCACGACGTTGCCCTTGCCCTTGCGGGTCTCGAAGCGCACGATCGCGCCGGCCTCGGCCGCGACCCGGCTGGTCCCGTCGGTCGAGTTGTTGTCGTAGACGTAGATCTCGGCGTGCGGCACGGCCCGGCGCAGGTCGGCCACGACGGTGCCCACCGTGAGCTCCTCGTTGTGGCACGGGACGATCACCGCGACCCGGAACTCATCGAGTGTCATGACGTCCTTGCGGGGGTGCTGGGGGGTGGGCGGTGGCCCGTCACTGTACCCAGCGGACGCCGTCGCGCCCGAACCGTCAGCCGCCCCCGCTGTCAGGGGAAGTGCCGCCACTCCCCCTCCGAGACGACGGCGACGACACCGTCGACCACCCGGATCGCCGTCGCGTCGTCGATCGCGTACGCCGGCCCCTCCAGCCGGGCGGCCCAGCGCTCGGCGGCGTCCATCGTGTTCTCCGGCAGCATCGGGTGGGCGACGTGCGGGAAGATCGAGAAGTCCACGAGGCCCAGCGCCCGGTCGTCCCCGGAAGGCGCCTCCCACTCGACGAACTCCTCGCCGATCCGGGGCGTCATCACCATGCTCCCGGCGCTGAGCCCGACCCACACGGTGTCGGTGAGGGAGGGCAGCAGGTCGACGAGGCCCGACTCCCGCATCCAGTGCGCCAGGTAGAGCGCGTCGCCGCCGTTGACCAGCAGCACGTCGGCCGCCTGCACCCACGAGGTCCAGCGCTCGCGGTCGATGCTGGGCAGGGCGGTCAGCTCGAGCAGCCCCACCGAGCGCCACCCGAGCTCGACCATCGGGGTGTCGGGGTTGCGGCCGGTGGTGAAGTTCCAGGCACCGGTCGGGCTGCTCATCGGGTGCCCGTAGCTCGCGGTCGGGATGCAGAGGGCGTCGCACTCGGCGATCGGCTTGCCGAGCAGGTCGAGGAGCGCGGCGTGGATGCTCAGGTTGGTGATGCCGGCCGAGGCGAGCAGGAGCTTCACCGGGCCGCCTCCGGCTCGGGACGGACAGGTGCTGGGTGCGCAGGGGTCATGGAGGTCACGACCGGCCGGCCGACGCAGACTCATCGGTGCCGTCAGAATGGCCGCGACCCCGATCCGAGGACTCCCGATGCCCGACCTGCACCTGGCCCGCGTCGTGCCCGACGACTGGCAGCGCCTGCGGAAGGTCCGGCTGGCCGCGCTCGGCGAATCGCCGGAGATGTTCGGCTCGACCTGGGAGCGAGAGCAGGCCTTCGACGAGGCGGAGTGGCGCCGACGGGCCGCGCGACCGGCGACGTTCCTCGCTTCCCGCGCGGGCGTCGACGTCGGGATGGCGGGCGCCTACGAGATCGACGGCGGCTGGTACGTCATGGGCATGTGGATCGCCACGGCCGCGCGGGGCACCGGGGTGGTCGACGTCCTGCTCGAGGCCTGCGAGGCCGCGGCCCGCGACGCCGGAGCGACGACGATCGCCCTCGGCGTGATGGAGGACAACCCCCGCGGTCGTCGGGCCTACGCCCGTCACGGCTACGAGCCGACCGGCGTGCGGGAGCACGTCCGCGACGGCCGCGACGAGCTGTGGCTCTCGAAGCCGCTGGGCACACCGTCGGCCTGACCGGGGTCAGTGGCTCCCGCGGCGCCAGACGACGACCGCCTGGCTCGGGGCCGGGCGCCGCAGGGCCGGCAGCCGGCTGGGCGGCAGCGGCACGGTCTTGATGTCGTTGGCGGTGGTGCGCGACTGGCGCATCACCTCGCGGGTCGCGTCGAGCTCGGCCTGGAGCTCCGCGTTGCGGGCGGCGAGGGCCCCGACCTGGTTCTCGAGCTCGAGGATGCGGCGCACGCCCTCGATGCCGATGCCGGACGCCGTCAGCTCGGCGATCGAGCGCAGCAGGTCGATGTCGCGGGCGGAGTAGCGGCGCCCGCCGCCACCGGTGCGCCCGGGCGTGATCAGCCCCATCCGCTCGTAGGTGCGCAGCGTCTGGGGGTGGAGCCCGGTGAGCTCGGCGGCGACCGAGATGACGTAGATCGGCACGTCCGGACCCGGGCCGACGCCGTGACCCTGACTCATGAGGCGGGATCCCCGCGGCGTTGTCCGGCGGAGGAGCGGAGCGGGGGAGGCGGAGAACGTCGTGGGGTGCACTGGATCGGGGCCTCGGGCGACGGGATGCTCATCTCTAGGCTTCCTCGAACAACCCAGCACGCAACGGCTTGCTGGCGGTGGCCTCGCGGTAGGCCTCGACGGCCTCACGCGCTGCCGTGTCGAGCACCGCCGGCACGTGCACCTGCACGGTGGCCAGCAGGTCGCCCCGGGTGCCGTCGGCCTTGGTCGCGCCCCGCCCGCGCACCCGGAAGGTGCGGCCGTTGGGGGTGCCGGCGGGCAGCCGCAGGGTCACCGGAGCGCCACCCAGCGTGGGGATCTTGACCTCGGCCCCGAGCGCGGCCTCATCGAAGGAGACCGGGACGTCGATGGTCAGGTTGTCGCCGTTGCGCGTGAAGATCCGGTGGGGCGTGACCTTGACGGTGACGTAGAGGTCGCCGGCCGGGCCGCCCTGGTCGCCGGAGCCGCCCTTGCCGCGCAGCCGGATCCGCTGGCCGTCCTTGACCCCGGCCGGGATGCGCGCCTGGATCGTGCGGGCGGAGGTGCCGCGGCCGCTGCCGTGGCAGGTCGGGCACGTGGCGTCGTAGACGAGCTGGCGGCCGCCGCAGCCGGGGCAGGTCTCGTTGATCGAGAACGCGCCACCGACGCCGGAGACGACGTAGCCGGCGCCCTCGCACTCGGGGCAGATGTGGGGCTTGGTGCCGGGCTTGCCGCCGGTGCCCGAGCAGGTCGGGCACGGCGCGTCGGAGGAGAGCCTCAGCGAGATCGTGACGCCGTCGAGGGCGTCGGTGAACGAGATCGTCGCGGTGGTCTCGACGTCGGGGCCCTTGGTGGCGCGGCGGGCCTGTGTACGCCGTCCGCCGCCGGCTCCGCCGCCGCCGAACATGTCGCCGAACATGTCGCCGAAGCCGCCGCCCCGGGCGCGGTCGCCGAGCAGGTCGTCGAGGTTGAACGAGCCGCCGCCGGCTCCCCCGCCCGCGCCACCACCGCCGAAGCCGAACCCGCCGGATCCGTGGAGCCGGCGCATCTCGTCGTACTTGGTGCGCTTGTCGGGGTCGCCGACGACGTCGTAGGCCTCGGCGACGGCCTTGAACTTCTCGTGCTTGGCGGTGTCGCCCGGGTTGGAGTCGGGGTGGTTGTCGCGGGCGAGCCGTCGGTAGGCCTTCTTGATGTCGGCCGCAGCGGCGTCCTTGGTCACACCGAGCACGGCGTAGAAGTCCTTCTGGGCCCAGTCGGGCCGGAAGCCGTCGTTGTCAGCCATCCCTCCTCCTTCCGTGGGGTCGTGTGCAGTGTGGCGGGGTCAGCCGTCGGCGGGGTCGACGACCAGCACCTGTGCGGCGCGGACGACGCGGTCGCCGATCTTGTAGCCGGCCTTGGCGATCACCTTGCAGGTGGTCACCTGGACCTCCGGGTCCTGGCCGAGGTGGCTGAGCGCCTCGTGCAGGCTCGGGTCGAACGGGTCGCCGGCGACGCCGAACTTCTCGAGCCCGGCCGCGGCGACCGTGCGCTCGAGCTGCTCGGCCACGCTCTTGAAGCCGCCCTCGAGCTCGGCGTGCTCGCGGGCCCGGTCGATGGTGTCGAGCACCTCGGTGATCGGGGCCAGGGCGGCGTAGGTCGCGTTCTGCTTGACCAGGTCGCGGTCGCGCTCGACGCGGCGCTTGTAGTTGAGGTACTCGGCCTGCAGGCGCTGCAGGTCGACCAGCCGCTCGTCGGAGAGCTGGCGGGCCACGGCGAGCTCGTCGCCGGGCTGCGCCAAGCCGCTCAGGTCGTCGGGCGCCTGGGGTGCCTCGGGCTCGCCGGGGACGGCCGAGCCGGCGGCGGCCGCGTCAGCGGCCGCCACCGCCTCGTCCTCGAGCGAACCGTCGAGGGGCCCCTGGTCGGGGGTCTCGGGCGTCTCGGGCGTCTCGTGGGAGCCGTCGGTCACTTGTCGTCGCCAGGCTTCTCGTCGTCGACGACCTCGGCGTCGACCACGTCGGCGTCGACGATGTCCTCGTCGGCCTCGCCGGTCGCCCCGGTGGACCCGCCCGCAGCGGCCTGGTCGGCCTCGGCGGCGGCGTACATCGCGGCGCCCATCTTCTGGCTGGACTCGTTGAGCTTGGCCACGGCGGCGTTGATCGTGTCGGCGGAGGCCTCGGTGTCCTCGAGGGCCGACTTGAGGGCGTCGACGTCGGCCTGGACCTCGGTCGTGACGTCCTCGGGGATCTTGTCGCTGTTGTCGGCCAGGAACTTCTCGGTCGTGTAGACGAGCTGGTCGGCCTGGTTGCGGGCCTCGACCGCGGCGCGACGCTGGGCGTCCTCCTCGGCGTACTGCTCGGCCTCCTTGACCATCCGGTCGATGTCGTCCTTCGACAGCGCGGAGCCGCCGGAGATCGTCATGGACTGCTCCTTGCCGGAGCCCTGGTCCTTGGCGGAGACGTGGACGATGCCGTTGGCGTCGATGTCGAAGGTCACCTCGATCTTGGGCACGCCGCGCGGGGCCGGCGGGAG
>JAOPXU010000285.1 GCA_025964985.1 Nocardioides sp.
CCTTGGCCCAGGCGGCGACGAAGTCGTGCACGAACTTCTCCGCGGCGTCGGCGCTGGCGTAGACCTCGGCGACGGCACGCAGCTCGGAGTTGGACCCGAAGACCAGGTCGACCCGGCTGCCGGTCCAGCGGACGGCGCCCGTGGCCCGGTCACGGGCCTCGAAGCCGTCGTCGTCGCCGTCGACGACGACGTGCCACTCGACGCCCATGTCGAGCAGGTGGGTGAAGAAGTCGTTGCTCAGGACGCCGACGCGGTCGGTGAGCACGCCCTGGGTGTTGCCACCCGTGTTGGCGCCCAGCACCCGCAGCCCGCCGACCAGCACGGTCGTCTCGGGGGCGCTGAGGCCGAGCAGGTTGGCGCGGTCGACGAGGCGGTACTCGCCGGGCAGACGGCCGTCCTTGCCGAGGACGTTGCGGAACCCGTCGGACGTCGGCTCGAGGTAGCTGAACGACTCGACGTCGGTCTGCTCCTGCGAGGCGTCGGTGCGACCCGGCGTGAACGGCACGGTGACGGCGAAGCCGCCGTCGGCAGCCGCCTTCTCCAGGGCAGCGGCGCCGCCGAGCACGACGAGGTCGGCGATCGTGACCTTGGTGCCAGTGCCAGTGCCAGTGCTGGCGCCGGCGGCGTCGAAGTCGGACTTGACCTGCTCGAGCACGCCGAGCACCCGGGCCAGCTGGTCGGGGTCGTTGACGCCCCAGCCGCGCTGCGGCTCGAGGCGGATCCGGCCGCCGTTGGCACCGCCGCGCTTGTCGCTGATGCGGTGGGAGGACGCCGCCGCCCACGCCGCCGCGACGAGCTGGGAGACGGTGAGGCCGGAGGCGAGGATCGTCGCCTTGAGCGCGGTCACGTCGGCGTCGGTGACGACCGGGTGGTCGAGGGCCGGCACGGGGTCCTGCCACAGCAGCTCCTCCTGCGGCACCCAGGCTCCGAGGTAGCGCTGGATCGGGCCCATGTCGCGGTGCGTGAGCTTGTACCAGGCACGGGCGAAGGCGTCGGCGAACTCGGCGGGGTTCTCGTGGAAGCGTCGCGAGATCGGCTCGTAGACCGGGTCCATGCGCAGCGCGAGGTCGGTGGTGAGCATCGTCGGCTTGCGCGAGGGCACGTTGGTCTCGGGGTCCGGGATGATGTCCTCGGCGTCCTTGGCCACCCACTGCCAGGCCCCCGCGGGGCTCTTGGTCAGCTCCCACTCGTAGCCGAAGAGGAAGTCGAAGTAGTCGTTGCTCCACTGCACCGGGGTCCGGGTCCAGGTGACCTCGAGGCCGCTGGTGATGGTGTCGCGGCCGCCGCCGGAGCCGAAGCCCTGCTTCCAGCCGAAGCCCTGCTGCTCCAGCCCGGCACCCTCGGGCTCCGCGCCGACGTACTGCTCGGGGTCGGCCGCGCCGTGGGTCTTGCCGAACGTGTGGCCGCCGGCGATCAGCGCGACGGTCTCCTCGTCGTTCATCGCCATCCGGCCGAAGGTCTCGCGGATGTCGCGGGCCGAGGCGACCGGGTCGGGGTGGGCGTTGGGGCCCTCGGGGTTGACGTAGATCAGACCCATCTGGACGGCGCCCAGCGGCTTCTCGAGCTCGCGGTCTCCGGTGTAGCGCTCGTCGCCGAGCCAGGTGCGCTCGGGACCCCAGTAGACGTCCTCGTCGGGCTCCCAGACGTCGGCGCGACCGCCGGCGAAGCCGAAGGTGGTGAAGCCCATCGTCTCCAGCGCGCGGTTGCCGGTGAAGACCATGAGGTCGGCCCAGGAGACCTTGGCGCCCCACTTCTGCTTGATCGGCCACAGCAGCCGGCGCGCCTTGTCGAGGTTGCCGTTGTCGGGCCAGCTGTTGAGCGGGGCGAAGCGCTGCATGCCGGCCCCTGCGCCGCCACGGCCGTCCTCGACCCGGTAGGTGCCGGCGCTGTGCCAGGCCATGCGGACCATGAAGCCGCCGTAGTGGCCGAAGTCGGCGGGCCACCAGTCCTGCGAGTCGGTCATCAGCGCGTCGACGTCGCGCGCGAGCTCGTCGAGGTCGACGGTCCGGAACGCGGCGGCGTAGTCGAAGTCGGCGCCCATCGGGTCGGCCACGGCCTGGTGCTTGCGCAGGATCTTGAGGTTGAGCTGGTTGGGCCACCAGTCGGTGTTGCTGGCGCTCTCGGTGGGATGACCCATCTTCCCGGTCTGCACCGGGCAGCCGGCGGCGCCCTCGGTGTTCATGTCGGCTTCGACGGTCTCGTGGTCGTGCTGGGACACGGGTGTCCTTCCGGTCGGCGCGTCGGCCAGCGGGTGCCGTCCGGACGTGTGCCGACTCTCCCGGGTTCTCTGGATCGAGTCAAGAAAACTCACGGCCGCATCCTCGGGGTGGTGGTGGTGGGTACCGGTGCGCGACAACAGTGAAGGTGCACCGCGACCAAGAGGAGACACCGCATGCCCGAACGAGAGCCGACCGACCACTTCGACCACCCCGAGCGCCCCCGCAAGGACCAGCCGATCGGTGCGCCGGAGCCGCGCTCGACGCTCAGGCCGCTGCTGCTCACGCTGGCGGTCTTCGCGCTGCTGATCGGGCTCTACTTCCTCGGCGCCGAGTTCCTCGTCAACGCCGACTGAGCCGCTCGGTCGAGCACGCCCAGCACGACGAAGGCCCCGGACCGCGGTAGCGGTTCGGGGCCTGTCCGTGCTGCTGATCTGTGTCCGAGGGGGGACTTGAACCCCCACGCCCTAATACGGGCACTAGCACCTCAAGCTAGCGCGTCTGCCAATTCCGCCACCCGGACGAGTGCGGTCGGAACGTTAGCAAAGCAACGGCCCGGGAGCCGCATCGGGGGTGCCCGGATCAGGTGTCAGGATGGGCCCATGGAACCCGAGCCCGGCGCGCCCTACGACCCGGCCGCCGAGGTCGTCGACCTGTGCCGCGACCTGATCCGGATCGACACCAGCAACTACGGCGAGCCCGACGGCTCGGGCGGACCGGGGGAGCGCACGGCCGCCGAGTACGTCGCCGGCCTGCTCGACGAGGTCGGCATCGAGTCCCGCCTCTACGAGACCACCCCGGGCCGCACCTCGGTCGTGGCGCACTGGGGCGGCGGGACCGGACCGTCGGCCCGCACCGACCGGCTGCTCCTGCACGGCCACCTGGACGTCGTACCGGCGGCGGCGGAGGACTGGAAGGTCGACCCGTTCAGCGGCGAGGTCCAGGACGGCTACGTGTGGGGCCGCGGGGCCGTCGACATGAAGGACTTCGACGCGATGCTGCTCTCGGTCGTGCGGGCGCGCCAGCGTGCCGGCGCGGTGCCCGAGCGGCCGATGGTGCTGTGCTTCACCGCCGACGAGGAGGCCGGCGGGCACCACGGCGCCGAGCAGCTCGTCGAGCTGCACCGCGACGAGCTCGAGGGCTGCACCGACGCGGTCGGCGAGGTCGGTGGGTTCTCCACGACCGTGCGCGGCCGGCGGCTCTACCTGGTCGAGGCGGCCGAGAAGGGCATGGCGTGGATGCGGCTGACCGCCCGCGGGACCGCCGGGCACGGCTCGATGATCAACCCTGACAACGCCGTGACGCGGCTGGCCGGCGCGGTCGCGCGGATCGGTGCCCACGAGTGGCCGGTGCGGCTGACCCCGACGATGGAGGTGCTGCTGGCCACCGTCGCCGACCTGGCCGGCACCGAGGCCACGCCGGAGAACGCGCCCGCACTCATCGAGGAGTTCGGCGGCGCGGCCCGCATGCTCGGCGCGGTCATCCGCAACACCGTCAACCCGACGATGCTCGGCAGCGGCTACAAGGTCAACGTCGTGCCGACCGAGGCCACCGCCCACGTCGACGGGCGGTTCCTGCCCGGCTACGAGGACGAGTTCTTCGAGACGCTGCGCGAGCTGTGCGGCGACGGCATCGAGTGGGACTTCATGTCCCACCAGCAGCCGTGGGAGACGCCCTACGACGGCGACCTGGTCGGCGCGATGACGCGCTCGATCCTCGCCGAGGACCCGGAGGGCATCGTCGCGCCCTACACGATGAGCGGCGGCACCGACGCCAAGCACTTCCGCAAGCTCGGCATGCGCTCCTACGGCTTCGCGCCGCTGCGGCTGCCGGCCGACCTCGACTTCACCGCGCTGTTCCACGGCGTCGACGAGCGGGTACCGGTCGACGCGCTGGAGTTCGGGGCACGGGTCTTCGACCGGTTCCTCGGCGACCTCTGAGGGCAGACCTCAGCCCGTGCGGACGGCGCGGATGATCTTGCGGCGCAGGATCACCCGTCGCACGCCGTCGTTGCCGATGCGCACGCGGTCGAGCTCCCAGCCGCCGTGCTCGGCGCGCTCGACGAGCAGCTTGGTGACCACGCCGCGCGGGAACTCCCGCGAGAACGAGACCTTGTCGAACTCCCACTCCACCCCGGGGCGGGGTGCGCGGCGGTCGTGCCGGGACATTCAGACGGCTCCCTTCGAACCGGCGGAGACGTCGTCCAGTGCGGCGACGAGCTCGGGGGGCAACTCCTTGTCCTCGAGGTCGAGGGAGCCGCGCAGCTGCTGGGCGGTCCGAGCGCCGACGATCGGGGCGGTGACCCCGGGGCGGTCGCGCACCCAGACCAGGGCGACCTCGAGCGGCGACCAGCCGAGGCCGTCGGCGGCGCGGCACACCGCCTCGACCACGCGGGCGCTTTCGTCGTCGAGGTAGGCGCCGACGAAGCCGGCGAAGGCGCGCGAGGCGCCGCGGGAGTCGGAGGGGGTGCCGCCGCGGTACTTGCCGGTGAGGACGCCGCGGCCCAGCGGTGACCAGGGCAGGACGCCGAGGCCGAGCGCCTGGCACGCCGGCAGCACCTCGCGCTCGACGATGCGGTTGAGCAGCGAGTACTCGACCTGCGTGGAGGCGATCGGGGCGCGGCCGGGGACCGCACGCTGCCACGTGGCGGCCTGGGCGGTCTGCCAGCCGAAGTAGTTGGAGATGCCGGCGTACGACGCCCGCCCGGAGGACACCGCGACGTCCAGCGCGCTCAGCGTCTCCTCGATCGGGGTGCGGTCGGACCAGATGTGGACCTGCCAGAGATCGACGTGGTCGACGCCGAGCCGGCGCAGCGACGCGTCGAGGGTCGGCAGCAGGTAGCCGCGGGAGGTGTCGGTGACGCGCTCGCCACCGCGCCGCGAGATGCCGGCCTTGGTGGCCAGGACGATCTCGTCGCGGGAGACGACGTCGCCGATGAGGGTGCCGAGGAGGCGCTCGGAGTCGCCGTCGGTGTAGCCCGCCGCGGTGTCGACGAGGGTGCCGCCGGCCTCGGCGAAGGCGATCAGCTGGTCGCGGGCCTCGTGCTCGTCGGTGTCACGGCCCCAGGTCATGGTGCCGAGCCCCAGGCGCGACACCTGCAGACCGGTGCTGCCGAGGGTGCGCTGCTGCATGACGAAAACCTAGACGACCGCCCGCGGCGCGGATGCGGTGGCACGCGGGACGGTGCCCTAGCGTTGCCGACCGTGTGGGACGTGCTGCAGGCCGTGGTGCTCGGTGTCATCCAGGGCCTGACGGAGTTCCTGCCCATCTCGAGCAGCGCCCACCTGCGCATCTACCCCGAGCTCTTCGGCTGGGGGGACCCGGGCGCGGCGTTCACCGCCGTCATCCAGATCGGCACCGAGCTCGCCGTCCTCATCTACTTCCGCAAGGACATCGTGCGGATCGTCTCGATGTGGCTGCGCTCGCTGGTCAAGCCCGAGCTGCGCGGCCACCTCGACGCCCGGATGGGCTGGTTCATCATCGTCGGCTCGCTGCCGATCGTCGTGCTCGGCGTGCTGCTCAAGGACGTCATCGAGCGCGACTTCCGCAACCTGTGGGTCATCGCCACCGCGCTGATCGTCATGGGCCTCGTGCTCGGCCTGGCCGACCGCCTCGGGCGCACCGACAAGGAGATCAAGCAGATCACCCTGCGCGACGCCGTCCTCATGGGCGGCGCCCAGGCGATGGCGCTGGTGCCCGGCGTCTCGCGCTCCGGCGCCACCCTGTCGATGGGCCGCGCGCTCGGCTACGACCGCGAGGCCGCCACCCGCTACGCGTTCCTGCTCGCGATCCCCGCCGTCGTCGGTGCCGGAATCTTCGAGCTCAAGGAGATCGGCGGCGACAACCCCTACGGCTGGGGCCCCACGCTCGTGGCCACCGTCGTCTCCTTCGTCGTCGGCTACGCCGCCATCGCCTGGCTGCTGCGCTACGTCTCCACCCGGTCCTACACGCCGTTCGTGCTCTACCGCGTCGCCCTCGGCGCCGCCACGCTGCTGCTGCTCGGCGTGGGCGTGCTCAACGCCTGAGGGATCGTTAGCGGTGAGCTGATGGCCGTCGTGGACGGCGTACCGGTGCGCAGGTCACCGCCCCGCAGGGTCGCTCCCACCGTCACACGAGCACCAATGGGCCGATGGAGCTGGTGCTTGGCCGATGGAACTTCATCGGCCAAGCCGGGGATTCACCGGCCGGCCGGTGAGTCCCGAGGTCTCGCAAACACGGCCTACAGCCAGCCGGACCGCTTGAAGAACCAGAACAGCAACCCGGAGACGCCGAACATCAGCAGCAGCGCGAACGGGTAGCCGAGGGTCCAGCCGAGCTCGGGCATGTGCTCGAAGTTCATGCCGTAGACCCCGGCGATCAGGGTCGGGGTGACGACGAGGGCGGCGCCGGCGGAGATCTTGCGCATGTCGTCGTTCTGCTGCACCGAGATGGCGGCGAGGTGGGCGTCGAAGGCCGACGACAGCAGGGTGTCGAGGGTGTCGACGACCTCAGCGGCCTGGGTGAGGTGGTCGACGACGTCGCGGAAGAACGGCGCGGACTCCACGTCGACGCCGGCCACCAGGCCGGAGGCGAAGCGGCGCATCGGCTCGCGCAGCGGGAGGACCGCGCGGCGCACCTCGGCGATCTCGCGCTTGAGCGTGTAGATGCGGGCGGAGTCCTTGGTGCGCTGGTTGGAGAAGACCGACTCCTCGACCTCGTCGACGTCCTCCTGGAGGAACTCGACGACCTCGGTGTAGGCGTCGACGACGGTGTCGCACACGGCGTAGACGACCGAGGAGGGTCCGTGGGTGAGGACCTTCTCGGAGCCCTCGAGGAACCGGCGCGCGTCCTGCAGCTGTGACCCGCGGCCGTGGCGCACGGTGACGACGAAGTCGTGGCCGACGAACATGTTGATCTCGCCGGTCTCGACGGCGTCGTCCTCGTCGACGTACCAGAGCGTCTTGAGGACCAGGAACAGGCTGTCGTCGTAGAGCTCGAGCTTGGGGCGCTGGTGGGCCTTGAACGCATCCTCGACGGCGAGCCGGTGCAGCCCGAACGCCGCCGCCACCTCGTTGAGCTCGCTCTGGCTGGGCTGGTAGAGCCCGATCCAGACGAAGCCGTCCTGGTCGGTCGCGGCCCGGCGCATCGTGGCGTAGTCGTGGACGTGGCACTCGAGCGGCACCCGCGCCCCACCCTTGTACACGGCGCTGTCCACGATCACGGCGTCACGCTAGCCCCTCTACGCTCCGTGACATGGCAACGGTGATCCTCGTCCGACACGGCCGTACGACGGCCAACGCGTCGGGCACCCTGGCCGGGCGGCTGCCCGGCGTCCGGCTCGACGAGGTCGGCGCGGGCCAGGCCCAGCGGACGGGGGAGCGGCTGGCCCCGGTGCCGCTGGCCGCGATCGTCAGCAGCCCGCTCGAGCGCTGCCGCCAGACCGCCAAGGCGCTGGTCGCGGCGCGGGAGTCGGCGCCGAGGGTGACCACCGAGAAGGGCATCAGCGAGTGCGACTACGGCGAGTGGCAGGGCCGGCTGCTCAAGGACCTCGCCAAGGAGCCGCTGTGGAAGACCGTCCAGGCGCAGCCGTCAGCGGTGGCGTTCCCGGGCGGGGAGACCATGGCGACGATGCAGGCCCGCGCGGTGGCCGCCGTACGCCGCCACGACGCGGCCGTCGAGGCCGAGCACGGACCCGGCGCGGTGTGGGTGGCGGTCAGCCACGGCGACATCATCAAGTCGGTGCTGGCCGACGCGCTCGGCATGCACCTCGACCTGTTCCAGCGCATCAACGTCGACCCGGCGTCGGTCTCGATCATCCGCTACACCGGGACCCGGCCCTACGTGCTCGCCACCAACACCCACGCCGGCGACCTGTCGTGGCTCGTGCCCCCGCCGCCGAAGAAGCGAGGTCGCTCGCGGGCAGCCGCGGACGACGCCCCCGTCGGGGGTGGCGCCGGCCCCTCCGTGCGGCCCTAGGCTGGAGACGACATGCCCATCATCCACGCCTTCGACCCCCCCGAGCGTTTCGTCGCCGGCACCGTCGGCGAGCCCGGCGCCCGCACGTTCTTCCTCCAGGCCCGCTCGGGTGCCCGCGTCACGTCGGTGGCGCTGGAGAAGCAGCAGGTGGCCGCCCTCGCCGAACGCATCGACGAGCTCCTCGACGAGGTGATGTCGACCCAGACCTCCACCGTCGTGCCGGCCGTCGCCCCGATCGGGATGGAGGACAGCGCCCCTCTCGAGCAGCCCATCGCCGAGGAGTTCCGCGCCGGCACCATGACGCTGTCGTGGGACCCCGCCGACGAGCGGGTCGTGATCGAGGTCTTCCCCTTCACCGAGGCCGCGGTGGTCTCCCCGGAGCAGGTCGACGAGGACTTCGAGGAGCCCGAGCCCGACGAGGTGTTCCTGGTCCGGATCCCGCCCTCGGTCGCGCGCTCCTTCGTGCAGCGCACCGAGCAGGTGCTCGAGGCGGGGCGTCCGAGCTGCCCGTTCTGCGGCAACCCGATTGATCCCGACGGGCACCTCTGCGTGCGGGCCAACGGGTTCCGTCGGCGCGACCCGCAGGCCTCCTGAGGCCGGCGGCAGCACGTGGCAGAGCTGGAGCTGCGCGGGCGCATCATGCCCGCGTCCAACGCGACGTTCCTGGGCGAGCTCGACGGCACCAAGGTCGTCTACAAGCCGGTCCGCGGCGAGCGGCCCCTGTGGGACTTCCCCGACGGCACCCTCGCCGACCGCGAGGTGGCGGCGTACGCCGTCTCGCAGGCGACCGGGTGGGACGTCGTGCCACGCACGTGGCTGGGGGAGGGGCCCCACGGCCCCGGCATGATCCAGGAGTGGCAGGAGCCGGACCCCGACCAGGAGGCCGTGACGCTCATCCGCACCGGCACCGTGCCCGACGGGATGCTCCCGGTCTTCGAGGGGCTCGACGACCACGACCGTGACGTGACGCTCGTCCACGAGGACTCCGCCCCGCTGCGGCGCATGGCCGTCTTCGACGTCGTCACCAACAACGCCGACCGCAAGGGCGGTCACGTCCTGGAGATGACCGACGGCCACCGCTACGGCGTCGACCACGGGCTCACGTTCCACCACGAGCCCAAGCTGCGCACGGTGCTGTGGGGCTGGCACGGCTACGCCCTCGAGGACGAGCACGTCACCGGCGTCGAGCGGGTCCTCGCGGCCCTGGCCGGCGACCTGGGGGAGACCCTCGCCGACCACCTGACCGACCTCGAGATCGACACCCTCGCGCGCCGCTGCCGCCGCTTGCTCGACCGCGGCGTGATGCCCGTCCCCCGAGGCGAGTGGCCCCAGATCCCCTGGCCGCCGTTCTGAGACGGCCAGTCGACCGCGAGGCACGAGCGGTCGACGTGGGGCCGGCCAGGTTGAGCAAGCGACACGGCTGAGCCTGCGAAGCCGTACGAGCGCGTCGAAACCACCGCAGCGTCAGACCTTGCCCACCACGCTCCCGACGCGGCCCGGCGACGGCGCTACCGCCCAAACTCGAGCCACGCCCTAGAGTTCGGCCCATGCGTTCCTGGTCCGCTCCGGAGGTCCCCACCCTGCCCGTCACGGGCCCTGCGGTGGTGCTGCACGACACCGCGAGCGGAGCCCCGGTGCCGGTGGCCCCCTCGGGCGAC
>JAOPXU010000291.1 GCA_025964985.1 Nocardioides sp.
CGGCCACCGACCAGGCCGTCCCGACCTGGCTGCCGCTCACGGCGGTGAGCGTGACGCTGGTGCTGTGGGCCTCGGCGTTCGTGGCGATCCGCCACCTCGGCTCCGACTTCTCGGCCGGCCCGCTGTCGCTGGGCCGGCTGCTGGTCGGGGCCGTCGCGCTGGCCGGCTTCGCGCTGGCGCGCGGCGTCCCGCGGCCGACCGGTCGGCAGTGGGTCTCGCTGGTCACGATCGGCGTGCTGTGGTTCGGCGTCTACAACGTCGCGCTCAACGAGGGCGAGACCCGGGTCGACGCCGGCACCGCGGCGATGCTCATCCAGATCTCGCCGGTGCTGATCGCGGTGCTCGCGGCGATCTTCCTGTCCGAGCGGTTCACGCCGCAGCTCGTCGCCGGCCTCGCGCTGGCGTTCAGCGGCGTCGCGGTCATCGGCCTGTCCGGCTCGCCCGACGGCGACCGCGACCTGCTCGGCGTCGCGCTGTGCTTCCTGGCCGCCGTCGTCTACTCGATCAGCCTGGTGCTGCAGAAGCCGCTCGTCGCCGTCCTGCCCGCCGTCCACGTGACCTGGCTGGCCTGCACGATCGGCGCCGTCGCCTGCCTGCCGTACGCCGGCGGGCTGGTCTCCGAGCTCGGCGACGCCCCCGCCTCGTCGGTCTGGTGGCTGGTCTACCTCGGCGTCTTCCCGACGGCGATCGCCTTCACGACCTACGCGTTCGCACTCAAGCACATGACGGCCTCGAGCCTGGGCGTCACGACCTACATCGTGCCGGTGCTGACGGTCCTGATGAGCCTGGTGTTCCTCGACGAGGTGCCGCCCGGCCTGGCCTACGTCGGCGGCGCGCTCGCCCTCGTCGGCGTCGCCGTCGCCCGGCGCACGGCGCGCACCCGCCCGACCCCGCCCACCTGACGGCGGGTCAGCGGGTCAACGCGTGGCGTCGGCCTCGGCGTCCTCGGCCTCGAGCCAGCCACGGAACGCG
Source organism: Nocardioides sp. (assembly GCA_025964985.1). GTDB lineage: Bacteria > Actinomycetota > Actinomycetes > Propionibacteriales > Nocardioidaceae > Nocardioides. The sequence continues at coordinate 973 of JAOPXU010000291.1, forward strand.
TCGAGGTTGTGGGTGGGCTCGCCGCGCAGCTTGCGCCAGTCCCACTCCTTGCGGATCGAGGAGGCGAAGCCCAGCTCGAGGAGCGGGTTGAACGACTCGTCGGCGGTGGTGAGCACGGCGCCGAGGATCCGGTCGAGCTCGTCGGCGCTGATGGCGGCGAGCGGGAGACGGGAGTCGAGGTAGATGTCGCCGAGGCGGTCGACGGCGAAGGAGACGGCGTAGGTGCGCAGGTTCTTCTGCAGCAGCCAGCGGTAGACGTTCTCGTGGTTCTCGTCGGGGGCGCGGCAGACGAACGCGTGGACGGCGAGGTGGTGCGGACCGATGTCGAGGCGCACGGCCGTCTGCAGCTTCTTCTCACCGGGCAGCGCGAAGCCGAAGACGCCGGCCTCGGGACCGCCCGGCTCCTCGAACTCGATGTCGTTGTCGGTCAGGTAGGCGCGGACGACATCAGCGGGTGAGCTCACCCGACCGACTCTCGCATGAGGGAGCGGGCGCGGCGGTACACCCCGAGCGTCTGCTCGGCGGTCGCGTCCCAGGAGAACTCCTGGGCCTGGGCCAGCGCGCCGACGGCCAGGCGGGCCCGCTCGGCGTCGTCGAGGGCCGCGCGGCGCAGCGCCGTGGCCCACGCCTCGGGGTCGTGACCGGGGACCAGCAGGCCGCTGTGGCCGTCGCGGACGACGGTGGTCAGACCACCGACGGCGGCGGCGACCACGGGGGTGCCGCAAGCCTGGGCCTCGACGGCGACCAGGCCGAACGACTCGTTGTAGGACGGTACGGCGACCACGGTGGCGGCGGCGTACCAGCGGGCGAGCTCGGGCTGGGTCACCGGCGGCACGAACCGCACGACGCCGTCCGGCCCGCCGATGCCGAGCTCGTCGGCCAGCGCGGCCAGTGCGGACGGGCGGTCGAGGCCGCTGCCAGAGGGACCGCCGACGATCGGCACGACCAGCCGCGAGCGCAGGCCGGGGTCGCGCTCGAGCATGACGGCGACGGCGCGCAGCAGGACGTCGGGCGCCTTGAGCGGCTGGATGCGGCCCGCGAAGAGGAGGACGACGGCGTCGGGCGGCAGGTCGAGCGCCGCGCGGGCGGCGGCGACGTCGGTCGGGCGGAAGACCTCGAGGTCGACGCCGGGGTGGACGACCTCGACGCGGCCGGGGTCGGCGTCGTAGAGGTTGATCAGCTGCTTGGCCTCGAGGTCGGTGTTGGCGACCAGCACGTCGGCGGCCTCGACGACCTGTTCCTCGCCGATGACGCGGGCGGCCGGCTCGGGGCGGTCGCCGTCGGCGAGCGCGTCGTTCTTGACCTTGGCCATCGTGTGCATGCTGTGCACCAGCGGCACGCCCCACCGGTCGCGGGCCAGCGCCCCGACCTGGCCGGAGAGCCAGTAGTGGGAGTGCACGGCGTCGTAGTGGCCGACCGGCTGGGCCGCCTCGGTGCGCAGCACCTCGCGGGCGAAGACGCAGAGCTGGCCGGGCAGCTCGTGCTTGGTCAGCCCCTCGAACGGGCCGGCGGTGATGTGGCGGACCGACACACCGTCGGCCAGCGGTACGACGGACTCGTGCGTCGAGCGGGTGGCCCGGGTGAACACGTCGACCTCGACCCCGCGCGCGGCGAGGCGGCGCGCGAGCTCGACGACGTAGACGTTCATGCCGCCGGCGTCACCGGTGCCGGGCTGGTCGAGCGGCGAGGTGTGCAGGCTGATCATGGCCAGCCGCCGCAGCTCGCCCTCTCGTCCCATGTGCACCGCAACCACCGCTCAGGACCGGTGATTCCCGGGGCGGGTGGTCGGGTGTCCGGCCGGGGGCCGGCGCAGCACCGTCACGGCGACGACCAGGGTGGCGATCCCGCCCACGACGGCGCCGAGCTGGGGGTCGGGGACGGCGTTGCGTGCGGTCTCGAGGACGGCCCAGGCGAGCACGACGGCGCCAGCCGCGGTGATCGCAGCCAGCCAGGGCACGCGGGCCAGGCCGGCGCCCACCACGGCGACCGCGACGCCCAGGAGCGCGAGGCCGGTCCACCACAGCACGCCGGCGTCGACGAAGAGGTGGGCGACCAGGCCCACTCCCCCGACCAGCGCAGCGCCCAGCGCGACGACCCGCACCACGGTCCCTCCCTCACACCCGACGACGGGCCAGTCTGCCAGCCCCGGGATGATCGGGACATGACCACGACCCGCAGCACGACCCGCACGGCCGTCGTCACCGGTGCCAGCAGCGGCATCGGCGCGGCCACCGCCCGGACCCTCGCGGGACTGGGCTTCCACGTCTACTGCGCCGCCCGTCGTACGGACCGGGTCGAGGCGCTGGCCGCGGAGATCGGCGGCACCGCCGTCACCTGCGACGTCACCGACGAGGGGTCGGTCGCGGCCCTGGCCGCGACCGTCGGCGACACGCTCGACGTGCTGGTCAACAACGCCGGCGGTGCGTTCGGGGCCTCCACGGTGGCCCAGGCCGACCCCGACGAGTGGCGCCGCATGTACGACGTCAACGTCGTCGGCCTGATGCTCGTCACCCGTGCGCTGCTGCCCGCGCTGCTGCGCGCCGACGACGGCGCCGGCGTCATCTGCAACGTCGGCTCGACCGCCGGCCGGGTCGCCTACGAGGGCGGCGCCGGCTACACCGCCGCCAAGCACGGCACCCAGGTCGTCACCGAGACCCTGCGCCTGGAGCTGTGGGACCAGCCGGTCCGCGTCTGCGAGGTCGCCCCCGGCATGGTGCGCACCGACGAGTTCGCGCTCGTGCGCTTCGACGGTGACGCCGACAAGGCCGCCTCGGTCTACGCCGGCGTGGCCGAGCCCCTGGTCGCCGAGGACGTCGCCGACGCCATCGGCTGGATGGTCACCCGACCGCGCCACGTCAACGTCGACGAGCTGGTGATCCGCCCGCGCGCGCAGGCGGCCCAGCACAAGGTCCACAGGTCCACGCCCTGAGCGAGGAACGAGCCCGGGGCGTGAGGCCGCCCCCACGCTGGTCGAGGAGGTTGCGCTGGCAACCCCCACGGACCCTGCGGTGGTGTGGTCTCGTGACGGTCGCAGGGCGACCTCCTCGACCGACGTGTGGTGAGGCTGCCCCCACGCTGGTCGAGGAGGTTGCGCTGGCAACCGTCACGAGACCAGACAGCCGCAGGAACAGATCGAGTCCCCACGGACCCTGCAGTGCTGTGGCCTCGTGACGGTCGCAGGACGACCTCCTCGACCGACGTGTGCCCAGGACCGGGCCCCGGACACCCCGGCAGCAGCAGGTCCGGCGTACGGCAGACTCGCCCGCATGCAGACCATCGGCCTCATCGGCGGACTGAGCTGGGAGTCCAGCGCCGTCTACCACCAGGCGCTCAACCAGGGCGTGCAGCAGCGGCTCGGCGGCCTGTCGTCGGCCAAGACGATCATGGCCTCGGTCGACCTCCAGGAGGTCACCACCCTGCAGGAGCAGGAGAAGTGGGACGACGTCGCGGAGATCCTGGCCGCGGCCGGGCGCTCGGTCGAGGCGGCCGGCGCCGACTTCCTGATGATGTGCACGACGACGTTCCACCTGGTCGCCGACCAGGTGTCGGAGGCCGTCTCGATCCCGCTGCTGCACCTCGGCGACGTCATCGCCGACGCGGTGACCGCCCGCGGGCTCGACTCGGTCGGCCTCATCTCCACGGCGTTCCCGATGTCACGGCCGTTCTTCGTCGACCGGATCGCCTCGCACGGCATCACCGTGCACGTGCCCGACGCCGCCCACCACGAGGCCGTCAACCGGATCGTCTACGACGAGCTGCTGCACGGCAAGGTCGTCGACTCCTCGCGCCGCACCCTCGTCGGCCTGGTCGACGAGCTCTGGGACGCCGGTGCCAAGGGCCTGGTCCTCGGCTCCACCGAGCTCGAGCTGCTCGTGCACCAGCACGACGTCGAGCTGCCGCTGTTCCCCGCGACGACGCTGCACGTCGACGCCGCGCTCGACCGCGCGCTCGGCTGATCTGGCCGGAGCGGCCTGACGCACCACAGCTCTCGGTGCGCGTGCGCCAGGCCGGCTCCGTGCTCGCCCCGCTCGCCTCGACCCTCCACGTCGAGGTCGGCGAGGCCGCGTGCCCGTCCGGGCGTGCCCCCTGGCACGCCTAGCCGGGACCTGCGGCCTCCGGGGCGGAGGCGGCGTCGGACGCCGTCCTCCCACCGGGCGCGCCGGGTCCCACCGGCGGCTCGGTGTCGGTCGCAGACCCCCCGGCCTGCGACGTCATGGGGCTGCCGACGAGCATCACCACGGCCGACAGGGCGACCCAGGCGAGCGCGACGGCGACGAGGTAGCGGGTGAGCGCGACCTCGAGCGTGAGGGTTCTCTCGACGAGCGCCTGGTACAGCGCCGACGAGGCGAGCAGGGCGGCACCGCCGAGCACGGGAGCGGAGCAGGGACTCATCCGACGACCTCCATCGCGTGGGTGCCGGCGCGTCCGCTGACGACGCCGGCCGAGCGCACCTGGGCGTTGCCGGTGAGCTCGCGGTAGGACAGGACCGGCAGCCGCTCGACGGCCGGCCGCACCAGACGACGTACGGCGGCGCGCAGCTGGGGCGCGCACACCAGGACCGGGCGCAGGTTGCGGTTCTCGGCGTCGACCAGGCTCTGCGCGACCTGGGTGAGCACGGTCTGCAGCACCGACGGGTCGAGCGCGATGACGGCACCCTGGTCGCCGGCGCGCAGCGACTCGAGCATCTTCTGCTCCAGGACCGGGTCGAGGCTGATGACGTGGACGGTCCCGTCGGCGACGTACGGCGCCACGACGCCCGCGCCGAGCGCACCCCGTGCGGCGTCGACGAGGCCGTCGAGGTCCTTGCTGGCCTGGGCGCGCAGCGACAGCGCCTCGAAGATCCGCACCAGGTCGCGCACCGAGATCCGCTCGTCGAGCAGCGACTGCAGCACCCGCTGCACCTCACCGAGGCTGAGCAGGGCCGGCGTGAGCTCGTCGACGACGTTGGGGTGGCTGCGCTTGACCACGTCGGCGAGCAGCCGGACGTCCTCGCGGCCGAGCAGCCGGGCGGCGTGGGCGGTGACGACCTCGAGCAGGTGCGTGGTGATGACGGCCGACCGGTCGACGACCGTGGCGCCGCTGAGCTCGGCCTGGTGGCGCATCTCGGCCGGGATCCACTTGGCGTCGAGCCCGAAGACCGGCTCCTGCGTGGCCTCGCCGGGCAGCGAGCCGAGGAAGTCGCCGATGGCCAGCACGGTGCCGGGAGGCGCCTCGCCGCGGGCGACCTCGATGTCGAAGAGCTTGACGACGTAGGTGCGCGAGGGCAGCGAGACGTCGTCGCGGGTGCGCACCAGCGGAACGACGATGCCGAGCTCGGTCGCGACCTTGCGGCGCAGCCCCTTGATCCGCTCGAGCAGGTCGCCGCCGCTCTGCGGGTCGACGAGGTCGACCATGTCGGCGGAGAGCTCGAGGCCGAGCGGGTCGACCTGCATGTCCTCGACCAGCGACTCGGGATGGTCCGGGTTGCGCCCGGTCTCCAGGGCCAGGGCGCTGCCGGCCGCGGCGAGGCTGTTCGCCTTGGCGGCGGCCTCCGGCGACTGGACCCGCGTCGAGAGCAGGAGCAGCGCACCGCCGGTGAGCAGGAAGGGGATCTTGGGCAGCCCGGGGATCAGGCACAGCGCCATGCCGGCGAAGCCGGCCACCCGCAGCGGCGCCTGGCGGGCGGTGAGCTGGGAGATGATGTCGGTGCCCATGTCGGAGTCGTTCGACCCGGCGCTGCGCGTGACGATGAGGCCGGTGGCGACCGAGAGCAGCAGGGCCGGCACCTGCGAGACGAGGCCGTCGCCGACCGAGAGCAGCGAGTAGGTCGTGACCGACTCGCCGGCGCTCATCCCGCGCTGCGCCATGCCGATCGCGAAGCCGCCGACGAGGTTGACCAGCGTGATGATGATGGCGGCTATCGCGTCGCCCTTGACGAACTTCGAGGCACCGTCCATCGCGCCGTAGAAGTCGGCCTCGGCGTGCACCTCGGCGCGGCGGCGGCGGGCCTCGTCCTCGTCGATGAGACCGGAGTTGAGGTCGGCGTCGATGGCCATCTGCTTGCCGGGCATGGCGTCGAGGGTGAAGCGCGCCCCGACCTCGGCCACGCGGCCGGCGCCGTTGGTGATGACGACGAACTGGATGATGAGCAGGATCGCGAAGATGATCAGCCCGACGATGAGCGAGCCGCCGACGACGAAGTGGCCGAAGGTCTCGATCACCTTGCCGGCGTAGCCGTCGATGAGTACGAGCCGAGTGGCGCTGACGTTGAGCGCGAGGCGGAACAGCGTCATCACGAGCAGGATCGCGGGGAAGCTCGCGAACTCGAGCGGGCGGCCGACGAACATCGCGGTCAGCAGGACCAGCAGGGCGCCGACGATGTTGGCGGCGATGAGCAGGTCGAGGAGCACCGCGGGCAGCGGCACCACGAGCATCACGACGATCATGACGATGCCCACGGGCACGCCGAGCTGCGTCAAGCGCTTCATCGCCGGTTCCTTCGGGGTCGCTGCAGGAGGGACGCCGTCCCTGGCGCGAGCGACACCGTCCTGGCGTCGGGAGTGAGGTCGGCACCCGGGCGGGCCACCTGAGCGTTTTGCGCCGCAGGTTGCCGACCGGTCGGGGTCACGCCACGACGCGTCGCCGGCGACCGGCCGGCAGGACGGCGGGCAGGGCCGACTCGGTGCGCGGCGAGCGGTGCTGGCCGCCGCGCACACCGCGTTCGCGGCGGCTGATGACGAAGGCGAGGACGTGGGCGACCGCGGCGAAGAGCTCCGGTGGGATCTCGTGGCCGACGCGTGTGGAGCGGTGGAGCGCGCGGGCGAGGGGGATGTCCTGGACCAGGGGCACCCGGTTCTCGGCGGCGATCTCGCGGATCCGGGCGGCGACGACGCCGGCGCCCAGCGCGACGACCACCGGGGCTCCCCGGTCGGGCTGGTAGCGCAGGGCGACCGCGACGTGGGTGGGGTTGGTGAGCACGACGTCGGCCAGCGGTACGTCGGACATCATCCGGTTGCGCGCCGCGGCCAGCTGACGCCCGCGGATGGCGCTCTTGACCAGCGGGTCGCCCTCGGACTGCTTGTGCTCGCGCTTGACCTCGTCCTTGGTCATGTTGGTCTGCTTCGAGGTGCGACGGCGGTTGACGGCGTAGTCGAGGGCGGCCATCACGATGCCGGCGACCGCGACCGTGCGCAGCAGGCCCATGGCCTCCTCGCTCACGAGGTCGAGGACGACGCCCATCGGCACCATCGAGCCGATCAGCGGGCGGGTGGCGTCGATGGCCGACCAGACGAGCAGCCCCACGACGCTGCACTTGAGGAGCATCTTCACGCCCTCCCACAGGGCGTGGGGGCCGAAGACGCGCTTGGCGCCCTGGATCAGGTTGAGCTTCTTGGCCGACGGCTTGACCGACTTCGTGGCGAGGTAGAAGCCGCCCTGGGCGAGGGTGCCGGCGACGCTGATGAGCATGGTGACGGTGCCGAGCACCACGAGCGTGACCAACAGGTGCCAGCCGCCGTCGTGCAGCAGCGCGTTGGCGCGCGACAGCGACGGGTCCTCGACGGCGCGCAGAGACTGCTCCATCAGCGACCCGAGGGCGTCGAGCTCGCGGGGCAGCAGGAGCGGCGCGGCCAGGGTGAGCGCGCCGAGCGCCAGCCAGGGGCCGAGCTCCTGGGTGCGGGCGACCTGGCCCTCCTTGCGGGCCTCCTTGCGCCGCTTCGGTGTCGGCTTCTCGGTCTTCTCGCCGCCGGCCCCTCCCCCGCTCATCCCTCACCTCCCGCCATCGCGGCGGTGGCGTCCATGGCGAGCTCGACGAGCCGCTCGACGGCGCCGGGCAGGACCGGGAACGACAGGCCCACCAGGAGCAGGGTCAGGCCGATCTTGGCCGGGAACATCACGTTGATCGCGTTGAGCTGCGGGGCGACCTTGGTCATCAGCGCCAGGCCGAGGTCGGCGATGAACAGCACCGCGATCATCGGCAGCGCGATCTGCACCGCAGACACGAAGAAGACGCCGAACGCCCGGTTGAGCACCGACACGCCGCTGCCCAGGTCGAGCGCGGCTCCGACCGGCAGCATGTCGAAGGTCTTCAGCAGGCCACCGAGCACCAGCAGGTGCCCGCCGCTGGCGAAGAGCAGCACGGTGGCGAGCATCTGGTGCAGCTTGCCCATGACGGTGTTCATGGTCAGCCCGAGCGGGTCGAAGCCCTGGGCGAGCGAGAAGCCGCCGAAGACGTCGATGATCGAGCCGGCCGAGGCGATCGTCGCGAACAGCACGTAGGTCACGAAGCCCATCGCGGCGCCCACGAGCACCTCGTTGAGCACGGCCAGGACCAGCTCCGGGGTGGTGGTCGGCACCGTGATGTCGGGCATCAACGGCGCGGCCGCGATCGCCAGCGCCACCGACAGCACCACCTTGGCCATCAGGGGCACGGCGCGCGACGAGAACGGCGGCACCAGCGAGAGCCACGCCACGATCCGCACCGACGCCAGCAGCAGCCCGACGGCGGGCGCTCCGGCGATGGTCAGGGTCATGTCACGGCTCGTTGCTCGGGCCGGGTCAGGCCAGCAGGCCCGGGACCATGGCGAACAGGTCCTCGGTGAAGTTGACCAGCGTGTGCATCATCCAGTTGCCGCTGACGAGGACCGCGATCCCGACGGCGACCACCTTGGGCACGAAGGCCAGCGTGAACTCCTGGATCTGCGTCATCGACTGGAACAGCGACACGGCGAAGCCGACCACCAGGGCCGTCACCAGGACGGGGGCGGACAGCTTCAGCGCCACGGTCATGGTCTGCATGGCGATCTCGATGACGTCGGTGTCGGTCACGGGTCCTCCGGGGTCAGGTGTTGTAGCTCTGGACGAGCGCTGTCACGACCAGCGCCCACCCGTCCACGAGGACGAAGAGCAGGAGCTTGAAGGGGAGGGACACCATCACCGGCGGCATCATCATCATGCCGAGCGCCATCAGCGCCCCGCTCACGACGATGTCGATCACCAGGAAGGGGATGAAGATGATGAAGCCGATGATGAAGGCCTGCTTGAGCTCGCTGAGCACGAACGCCGGCACGAGGGTGCTGAGCGGGATGTCCGTGCGGTCCTCGGGCAGGTCGCGCTCAGCGACGCTGGTGAGCAGCTCGAGCTCGTCGTCCCCGGTCTGGCCGAGCATGAACTCGCGCAGCGGCTCGACGCCGGTGTCGAACGCCGTCGCCGCGGTCGCCTCGCCGTCGAGGTAGGGCTGCAGGCCGATGTCGTTCATCTCCGTCAGCACCGGCGACATGATGAACAGGCTGAGGAACAGCGCCAGCCCGGCGAGCACCTGGTTGGGCGGCGTCTGCTGCAGGCCGAGCGCGTTGCGCGTCAGCCCGAGGACGATGAGGATCTTGGTGAAGCTGGTGCAGGTCAGCAGCAGCGCCGGCGCCACCGACAGCAGCGTGATCGACAGCAGCAGGGTCACCGACGTGCTGGGCTTGTCGGCCAGGCCGTCGAGCTCCACGCTGACCGAGCCGTCGCCCTGCTGCTTCTTCGGACCCTTCGGGCCCTTCGGCCCCTCGGGTCCGTCCGGACCCGGCTGGGGAGCGTCGACCAGCTGGCCGACGGTCTCCGCCGGACCGGCGGTGTCGGCCGGCTGGGCCGTCGCGGGTGAGCCGAGCAGGAGCACGAACCCGGCCACGAGGGCAGCCAGGAGCAAGGCGCCCCAGGCCAGGCCGGGACGCCGGGAGCGGCGCGTCACGACGCTCGCCTGCCCACGGCCTGCCAGCCCTGGCGCCACGTCTGGGGCGAGAGCAGCGATCCGGTCAGCGCGCCGGACGCGGGCGCACCGGGCCGACATGCGCGCTCGGTGTCGCGGTGGGCGCGGGGCCGGGCGGCGTGCCGCCCACCGGTGCGGTGCGTGGCGGGCGGACCGGCGGGGAGCTCGGCGTCCGGCTGGTCCATCTCGAGCAGCAGGTGGTCGGCGAACGCGCGGTCCTCGGCCGGGGTCGACGTGACCGCCGCGAGCCGGTGGACGGGGCGGGCGGAGCCCTTGTCGGCGCGGGGCGCCTGCTCGTCGCTGCCGTCACCCGCGGCCTGCTCGAGCTCGCCCGGGGCCAGCTCGGCCAGCACCTGCACCTGCTGCTCGGTGACACCGAGCACCAGGGTGCGGCCTCCGACCTCGACGATGGTGACGGCGCTCCCGCGGCTCAGCGACTGGCGCTGCACGACCCGCAGCGCGCTGGAGCCACCGCGGTAGCGGCGGCCGGCGACGCGGGCCAGCACGAGGAGGAGCCCCACCACGACGGCGAGGGAGAAGACGGTGCGGACGGCGAGCTCGGCCACGTCACACCACGGCTGAGTGGTCGAGGATCTCGGTGACGCGCAGCCCGAAGTCCTCGTCGACGACGACGACCTCGCCGCGTGCGACCAGACGGCCGTTGACGAGCAGGTCGGCGGGGGCGCCGGCGGCCCGGTCGAGGGCGAGCACGGTGCCGGGGGCCAGGGCGAGCAGCTCGCGCACCGACATCCGGGTCCGGCCCAGCTCGACGGTGACCTCCATCTCGACGCCGTGCAGCATCTCGATGCCGCGGCGGCCGTCGGCGATGGGGTGGACCGTCGCGCTGGCGGGCGGGGTGACCGAGGTGCCGCTGGGCGGCGCGGTGGCGATCGTCGCGGCGGGGTCGACCGACGTCGGGCGCAGGTCGTCGACCGACGTGGGCGGCGCCGGCGTACCGGCACCGGTGCCACCGGTGAGCGCGGAGGCGAGGGTGGCGTCGGGGACGAGGAGCGCGGCGGCGATGCCACCGCCGAGCAGCGGTACGGCGGTGAACGGGCCGCCCTGCAGGTCGACGACGACGTCGAGCGGCGTCTCGGTGCCGGCGCGGGCCGAGCACCCGAGGGCCGCGGCGGCGGCGTCGAGCGCGGGCTGGACGGCGGCCGCGACGTCGAGGCGTCCCATCGGGCTGGAGTGGAGCATCTCGACGATCTCCTCGCCCACGAGGAGCGCGAGGGTGCCGGTGACCGCGCCGGACAGCTCGACGCTGACGGCCGCGGCGAACAGCGTGGCGACCTGCTCGCTGCCCGGCTGCGGGTCACCGGCGCCGAGCGGCTCGGCGGAAGGCAGCACCGTGGCGGCGGCCTCGGCCGCGGCGTGGGCGAGCTGCGAGGCCGGGTCGTGGGCGACGTCCGGCATCGGGGGCAGGGTCATGAGATCTCCTCGTGGCGGGTGGGGCTCGACACGGTCGCGACGACGAGCGCCGCGAGGCGGGTCCCGTGCGAGCCGGCGGTGGCGTGGGCGAAGAGCTGCTCGCCGACGGTGACGTCGAGCGGTGCGGCGGCGGGGTGGACCAGGCGCAGCACGTCGCCGACGCGCAGGTCGACGAGCGAGGCGGGGTCGACGCGGCTCGAGCGGAAGCGAACGGCCACGTCGACCGGCACCTCCTCGAAGCTGCGCTGCAGCATCACGGCCGCCTCGGCGCGCAGCGCGCGCTCGCGCCCGGACACGGGGGCGGGCGCGGCGGCGGCGGCGAGGTGCGGGTGCAGGCCGGTGAACGGCAAGCAGATCGTCATCCGGTGGGCGCGCTCGTCGATGCGCAGCTCGAGCTCGATGACCACCATGACGTCGCCGGCGCCGGCGACCTGGGCGAACTGCGGGTTGTACTCGACCCCGGTGACCTGCGGGTCGACCGGCACGATCGTCTCGAGCGAGTAGCGCATCTCGCCGAGCAGCCGGTCGACGTGGCCGCGGACGATGCCGGACTCGATGTCGGTCAGCGGGCGCTGCGGCTGCGAGGCGTCGCCCGGGCCGCCGAGCATGTGGTCGACGCACGCCATCACCGCGTCGAGCGGCAGGTCGAGCAGGCCGCGACCCGGCATCGGCTCGGTGGTGAACAGCGTGAGGTACGACGTCGTCGGCAGGGAGTCGACGTACTCGGCGTAGGAGCGCTGGTCGATCTTGAGCAGCGTGACCGAGCAGATCGAGCGCAGCGCCGAGGTGAACACGGTGGTCGCCTGGCGCGCGAAGGAGTCGAAGGCGACCTGCAGGACCCGCTGGTGCTCACGCGAGAGCTGGATGGGTCGCCGGAAGTCGTAGGGCACCGCGGCGACCCCACGGGCGCGCTCGACGCCCCCACGGGGGGCCTCGGCACGGGACACGCTCGGCAGGCTCACATGTCCCGGATCGGCGGCGCGCGCGAGCACCTGAGGAAGACGGGTCGGTGAGTTCTCCGCCCGACCGGGCGGCGGTCCTGTCCCCCACGGGGCTACTGGGTGACGAACTCGGTGAAGTACACCTCCATCACGTCGCCGTGGTACGCCTCGTGCAGCTGCTCCTGGAGCGACTCCTTCAGCTCGGTCCGCTCCCCCGTCGCCGCCAGCTCGTCGACGCTGCGGCCGCTCAGCAGCGCGATCGCCGCGTCGAGCGCCTTGCTGCCGTCGAGCTCGTGGGCGTCGGCGGTCAGCTGCAGGGCCAGGCCCAGGCGCAGGTAGTGCCCGCCCTGCAGGTTGAGCTGGATCGGCTCCAGCACCAGCACCTCGCCGGGCTGGGGCTCGGTCGGGCCGCCGCGGAGCAGGAACTGGTAGGCGGCGCCCAGCGCCACCAGCAGCACCACGGCCACGACCAGCAGCTTCTTCTTCGAACGGGGGGCCTTGTCGGTCGTGGTCTCGGCCTTGGCGGTGGTCGTCGTCTCGGTCGTCAGGGTCGTCATGAGTCGGGTCCTGGGGGGAGGAGGGGGGATGGGGGGAGGGAGAGCTGCGGCGCGCCCGCCGCGGTGGCGCCGTCACCGGTGGCGGCTGCACCGGGTCCCGAGGGTCCCGGTGCCTCCGACGTCCCGGACCGGCGCTCGCGCGCCAGACCGGGGATCAAGGCGGACGTCTCGTGGTCGGTGGAGGCGAGCACGACGACGTCCACCCGCTTGTTGACCCGCTGCGAGCGGGGCAGGGAGGGGTCGACCATCGGCCGGGTGTGCCCGTACGCCGCCAGGGAGAGCCGGCGCGGCGGGAGTCCCGCCACCCCCTGCAGCCGACCGAGCACGGTGAGCGCCCGGGCGGCGGAGAGGTCCCAGTCGGTGTCGTAGTAGCGCGGCTTGACCGGCACCTGGTTGGTGTGGCCGTCGACCTGCACCGGGTCCGGCACGGCGGCGAGCACCGCACCGAGCTGGTCGACCACGCTGATGCCGCGCGCCGTGAGCACGGCGAGGTCGTTCTCGAACACGACGTGGCGGGAGACGAGGCTCAGCACCAGTCCCCGCTCGTCGTACGACGCCCGCACGTCGCCGCGCAGGCCGGCCTCCTCCAGCGCCGTCATCAGCCGCTCGCGCAGCGCCTCGAGTCGGGCGAGCTCGCGGCGGGCGTCCGCGGCCCGGCGGTCGCGCTCGAGCCGGCGTGACTCCTCGACCGCCCGCTGCACCCGCGCGCGGGCGGCCGGGTCGGCCGAGATCGGCTGCAGGTCGGGCGAGACGGGCCGGGCGCCCATCTCGGGCTGCAGGGAGTTGGCGCCCTCGAGGATGGAGTCCTGGGCACCGAAGCCGGCGGCGAGCCCGTCGCGCAGCTCCTGGAACTTGCGCTGGTCGACCTGGCTGATCGAGAACATCACGATGAACAGCACCATCAGCAGGGTGACCATGTCGGCGTAGGTCACCAGCCAGCGCTCGTGGTTGACGTGCTCCTCCTCCTCCTCGTGGAGGCGGGAGCGCGGACGCGTGGACACGGCAGGTCCTCAGGCGGCCTGAGCCGTCGGTTGCTGCTCGGCGGGCAGCAGCGAGGTGAGCTTCTGCGCCACGACGCGCGGGTTGGCGCCGGACTGGATCGCCCACACGCCCTCGACGACGAGCTCCATGCGCATGGACTCGAGGTCGCCGAGGCGGCGCAGCCGGTTGCCGATCGGCAGGAAGATCACGTTGGCGCTGGTCACGCCCCACAGCGTCGCCACGAAGGCGGCGGCGATGAGGTGGCCGAGCTCGTCGGGCGAGGAGAGGTTCTCCAGCACGTGCACCAGGCCCATGACGGTGCCGATGATGCCGATGGTCGGGGCGTAGGCGCCGGCGTCGGCCCAGAACTTCGCGGCCTGCTTGTCGCCGCGGCGCTTGGCCGAGACCTCGGCCTCGAGGATCTCGCGGACCTCCTCGGGGTCGGTGCCGTCGATGGCCAGTGTGACGCCCTTGACCAGGAACGGGTCGTCCATGTCCTTGACCATCTCCTCGAGGGCCAGCAGGCCCTCGCGCCGCGCCTTCTCGGCCAGCGACACGATCGAGGGGACGACGTCGGAGGCGGGGGCGACCGCGCCGCTGAGGGCCCGCTTGAACGACGTGACCGCGCCGCGGGCGTCGTCCATCGTGCCGCCGGCGATCGTCACCAGGATGGTGGTGCCGAAGACCAGGAGCAGGGGCGGGAGCAGCAGCAGGCTGGTGGGGTTGCCGCCCTCCATGACGTTGGCGGCGACGACCACGACCAGCGCCAGCCCGATCCCGAGCGGCGTCGCCATGTCCTTCTTCACGACGGGTCCCCGGTGGGCGCGTCGGTGGCCGAGGCCCCCGGGTGCGGGGACACGACGGCGAGGGCCGGTCGGCGCCGCGGGGATCCGGACGCCGCCTCCTCGAGCGAGGTGAGGTAGGTGTCGTGCAGCGCCAGCACCTGCGCCCGGTGCTCGCGCACCGTGGTGACCACGGTGAGCAGGTCCTCCGCGACGACGTACTTGCTGCCGCCGGCCAGGGTGATCACCGTGTCGGGCGTGCTGTCGACGCGCTCGATGAGGTCGGAGTTCAGGGCGAAGGTCGAACCGGAGAGTCGGGTCAGCAAGATCATGGGGGGCACCGTCCTTGATGCGTTGTGGCGACAGCCGTCCGTGGCCGTCAGAGAGGCTGATCGGCGCCGGGTGGGCCGACCTGAGGCGAACGGCGCCACCGGCGGCCCCGGGTGGCACAGGGCCGGGGGCCGCCGACGACGCCGCGTCGAGAGGTGCGTCGGATGGTGCGTCAGCGCTTGATGTTGACCAGGTCCTCGAGCACCTGGTCGGACGTCGTGATGACGCGCGAGGAGGCCTGGAAGCCGCGCTGAGCCAGGATCAGGTTGGTGAACTCGGCCGCGAGGTCGACGTTCGACATCTCGAGCGCACCGGCGGTGAGGGTGCCGCGACCGCCCTGGGAGGCGACGCCGAGCTCGGCCGCCCCGGAGTTGGCCGAGCCGCGGAACGCCGTCTCGCCGACGCGCTCGAGGCCGTTGGCGTTGTTGAAGTCGGCGATCGCGAGCTGGGCGATGTCGCGCTGCGAGCCGTCGGAGAGCACCGCTCGCAGGGTGCCGTCGCTGGCGAAGCTGAACGACGCGATCTCGGTGCCGGCCGGAGGGGCCGGCGTCAGGCCGGCCGTCGTGAGCTGGATGTCGCGCGCCGCGCCGGTCGGGTTGCCGGCGGCGTCGAGCGCGTAGCCCTGCACGCGGGCGCCCGACGGGGCGACCAGGGTGCCGGTCTCGTCGAAGCCGAAGGTGCCGGCGCGGGTGTAGAGCTGCTCGCCGTCGGCGCGGACGACGAACATGCCGTCGCCCTGGATCATCAGGTCGGTCGAGCGGCCGGTGAGCTGGGCCGAGCCCTGGCCCAGGTTGCTGGTGATCGCCGCGAGCTGAACGCCCAGGCCGACCTGGACCGGGTTGGTGCCGCCGCGGCCGGCGCCGGCGCTGGCGCCGCCGGTGAGCATCTGGCTGAGGGTGTCCTCGAAGACCGTGTTGCTGGTCTTGAAGCCGACGGTGTTCGCGTTGGCGATGTTGTTGCCGGTGACGTCGAGCATGGTCTGGTTGACGCGCAGGCCGCTGATGCCGGCGAAGAGCGAGCGGAGCATGGTGGTGTCCTTTCGAGACGGTCGAGCGGGGTCGTGGGTGGCCGGGCGGCCGGGGTGCTGGGGGTCTGCTCAGGCGCCGGACGTGGGCGCGGGGGTGGCGCCGTTGCCGACGGTCTGGACCTGCGAGACCGGGACGTCGACGCCCCCGACGTCGAGCACCGGCCCCTCGGGCTCGAAGGAGACCCCGCCCACCTGGCCGGCACCGGTGGTGCCGTCGGCGAGCGTGTAGGTCACCTGGCGGCCGACCAGGGAGCTGGCGCCGAAGGCCAGCTGGACCCCGAGCAGCATGGTGGTGCGGTCGGCGACGTCCTGCATCTTCTCCAGGGCGTTGAACTGGGCGGACTGGGCGAGGAACTCCCCGCTGTCGGCCGGGTTCATCGGGTCCTGGTACCTCAGCTGCGCGACGAGCAGCTCCAGGAACATCTCCTTGTCGCCCGAGGCCGTGGTCGGGCTCGGCACGAGCGAGCCGAACCCGACCGGCCCCACCGGTTCGGTGGCGGTGACGGACATGGCGTCCTCCTCAGACGCTCACGTCGAGCCGGTGAGGGCCCGCCGCGAGCGGATCGGCAGTCGCGGGTCGTGGGACCCAGCGGTGCGTGCCGTCCGTGGCGGGGGTGACGTCCGACGTCCGTGTCGGTCGTCCGTGCTCCGGCGCGTGCCCGGGCTGGTGCCCGGACCCGTGTCCGCCGGAGGGTTCGTGGTGGCCGCCGGTGAGCGGCTGGCCGGCGCGCTCGGGCGCCGTCGGGGTTGTCGGGAGGGCCGGTTGTACGACGCGCGGCAGGTCCTGGACGACGACGCGGACGTCGTCGAGGCGGGTGCCGAGCAGCGTGTGCAGGCGGCCGACGTCGCTGGCGAGCGCCTCGCGCACGGCGGCGTCGCCGGCGCTGAGGTGCACCCGGACCACCCCGGCGTGGACGCGCAGGCGCACGTGCACCTCGCCGAGCGAGCCGGGGTCGAGGCGGAGGACCAGCTGGCGCGGGGCGCTCGCGCTCGCCTCGGTGAGCCGGACGACCTCGTCGACCACGTGCTGGGTGGCCGCGCGCACCTCGGGGGTGACGGTCGGTGCGGTGGGGGCGGCGGGGGCGACGGGGGCGGTCGGGCCGGTCTGGTTCGTGGTGGTGACCGGTGCCGTGATCGGCGCCGCGAGGGTCTCGAGCGGCCGCGGGGACGGGGGCGCGTCCTGGGCGTCCGCGTCGGGGCCCGAGGTGGTCGAGCCGGTCGGCGCGACGGGACCCACGACCGGGGCCTCGGTGGGCTGCGGCGCGTCGGTCGCCGTCGTCACGACGGCCGGCAGGTCGGCGGGCTGAGCGGCCGGCACGTCGGGGACCGCCGGACCGGGCACGACGGGC
>JAOPXU010000350.1 GCA_025964985.1 Nocardioides sp.
CGGCTGCCGCCACCCACCGCGGCCAGGGCCGGTACGGCGTCCACCGCGGCCGCGTCGCAGCGGCGGCGCGGGGCGATGCCGAGCGCGTCGACGGCGTACCCGGTCGCGGCGCCGGTGACGAGCAGCAGCGCCTTGAGCTGCACCGTCAGCAGCGGGTCGCCGGCCAGCAGCACCCACGAGGCGTCGCCCATGGTGGCGACGAGCGCCGCGACGGCGGCACCGAAGCTGACCGCCCCGCGGGCGTAGAGCGCCATCACGATGATGGCGCCGCCGCAGCCCGGCGGCATGGTCAGCGCCGCCGCGAGCAGCGGCGCCAGGGCCCGGTGACGGACGAGGAGGGCGTCGAGCCGAGCGCCGTGGCGCCAGCGCGCCCACCCGAAGGGCGCCGACAGCAGGGCGATGAACACACCGACCTGCATGAACGCATCGGCCAGCGGCCGCAGCAGGAGCTCGGTCACGACGCCTCCTCCACCCGTCCCGTACCGGTCCGGCTCAGGTGTCGTTGCCGGGCGTGATGACGTCCTTGGCCTTGGAGGCCAGGTTCTGCGCGCCCTGGAGCATCCCGCCCGCGGCGGTGCCGGGCTTGCCCGGACCCTTGCTGCCGTCGTACGTCGAGAAGAGCAGCGGGTCGGGGGCCGGCAGCTCCTGCACGTCGGCGGGGTCGTTGAGGGCCCGGCCGGGCTCGAAGGAGATCTGGCCGTCGCCGACCAGCGTCGCGCCCTGGGCCCAGCGGCCCTCGGCGGCGGTGCTGCCCTCGTGGAAGGAGTAGAAGACGCTCGCGTACTCGGAGGCCTCCTCGTCCTTGCGGGAGTCCTCGAGGCCGTCGGTGTGGCCGTCCTCGATGAGCTGCTCGATCCCGAGCAGCCACTGCTGCTGGTGGAAGGTGTCGCGGGCCAGGGCGAAGGACAGCGTCTCCTTGACGCCCGGGTCGTCGGTCATGCCGATGAGCCGCGAGACCTGCAGACGCCCCTGCGCCTCGGCGGCGACGTTGTGGCGGAAGTCGGCGAGCAGGTTGCCGCTGGCCACGATGTAGCCGGCGTTCCACGGCACGCCCTGGCTGTTGGTCGGCATCGCGAAGCCGCCGCTGACGATGGCCTGCTGCGGGTTCTGCCCACCGAGGACGGCGGCGAGGGCCGGGTTGGCCGCGGCGGCCTCGGCCTGGGTCTCGGTCGGGGCGCCCTCGAGCAGCCGCGCGAGCAGGGTGGTCAGCATCTCGACGTGGCCGATCTCCTCGGTGCCGATGTCGAAGAGCATGTCCTTGTACTTGCCGGGCGTGCGGCAGGCCCAGCCCTGCCACATGTACTGCATCATCACCGTCATCTCGCCGAACTGCCCGCCGATGATCTCCTGCAGCTTGGCGGCGAAGAGGGCGTCGGGGCGCTCGGGCTTGGCGCTGAACTGGAGCTCCTTGGTGTGCCGGTACATGGGCGTTCCTCCTGGTGTGGTCCCGGTCGTCCGGGGGGTGTCCGTGGGTGTGGGGCGGTACGACGACCACGCTGCCGGGCCGCCGTCGTCGGGACGTGGGCTGCGATGTGGGCCCTGCTGTGGCTCGTCCTGTGGGCGGGGATGTGGGCTCGGATGTGGGCGCAGGTGTCGTCCCGCCGGTGGTCGCCGGCGTCGCGTGCGACGTGGTGTCCGGCGTGTCCGAAGCCGTCCCCCCGGCGTGTCCGGCCGCGTCGCGGCGTACGGAGGAAGGTCACCCTCAGTTGTCATCCAGGAGGCCGTATGAAGCGGGCGGGTTCGGGTCACCGGAGCCTTCTCATCCCCAGCGCCCCTGAGGTCAGCCCATGTCGTCACCGCCCGCGTCGGCCGGACACCTCGCCCTGCTCGGAGCGTTCTCGCTCTCCTTCGACGGGGACCCGCTCGCGCCGTCCACGGCCGGCCAGCGCCTGCTCGCGATGCTCGTGCTCACCCAGGGGCGCCGGCGGGGTCCGCGACAGACGGTCGCCGAGCGGCTGTGGCCGGACCTGCCCTCGGAGAAGGCGACGGCCCAGCTGCGCTCGGTGATCTGGCGCCTGCCGCGCCCGCGCGGGCGCTCCTTCGTCGTGGCCGACGCCACCACGGTCGGGATCAACCACGACGTCGACGTCGACCTGTGGCAGGCCCAGGACGCCATCGACCGGGCCCTGGTCGACGACGCCTCGTCGCCGCCCTCGCCGCTGACGGCCCAGGAGCTCGCGCTGCTCGGGTGCGACCTGCTGCCCACCTGGCACGACCCGTGGCTGCAGGTCGAGCAGGAGAGCTTCCGCCAGCGCCGGCTGCACGCGCTCGAGCGCGCCTCGTCGGTGCTGCGGCTCGAGGGCCGCTACACCGACGCCCTCACCGTCGCGCTGGCCGCCGTGCAGTGCGAGCCGCTGCGCGAGAGCGCCCACCGCAGCGTCATCGAGGTGCACCTCGTCGAGGGCAACCACGCCGAGGCGCTGCGCCAGTTCCACAGCTACCGCCGGCTCATCGCCGCTGAGCTCGGCCTGCCGCCGTCGCCGGCCATCCGGCGCCTCGTCGGCCCGCTGCTCGGGCGGCCGGTCGACGCCTGACCTGGCCCCTCTAAGCTCGGGGGGTGCTGAGGATCGACCGGGCGACGTACGACGCCATCGTGGCGCACGCCAAGCGTGACCACCCCGACGAGGCCTGCGGCATCGTCGCCGGCCCCGAGGGCAGCGACCGGCCCGAGCGGCTGGTCGAGATGGTCAACGCCGCCGGCAGCCCGACGTTCTACGAGTTCGACTCCACGGAGCTGCTCGCGCTCTACAAGTCGATGTGGGCCAACGACGAGGAGCCCGTCGTCGTCTACCACTCCCACACCGCCACCGAGGCCTACCCGAGCGTCACCGACATCGGCCTGGCCAGCGAGCCCGGAGCCCACTACGTGCTGGTCAGCACCCGTGAGCACGGGAATAACGAGGGCCCTGTCGAGTTCAGGTCCTACAAGATCGTCGACGGAGAGGTGACCGAGGAAGAGGTCACCGTCGTCCCCGACCTACCCGAGATCTAGGAGCACCCGCACATGGCCATCGAGGTCCGCATCCCGACCATCCTCCGCACCTACACCGGTGGCGAGAAGGCCGTCGACGGCACCGGCGCCACGCTGAGTGCGCTCATCGACGACCTCGAGGCGAGCCACCCCGGCATCAAGGACCGCCTCGTCGAGGACAAGAACGGCTCGCCCGAGCTGCGCCGCTTCGTCAACGTCTACATCAACGACGAGGACGTCCGCTTCATCGGCTCCCTCGGCGCCGAGCTCAGCGACGGCGACCAGGTCGTCGTCCTCCCCGCCGTCGCCGGCGGCGCTCGCTAGTCGCTCGACCCGGGGGCCTCGGGGCGCCCGGGGAATCCCGCCCCGCCGGCGCCCCACCACCAGGACCCGCGCACGAGCGCGGCGGAGCCTGGCTAGTCTGCCGGGGTGACCCGCCGCACGTTCGTCCTCGTCGACGGTGAGAACCTCGACGCCACGCTCGGGTCGTCGGTTCTCGGACGCCGCCCGCTGCCCGAGGAGCGGCCCCGCTGGGAGCGGGTGACCGCCTACGTCGAGGAGCGCTGGCAGCAGCCCGTCACGGGCCTGTTCTTCCTCAACGCCAGCAACGGCGCCCTGCCCACCGGGTTCGTGCAGGCCCTGCTGGCCATGGACTACCGGCCGGTGCCGCTGTCGGGTCGCGCCGACGAGAAGGTCGTCGACATCGGCATCCTGCGCACGCTCGAGGCGCTGCGCGACCGCGAGGACTGCGACGTCGTCCTCGGCAGCCACGACGCCGACTTCGCCGAGGCCGTCCAGGCGCTGCTCGGTCCGGTCGAGGGCGGCGTCCGCAAGGTCGGCGTCCTCGGGTTCCGCGAGTTCACGAGCACCCAGCTGGCCATCGACGGCGTCGACCACTTCGACCTCGAGTACGACGTCCACGCGTTCAAGACCGAGCTGCCCCGCGTGCGGATCATCCCGCTCGAGGAGTTCGACCCGACCTGGTTCCTGCGCTGATGGCGCCGCGGGTGAGGGTCCCCGACGCGGTCAGCCGCGGGCGCCAGCGCGTCACCGGTGTGTTCCAGCACCGCTACCCGACGGTCGCGGTCACCGGCATGACCGGCGTCGGCAAGACCGAGCTGGTCGACCACCTGTGCGGCCGGGCCGCGCCCGAGGGCACCTCGGAGTCCGGCTCGGCGGTGATGGAGCGACGCGTACGCCGTGACCGGCGGCTGCGCGGCTTCCGCTTCCGCGTGGTGCCCGGCGAGAACGCCGCCACCCGCCTCGGCGCCCTCGACGAGGTCTTCCACGACGACCCGGTCGACGGCGTCCTGCACGTGGTCGCCGACGGCCTGGCGACCGGACGGCGTACGGCGGGCACGACCGGGCCGGCCCTCGTCGACCGCGACGAGCAGCGCGCCCGCGAGCTCGAGGACTGGACCGTCACCGCCCACCGCCTCGCCTCGATGGCCGTGCGCCGCCCGCACCCCACGTGGCTGGTGGTCGTGGTCACCAAGGTCGACCTCTACGCCGACGACGTCGACGCGGTCGTGCGCTCCTACTCCCCGGGCAGCGGCACCCCGTTCGGCGACCGGCTCGACGAGCTGCGCGCGCTGGCCGGCGCGGCCAAGCTGTCGATCGACGTGCTGCCGGCGTGCAGCCACCTCGAGGGCGACGCCGTCTCGACCGAGCAGCGTGACGCCTATCTCACCGCGCTCGAGACCCGGATGGCCCAGCTGTCGGGCCACGTCTGACGGCCGTCTCGCCGAGGCGGAACACCCTGCGGCCGGATGTCATTGTGTAGGCATGCGCTACGACAACCTCCTGGCCTCCGTCGGGAACACCCCGCTGGTCGGGCTGCCCCGGCTCTCCCCGAGCCCCGACGTACGGCTGTGGGCCAAGCTCGAGGACCGCAACCCGACCGGCTCCATCAAGGACCGCCCGGCCCTGATGATGATCGAGGAGGCGGAGAAGGACGGCACGCTGCGCCCCGGCTGCACGATCCTCGAGCCGACCTCGGGCAACACCGGCATCTCGCTGGCCATGGCCGCCAAGCTCAAGGGCTACCGCATCGTCTGCGTGATGCCCGAGAACACCTCGGCCGAGCGTCGCCAGCTGCTGCACATGTGGGGCGCCGAGATCATCTCCTCGCCGGCCGCCGGCGGTTCCAACGAGGCGGTCCGCGTCGCCAAGCAGGTCGCGGAGGAGCACCCCGACTGGGTGATGCTCTACCAGTACGGCAACGCCGCCAACGCGCTCTCCCACGAGCGCGGCACCGGCCCCGAGGTGCTCGCCGACCTGCCCTCGATCACCCACTTCGTCGCCGGCCTCGGCACCACCGGCACGCTCATGGGCGTCTCGCGCTACTTCCGCCAGGCCAAGCCCGAGGTGCGCATCGTCGCCGCCGAGCCCCGCTACGGCGAGCTGGTCTACGGGCTGCGCAACCTCGACGAGGGCTTCGTGCCCGAGCTCTACGACGCCGACCTGATCGACGGGCGCTTCTCGGTCGGCCCGCGCGACGCCGTGCGCCGGGTCCGCGAGCTGCTCGAGCTCGAGGGCATCTTCGCCGGCATCTCCACCGGCGCGATCCTGCACGCCGCCCTCGGCCAGGCCGCCAAGGCCGTCAAGGCCGGCGAGCGCGCCGACATCGTCTTCATCGTGTGCGACGGCGGCTGGAAGTACCTGTCCACCGGCGCCTACGAGGGCACGATCGACGAGGCCGAGGACCGGCTCGAGGGCCAGCTCTGGGCGTGAGCCCGTGCCGGACGACCCGGTGGTCGGGGTTGCCGACCGGGGGCCCGTGCGACAGGGTCGGGGACCCGTCCGTCCCCCCGTGAGCACTCGAGGAGCCCGCACCGTGACGAAGCCCGCACGACCGACGACCCCGATCCTGCGCCGAGCGGCGGTGGCACTGCTGGTGGTGCCGACCCTCGCCGGCGCCGCGCCTGCAGCAGCGGGCGCGTCGGCCGCAGGCACGGCGGCGGCCTCCGGCCCGACCCGCACCGACTGCTCGGCCTGGGTGCGCAGCGAGTTCCGCGGGCTCGCCCACCGGGCGTGCGCGCGCCGGCAGGGCGAGCGGGTGACGAGCCTGATCGAGATCCGCAACCGAACTGCGCGCACTCAGGTGGGCGCCTGGATCGTCAAGGAGCGGACCTCGCCCGAGGGGGCCATCGGCTCCGGCTCGGTCACGAGTCGCTACCGGGTGCTGCCGGGCGAGGTGCGCTCTTACACCGGCACGCGGACCGACCCGTCGCAGCCGATCACGTCCGTCATCGTCATCGGCCGGATCTTCCGCGAGGGGGAGCAGATCGGTCGGGCGCGCGTGACCGCCGACTACACCTGACGTGGGCGGTGCGACCGTCGAGCGGCGGGTCGTGGTGCCGGCGTCCCCGGCGGCCGTCTGGGCGCGGATCGTCACGCCCGTCGGCATCAATGACGAGATGCGCCCGTGGATGACCATGACGATGCCGCGTCGGGCGGCCGGGCTGACGGTGGAGACGATCCCGCTGGGGCAGCCCGTGGGCCGCGCCTGGCTCCGGCTGCTCGGCGTCGTCCCGTTCGACTTCGACCACCTGACGCTGGTCGAGGTCGAGCCGGGGGTCCGCTTCCTGGAGCGCTCGACCATGGCGAGCATGCGCTCGTGGGAGCACGAGCGGACGCTGACGCCGGTCGCCGGCGGCACCGAGGTCCACGACCGCGTCGCGTTCCGGACCCGGCTCCCGGTCCCCGGACTGGGCAGCCTGCTCGCCCGGGTGGTCGGTGCCTTCTTCACGCACCGGCACCGCCGGTTGCTGCGCCACTTCGCGACCCAGGACTGACCCGCCGCGCGACGGCACGGTCCGCCGCCGATGTGGTCGGACACCGCTCGGGCCACCCCGTGGACGCTATGGTCCGGTGTGCTCGCCGAGGAGATCGCCAGGATCAGGGACGCCCACCGGGAGCCGGGTTTCGGCACCATGTCGCTCGAGGACCTGGTCGACATCGAGAAGCTCGTCGCCACGCACCGGCCGCGCTCCTTCCTCGAGATCGGCACCGCGACGGGGCTGTCCGCCGCGGTGATCGCGCACATGCTCGAGGAGCACGGCGGCGAGCGGCTGATGACCGTCGACCTGCTCGACCACTTCTACGGCGACCCGACGCGCGTGGCCGGGTTCGTGCTGCCGCTCGCCTACCCGGACGGACCGGTGACGGTCGATCGCCGCACCGGGTGGACGGCCGCGGACGTCGTCGAGTCGGGCGAGACCTTCGAGATGGCGCTCGTCGACGGCGGTCACCTGCACCCGTGGCCGCTCATCGACACCCTGTGCGTCAACGTCGTCCTGACCGGGCCGCGCCTCGTGCTGCAGGACGACCTGACCCTCTTCCGGCGCAAGCCCGACGGCCGCGGCGTCGGCCCCAAGCACCTCTTCGACCAGTTCCCCGAGTCGCACCGCGAGCAGTTCCCGGCCGGCGGCGGCAACCTGTTCCTGCTCTCGCTCGACCTGCCGCCGGAGCGGATCGAGGAGATCGCCCTCGACTGCCTCGCGCTGCCGTGGACCCTGCGGCAGGCGATCCCCGAGGCCACCGTCGCGCAGGTCCAGGCCGTGCTCGACGAGCACTACAGCGAGCGGCTCGCCCAGGCGTTCGCGAGCACCTGCGCGCGGTTCAACCAGCCGAACGGCCGCTACTTCCGGGCGAGCAAGCGCGCCGCCGCGCCGGTCGTCCCCACCACCTGAGCGCCGTACGACGTCAGCCGCCGCGAGGTCCGCGCCGGCGGAGCCGGTTCCACAGCCGCGACCGGACCGACCGGGCCGCCTGGGCCGCCTGGGCCGCCTGGGCCGCCTCGGCGGCCAGCAGGCGC
>JAOPXU010000402.1 GCA_025964985.1 Nocardioides sp.
CTGGTCACCGGCGCGAGCCGTGGCATCGGCGAGCAGATCGCCCGCGTGCTCCACCGCGACGGCGCGACCGTCGTCGGGGTCGACGTACCGCAGGCGGCGAGCGAGCTGCAGTCGCTGATGAAGGAGCTCGACGGCGACTGGCTGACCCTCGACATCACCGGCAAGGACGCTCCGCAGCGCATCGCCCACCACCTCAAGACCGAGCACGGCGGCGTCGACGTCGTCGTGCACAACGCCGGCATCACCCGCGACAAGAAGCTCGCCAACATGGACGAGGCCCGCTGGGACTCGGTCATCGCGGTCAACCTCACCGCGCCCGAGCGGATCACCCGCGAGCTGCTCGACCAGGGCGTCGTCAACGACTTCGGCTCGGTCATCGGTGTCGCCTCGATCGCCGGCATCGCCGGCAACGTCGGCCAGACCAACTACGCCGCCTCCAAGGCCGGCGTCATCGGTCTCGTCGACTCGCTGGCCGACGAGCTCGCCGAGCAGGGCAAGGGCATCACCGTCAACGCCGTCGCCCCCGGCTTCATCATCACCCAGATGACCGCCGCCGTGCCGTTCGCGACCCGCGAGGTCGGCCAGCGCCTCAACGCGATGGCCCAGGGCGGCCTGCCCGTCGACGTCGCCGAGACCGTCGCCTGGTACGCCCACCCCGGCTCCAGCCTCGTCAACGGCAACGTCGTCCGCGTCTGCGGCCAGATGATGCTGGGCGCCTGAGCCGTGTCCGCCATCCCGACCCTGCTCAAGGCCGCGCTGCCGTCGATCCCGGTCGTCAACCAGCTGCCGGGCGTCAAGAAGGCGCCGGTCGACGGCTTCACCGGCCTGACTCGGACCCGCCCGCCGGTGACGGTCGAGCGCGACGCGGTCGAGGCCTACGCCGCCGTCTGCGGCTTCCCGACCAAGGACGTCGTCCCGCTCCCCTACCCGCACCTGCTCGTCTTCGACCTGCAGATGGCGATCATGAGCGACCCGGCGTTCCCGGCCCCGGCCATCGGCACCGTGCACCTCGAGAACTCCATCACCCAGCACCGCCCCATCGCCATCGGCGAGTCCCTCTCCGTCGCCGCCTCCGTGGCGGCGCCGGTGCCGCACGCCAAGGGCCTGGTCTACGAGTTCCGCACCGCGATCACCGCCGGTGACGAGCTGGTCTGGGAGGAGACCTCGGCCTACCTCCGCCGTGGCAAGGGCAACGACGGGGCGTCGTACGGCGCGGTCCTGCCGGAGGCACCGACCTCCGGCATCAGCTGGCCGCTGCCGGCCGACCTGGGCCGTCGCTACGCCGGTGTCTCCGGCGACGCCAACCCGATCCACCTCTACCCGATCACCGCCAAGGCCCTGGGCTTCCCGCGCCAGATCGCCCACGGCATGTGGACCATGGCGCGCTGCGTCGCGGCGCTCGAGAACCGGCTCCCCGACGCCGTCCGCGTCGACGTCGCCTTCAAGAAGCCGGTGCTCCTGCCCGGCACCGTCGTCTTCGGCTCCACCGCCGACGACCAGGGCTACGCCTTCGGCCTCACCAGCCCGTCGGGCAAGCCCCACCTCGCCGGCCGTACGACGGCCCTCTAGGTCCCTCCGACGCCGACCCGTCGCCTGTAGAGAACGGGTCGGCGTCCCGGAGGAGGTCGACCCGTCCCCTCGAGGCGACGGGTCGGCGTACCCGACCAGGTCGACCCGGCGCGTAAACGCGCCGGGTCGGCGTCTCGAACCAGGTCGACCCGGCGCACATGTGCGCCGGGTCAGCGGGTGCGAGGCCGGATGAGGCCTTCCTGGGCGACGGAGGCGACGAGGGTGCCGTCCTGCTGGAAGACGCGACCGATCGAGAAGCCGCGGGCGCCGGTGGCCGACGGCGACCACTGGTCGTAGAGCCACCACTCGTCGACGCGGAAGGGCCGGTGGAACCAGATGGTGTGGTCGAGCGAGGCCATCTGGACCGTTGACGGGTTGGCGTCGTGGGCGGCCAGGGAGGCGCCGAGCAGGGAGACGTCGCTGGCGTAGGTGAAGACCGCGAGGTGGTCGAGGGGGTCGTCACCCATGTCGCCCTTCACGCGGATCCACATCCGCGCCTGCGAGGGGTGGTCGGGGTCCTCGTCGAGGCCGTGTCGCGAGTTGCCGAGCCAGCGGACGTCGAGGGCGGCCCACTCCTTGCCGAGGGCGTCGGCGTCCTCGTTGCCGCCGCCGCGCATCAGGTCGACGAGGTCGAGCCCCTCCTCGGGGCTCTTGACCGTCGGCATCGAGTCCTGGTGCTCGAACCCGTCCTCGGTGCGCTGGAAGCTCAGGGTCTGGTAGTAGATCGGGCGGCCGTGCTGGCGCGCCATCACCCGGCGGGTTGCGAACGACTTGCCGTCGCGGATGCGCTCGACGTCGTAGATGACCGGGACGTCGTAGTCGCCGGGCAGCAGGAAGTAGGAGTGCAGCGAGTGCACGTGGAAGTCGTCGGGCACCGTGCGGGTGCCGGCGACCAGCGCCTGCGCGGCGACCTGCCCGCCGTAGACCCGCTGGCGGGTCGACTCGGGCTGCTTGCCGCGGAACAGGTCGACGTCGAGGTACTCGAGGTCGAGGAGCGAACGCAGCTCCTGGGCCGGGTCGGGTCCGTCGCTCACTGGTCCTCCGTGGGGGTGTCGGTGGTGCCGCCGTCCTCGAGACCGGCCAGGAACTGCTCGAACTGCTGGCCGATCTCCTCGCCCGTGGGGATCGGCTGGTCCTCGGCGAGCAGGCTCGAGCCAGCCTCCTCGGCCTGGGCGAACGAGTCGTACTGGCGCTCGAGGGAGGCGACAACCTCGCCGACCTCTTCGTTGGCCGAGAGGTAGCGGGTGATCTCGCCCTCGCGTTCCTCGGCGGCGGCGCGCAGGTCGGTGAGGTCGAGGGTCAGCTTGCCGGAGCGCTCGACGTGCTCGAGCAGCATCACCGAGGCGCGCGGGTAGTCGAGCTGGGCGAGGTAGTGCGGGATGTGCGCGACGAAGCCGAGCGCGTCGCGCCCCCATTCGCCGAGCCGCATCTCGAGCAGGGCCTGGGCGCTGCTGGGCACGCGGAGCTCGCCCTGCCACGGGTTGGCGCCGTCGATCAGCGACGGGTCGTTGGCGTGGTGGGTCACCGCGATCGGCCGGGTGTGCGGCACCGCCATCGGCACCGAGCCCATGCTGACCACCACGGTGACGCCGAGCCGCTCGACGACCTCGCGGACGGCGCGGCAGAACGCCTCCCACCGGTTGTCGGGCTCCGGCCCGTGGAGCAGGAGGTACGGCGTGTCGCCGGCGTCGCGCAGGAGCCGGACGACCAGGCGCGGGGCGTCGTAGGACTCGTAGTGGTCGCGCACGAACGACACAGCGGGACGCCGGGCCCGGTAGTCGTGGAACTGGTCGACGTCGAACGTCGCCACGACCGAGCCGCCGTCGGCCAGGGCCGCGAGGTGCTGGGCGGCCAGGGCGGCGGAGCTGCCGGCGTCGAGGAAACCATCGAGGGCGACGACCATGGTGAGCGCGTCCAGCCCGTCGAGGGCGGGCACCTCGTCGAGGATGTGGACCAACCGTTCAGAGCTCACCCGCCCACCCTAGTGAGCGGGGCTCCTACCGTGCTGGGCGGCTCAGCCCGCGGGGGGCGTCGTCGTGGGCGGGGTCACGCTCGGGGCGGGCGTCGTGGGGGCCGTCGTCGGCTCGGCATACGTCGTCGCCATCAGGTCGGCCCCGCGCCGGGCGAGCGCGTCGACGGAGAACCCGAGAAGGTCGCGGACGACGGCGCGCGGCTGGTCACCGGGGCGCAGGGTGAAGGCCTCGAGCACCGTCCACGGGGCGTCGGGGCCGTAGGTGCGGGTGAGCCACTCGCAGACCCACCAGGCCAGGGCGTAGTGGACCTCGGCGTCGTCGTCGTTGAACGAGTCGTCGGCGGGCATGCTCCGGATGCCGCGGCGGGCGGCTCGCAGCGCCTCCTCGGGCACCACCCGGTCCTCGGGCGGCAGCGCCTGCACGGAGACCCACTCGGCCAGGCCCTCGCTGAGCCAGAGCGGGACCTCGTCGTCGCGCTCGCCGACGGCGACGTGGACGAGCTCGTGGCGCACGAGGCGGTCGAGGTCGGGGTCGACGCGGCGGGCCGCGGCGACCGGTAGCAGGTCGGGGCTGAGCGCGAAGCGGGTGGAGGCGATCGTGGTGTCGTCGGTGCCGGCCGGCACGGTGAACGCCACGCCGTCGAGCGCCTCGGGGTCGCCGCCGGGCAGGTCCTCGAAGCTGTCGAGGAAGCGCGGGTCGGACAGCGCGTAGACCACGGCGCGCGAGCCCCACTCGGTGAACGGCACCCGCGCGGCCACGTCGGCGATCCCCCGCTCGACCGAGGCCACGATGCCGGCGGCCTCGCGCCGGTCGGCGCTGTCGAAGACGCCCAGCACGCCGGCCCCTTCACGCACGAGCACGGGCTCGGTGTCCCAGGGCTGCTGCACGCCGAGGTTGGCGGCCTCCCACTCACGGTCGGTCGTCGAGCTGATGCGGAAGCCGCCGCGAGCGGTCGGGCTGAACCGGTAGCGGTCGACCGAGCGCACCGGCACGACGTCGTACGGCGTCAGCTGCAGCTTGAGCTCGACGACGCCCCAGTAGGCGTCACGGCTGCGCACGAGGCTCTCGGGCACCAGCCGCGAGGAGTACGCCGCCAGCGGCAGCTGCGTGATGTTGGCGAAGTAGCCGCCCTCGGTGGTGCGCAGGTCGGGTGAGCGCACGAGACCGGCGAGGAACGCGTCACGGTCAGCCTCCCGCACCGCGGCGCTGCGGGCGTCGAGCACGGCCTGCAGGTCGCCGGCGAGGTCGGCGGAGACCTGGGGCAGGGCCGGCGGGGCGGGGGTGCCGACCGCTCCCCCGGGCTCCGGCGTCCCGGACGGTGGCGGGGCGGGAGCCGCGTCGGGCGACGACGACCGCGGGCCCTCGCCCGCGCACCCGCCGACGGCGAGCGAGAGGGCGACGGTGGTCGCGACCAGGGCTGCCCTAGGGCGCGTCGACACGCTCGACCAGCGCTCCGCCGTCGGCGAGCGCGGTGATGTCCTCGACGATGCCGAGGGCCAGCGCCTGCGGCGTGAGGCCGATGCGCTCGAGGATCACGTCGCGCTTGGCGTGGTCGAGGAACTGCTGCGGGATGCCGTGCAGCCGGAAGGGCGTGGTGACGCCGGCCTCGTTGAGGGTCTGCAGGAGCACCGCTCCGCAGCCGCCCACCTTGCCGTTGTCCTCGATGCTGACGACGAGCTGGTGCTGGCGGGCGAGCTCGACGATCGCGGGGTCGACGGGCTTGACCCAGCGGGGGTCGACGACGGTGACACCGATGCCCTGGGCGGCGAGCCGGTCGGCGACCTCGACGCTGACCGCGGCCATCGAGCCGACGCCGACGATGAGCACGTCGCGCAGGCCGTTGCGCACGAGCACGTCGGCGCCGCCGGCCTTGCCGACGGCCGGGATGTCGTCGGGCACGGCGCCCTTGGGCAGGCGCAGGACGGTGGGGGCGTCGTCGACCTCGACGGCCTCGCGCAGCAGCTCGCGCACCCGGGCGCCGTCGCGCGGTGCGGCGAAGCGCAGGCCGGGCACGACCTGCAGGATCGAGAGGTCCCACATGCCGTTGTGGCTGGCGCCGTCGTCGCCGGTGACTCCGGCGCGGTCGAGCACGAAGGTGACGCCGCACTGGTGCAGCGCGACGTCCATGAGCACCTGGTCGAACGCGCGGTTGAGGAACGTGGCGTAGATGGCGACGACCGGGTGCAGGCCGCCCATGGCGAGGCCGGCCGCGGACGTCGCGGCGTGCTGCTCGGCGATGCCGACGTCAAAGGTGCGGTCGGGGAACCGGGCGTTGAACGGGCCGAGCCCGACCGGGTGGAGCATCGCGGCGGTCATCGCGACGATGTCGGGGCGCTCGGCGCCGAGGGCGACGATCTCCTCGGAGAAGAAGTCGGTCCAGATGCGACCCTTGGCGGCACTGACGCCGGACTCGACGTCGAAGGGACCGATCTGGTGGAACTGGTCCTCCTCGTGGCGCTCGGCGGCGTCGTAGCCGAAGCCCTTGCGGGTGATGGCGTGGACGATGACCGGGCCGCCGAACCGCTTGGCCTGCGTGAGCGCCTGCTCCATGGCGGTGCGGTCGTGGCCGTCGATGGGCCCGACGTACTTGAGACCGAGGTCCTCGAAGAGGCCCTGCGGCGCGAGCGCGTCCTTGAGGCCCTTCTTCATGGCGTGCAGCGCGTCGTAGGCGGCGGGGCCGACGCCCTTGACGGAGGTCAGACGCTTCTTGACCAGGTCGAGGACCTGCTCGTAGCGCGGGTTGGTGCGCAGCGTGGTCAGCGCCGTGGCGAGCCCGCCGATGGTCGGGGTGTAGGACCTGCCGTTGTCGTTGACGACGATGACCAGCCGGCTGTCCTGGGCGACGGCGATGTTGTTGAGGGCCTCCCAGGCCATGCCGCCGGTCAGCGCGCCGTCACCGATGACGGCGACGACGTGGCGGTCCTCGCCGCGGATCCGGTAGGCCTTGGCCAGGCCGTCGGCGTAGCTCAGCGAGGTGGAGGCGTGGGAGTTCTCGACGATGTCGTGGGGCGACTCGGCCTGGCTGGGGTAGCCCGAGAGCCCGCCCTCGACGCGCAGCCGGTCGAAGTCGGCGGCGCGGCCGGTGAGCATCTTGTGCACGTAGGCCTGGTGCCCGGTGTCGAAGACGACGCGGTCGCGCGGGGAGTCGAAGACCCGGTGGATCGCCATCGTCAGCTCGACGACACCGAGGTTGGGACCGAGGTGACCACCGACCCGCGAGCAGCTCTGGACCAGCAGGTCGCGGACCTCGGTCGCGAGGACGGCGAGCTGGTCGTCGTCGAGACCACGCAGGTCACGTGGTCCGGTGATCGACTCGAGCAGGGACATGCCCCGAGGTTACCTTTTCACAGGTTGACGACCGCGATCGCCGACTCGTGGAGGCTGCCCATCCAGACCCGTCCTTCGTGCTCCCGCACGCCGGTGACCATGTGGTACGGCGTCACCTGCTGCGCCGGGTCGACGTCGATGTCGTGCACCAGGCGGCCCTCGTCGTCGTAGGCCTGGACCCGGACGGTCTTCTTGGGCTGCGGCTGGAACCGGTCGGGGATCTTGGTGACGAGCTTGCGGACCTTGAGCGGGCTGGTCTGCAGGCGCTCGACCACCGGGTCGCGCGGGCTGGCGATGGTGACCCAGATCAGGCCGTCGGAGCCGCGGGCGATGTTGTCGGGGTAGCCGGGCAGGTCGGAGCAGAGCAGGTCGCGCATGCCCTTGCGGTTGCCGGTCAGCCAGCGGCGCACGACGGTGCGCCCGCCGGTCTCGGCGACGCACACGTAGCTCTCGTCCTTCGACAGCGCGACGCCGTTGGCGAAGGCAAGGCCGTCGATGACGACGGTGACGGTACCGTCGGGGTCGAGGCGGCACAGCCGGCCGGTGCGGGTGTTCTGGACGAAGTCGTCCTTCCACCGCTCGATGCCGAACTTGGTCGAGGAGTCGGAGAACCACACGGTGCCGTCGGAGGCGATGGCGGCGTTGTTGCAGAACTTCATCGCCGTGCCGTCGATCTCGCCGGTCACGGCCTCGACGGCACCGGCGACACCGGCGCGCGTGTCGACGCGCAGCAGGCCGCGATGGGCGTCGCAGACCAGGAGCCGGCCGTCGAGGTCGATCTCGAGGCCGAGCGGACGGCCCTGGGTGCGGGCGACGAGGTCGACGCTGGCGCCGTCGTGGCTGACGCGGAAGATCGAGCCGTCCTCGGTGCCGGTGAACACCGCGCCCTCGTCGGGCCCGGAGAGGCCGACGACGACGTCCTCGGCGCCGGGTCCGGGGACGGGGTGGACGGCGAGCGTGCGGGTCGTCATCTGGTGAGCCTTCGGTAGAGGTCGGAGTCGAGCAGGTCGGGCAGGACGAGCGCGGTGGCGCGGGCGAGCGGGAGGCCGACGGCGGTGGCCGGGTCGACGAAGACCATCTGGCGGCCCTCGTGGCACTCGACGTCGTCGTCGGTGAGGTCGGTGGCGGCGGCCCAGACCTCGAAGTCGGCGGCCGGGCCCTCGGCGTCCGCGGCCACCTCGAAGGCGCCGACCAGGTGGAGGTCGTCGGCCCCGAGTCGTACGCCGGTCTCCTCCGCGAGCTCGCGGCGTGCGGCGTCGTCGTACGTCTCGTCGGGCAGCAGCCCGCCGCCGGGCAGCGACCAGGTCTCGGGGGCGACGGGTGCGTGCTCGTCGCGCTCCTGCAGCAGCACCCGGCCCTGACGGTCGAGGACCGCGACGCAGGCGTAGCGGGTGCGACCGTGGGCCGCCCAGCGCAGCTCGCGGTGGGTGTCGGACCCGACGAGCGCCGGCAGGGCCTCGGCCGCGGAGTGGCTCAGCGGCAGCGCGAGGGCCTCGTGGGGGTCGACGAACACGATGCGGCGGCCCTCGTGGCACTCGACGTCGTCGTCGGCCAGGTCGGCGCCGGCGACGAAGACGTCGACCGGGTCGGTGGTGCCGTAGACCTCGTGGAAGACCTTGAGCGTGGTGTGGTGGCGCAGGACGCCGGGCGCCAGCTCGAGGCCGGTCTCCTCGCGCAGCTCGCGGTGGGCGGCGGCCTCGACCTCCTCGCCGTCCTCGACGTGGCCCCCGCACATGCCCCAGGTCTCGGGGTCGATCGGGGCGTGCTCGTCGCGCTCCTGCAGGAGCAGCCAGCCGCGCGTGTCGACGACGACGACGCAGGCGAAGGACGGCACCCGGTCACCGTAACGGCGCGTCAGAGGCGCGCGCGGTAGCGGGTGCCGCGCAGGGCGTCCTCGACCAGCCCGACCTCGCGGCGCAGGCCGGACAGGCGGGCGTCCTCGCTCAGCCAGGTCTGCACGGCCTCGTCGACGACGTCGGGCGGGGCGACGTCGCGCAGGTCGGCCCG
>JAOPXU010000242.1 GCA_025964985.1 Nocardioides sp.
TCGCGATGACCGAGCCCGGCGCCGGCTCCGACCTGCAGGGCGTGCGCACCAGCGCCGTCGACAAGGGCGACCACTACGTCCTCAACGGCTCCAAGACCTTCATCTCCAACGGCATCATGAGCGACCTGGTCATCGTGGTCTGCCGCACCGACCCCGACGCCGGCCACCAGGGCATCAGCCTGCTCGTCGTCGAGCGCGGGATGGCCGGCTTCGAGCGCGGT
This sequence comes from Nocardioides sp., assembly GCA_025964985.1. Taxonomy (GTDB): domain Bacteria; phylum Actinomycetota; class Actinomycetes; order Propionibacteriales; family Nocardioidaceae; genus Nocardioides. Next base: position 222 of record JAOPXU010000242.1, read on the forward strand.
CGCAACCTCGACAAGATGGGCATGAAGGCCCAGGACACCGCCGAGCTGTTCTTCGACAACGTGATGGTGCCCAAGGAGAACCTCCTCGGCGAGGAGGGCACGGGCTTCATCAACCTGATGGTCAACCTGCCCCAGGAGCGCGTCTCGATCGCCGCGATCGCGGTCGCCGCGATGGAGCACATCATGGAGCTCTGCATGAGCTACGCCAAGGAGCGCGAGGCCTTCGGCAAGCCGATCGGCAAGTTCCAGCACAACCGGTTCATGCTGGCCGAGATGGCGACCGAGGTCTACATCGCCCGGCTGTTCGTCAACGACTGCATCATGAAGCTCAACGCCGGCGAGGTCGACACCGCGCTGGCCTCGATGGCCAAGTGGTGGACCACCGAGCTGCAGAAGAAGTTCGCCGACAACGGCGTCCAGCTGCACGGCGGCTACGGCTACATGTCGGAGTACCCGATCTCCAAGGCCTACACCGACTCGCGCATCCAGACGATCTACGGCGGCACGACCGAGATCCAGAAGGAGATCATCGGCCGCATGCTCGGTCTCTGACCCGAGCCGACCGGCACCTCCACGGCCCGCCCCGGTCCCGTCGTACGACGGGTGCCGGGGCGGGCTCGTGTGCCTGCGGACGGTCCTCGCACCGGACCCCGACACCAGCCTGGGCACACGACCGGACCAGACAGACCGCGCGGGAACCTTCCCGCGGCCGCGCCCGTTCGCCAGACTGTGTGACCCGCGCCACTCACGCCCGAACCCCGTGATCGACCCAGGAGAGACATGCCCGACACGCCCGACGTCCTGACCGAACGCTCCCGCATCCAGGCCCTGGTCGAGGGGCGCACGCTGCCCGCGGCCCTCGCCGACACGGTGGCCTCGTCAGGTGAGAAGCCGGCCTACTCCGACAAGCACCACGTGCCGGAGGGCGAGACCTGGCGCACCCTGACCTGGTCGCAGACCCGCGACCTCGCCCTCGACGTCGCCGGCGCGCTCCTCGAGTGCGGCGTGCAGCCCGGCGACACGGTCGCGATCATGGCCTCCAACCGCATCGAGCACTTCGTCGCCGACATCGGGGCAGCGCACGCCGCGGCCACGCCGATGTCGATCTACAACACCCTCTCCCCCGAGCAGGTCGCCTACGTCGCGGGCGAGGCCCAGCCGAAGGTCGCGGTCCTCGAGAACGCCGACCACCTGGCCCGCTGGCAGAAGGCGCTCGGCGAGACCGACAGCGTCACCACGGTCGTCCTCATCGACGCCGAGACCGCCACCGAGGGCGGCGAGCGCTTCACGACGTGGGCCGACTTCGTGGCCGCGGGGGCGGCGTACCGCTCCTCGCACGAGGCCGAGGTCGCCTCGCGGGCCGGTGAGCTGACGCCGCAGTCACCGGCCACGATCCTCTACACCTCGGGCACGACCGGCAACCCCAAGGGCGTCGTGCTGACCCACCACAACGTGCTCTACGAGGCTTACTCGACGCTCGAGGCCGCGGGCCTGCACGACCCGCAGATCGGCGTCAGCTACCTGCCGCTGGCCCACATCGCCGAGCGGGTGCTGGGCCTCTACGGCCCGCAGATCCAGGGCAGCCACATGCACGCGATCGGCGACCCGTCGCAGCTGCTGGCCACGCTCGGCGAGGTGCACCCGACGGCGTTCTTCGGCGTCCCGCGCGTCTGGGAGAAGATCAAGACCGGCATCTCCGCCAAGCTCGCCGCCGACCCCGACCCCGCCAACCGCACCATGGTCGAGGACGCCATGGCCGCGGGCCTCGCCTACGTCTCCGCCCAGGAGGTCGGGGGCGTGATGACCCCCGAGATCGAGCAGGCCTACGCCGAGGCCGACGGCGCCATGCTCGGCTTCCTGCGCCTGCTGCTCGGACTCGACCAGGTCACCTGGGCCGGCTCGGCCGCAGCCCCGATGCCCGTCGAGGTCGCGCGCTTCATGGCCGGCCTCGGGCTCAAGGTCTACGACGTCTACGGGATGACCGAGACCTGCGGCGCGATCACCGCCAACGGCCCCGACGGCTTCCGGCTCGGCACCGTCGGCCGGCCGACCCCCGGCATGGAGGTCAAGCTCGGCGAGGACGGCGAGATCCTCGTGCGCGGCCCGGTCGTGACGCCCGGCTACCACCGCCAGGCCGAGGCCACCAGCGCCCTGATCGACGAGGACGGCTGGGTCCACACCGGTGACATCGGCACCCTCGACGACGACGGGTTCTTCGCGGTCGTCGACCGCAAGAAGGAGCTGATCATCACCTCGGCCGGCAAGAACATCGCGCCGTCCAACATCGAGAACTACCTCAAGGAGTCGCCGATCATCGGCCACGCCATGGCCGTCGGCGACAACCGCCCCTACGTCGTGGCGATCCTGACCCTCGACGGCGAGGTGGCCCCGGTCATCGCCCAGTCGATGGGCCTCGAGTTCGGCGACCTCGCCGAGCTCGCCCAGCACCCGCAGATCCTGGCCATGGCCCAGTCCGCGGTCGACGCGGCCAACGAGCGTCTCTCGCGCCCCGAGCAGGTCAAGGCCTTCGAGCTGCTGCCGACCGAGTGGACCGCCGAGTCCGAGGAGCTGACCCCGACGCTGAAGCTCAAGCGCCGCGTGGTCAACACCAAGTACTCCGACGTGCTGGACCGCCTCTACGGCTGACGCACGCCCGGTGGCCGCGGACCCGTCCAGCAAGGTCCGCGGCCACCGGCGCCGCCGGCACTAGCGTCAGCCCGGTGACCGACGACTACCTGCACCACAACCGCGCCTGGTGGGACGAGAAGGCGCCGGCCCACACCTCGTCCCCCGACTACGCGATCGAGCGCTTCCGCGACGACCCGGCGTACCTCTCCGACGTGGTGCGCTTCGACCTCCCGCGGCTCGGCGACGTCGACGGCCTGCGCGGGGTGCACCTGCAGTGCCACATCGGCACCGACACCGTGTCGCTGAGCCGGCTCGGGGCGCGGATGACCGGTCTCGACTTCAGCCCGGCCTCCGTCGATCAGGCCCGGTCACTGGTGGCGGCCACCGGCGCCGACGTCGACTTCGTCGTCTCCGACGTCTACGCCGCCGCCGACGTGCTGCCCGAGGGTGCCTTCGACCTGGTCTTCACCGGCATCGGCGCCCTGTGCTGGATCCCGTCGGTCCAGCGCTGGGCCGACGTGGTCGCGCGGCTGCTCAAGCCCGGCGGGCGCCTGTTCATCCGTGAGGGCCACCCGATGCTCTGGTCGCTGGGCGACCCCCGCCCCGACGGCCTGCTCGCCGTCGAGCACCCCTACGTCGAGCGCGCCGAGCCGACGGTCTGGGACGAAAGCGGCACCTACGTCGACACCGACGTGGAGTTCGAGCACACCGTGACCCACGAGTGGAACCACGGACTCGGCCAGATCTTCAGCGCCCTCACCGAGGCCGGCCTGACGCTGACCGCGTTCGAGGAGCACGACAGCGCGCCCTGGGACCCGCTGCCGGGCTACTGCGAGCCGGCCGCGCACGACGGCGAGTTCCGGCTTGCGGACCGCCCGTGGCGGGTCCCGTTCACCTACACGCTGCAGGCGACGAAGCAGGGCTGAGCCCCAGCGAGCGGAGCGAGCGCCTTCAGGTGCGCGCAGCGCCAAGGGAGACGTACTCCTGCTTGAGCTTCCTCTTGACCATCTTGCCCGTCGGCGTACGGGGCAGCTCGTCGCGGAAGTGGATCTCGCGCGGCACCTTGAAGTGCGCGATCCGCTCGCGGGCGTACGTCGTCAGCTCGGCGGCCAGGGCCTCGTCGGCCCCCACACCCTCGGCCGGCTGCACGAACGCCACGACCCGCTCCCCCATCTCGTCGTCGGGCACGCCGAGCACGGCGATGTCGAGGACGGCGGGGTGCAGGGAGAAGAGGTCCTCGATCTCCTGCGGGTAGATGTTGACGCCGCCGCTGATGATCATGAACGCCTTGCGGTCGGTGAGGTAGAGGAACCCGTCGGCGTCGAGGTAGCCGAGGTCGCCGACGGTGGTCCAGTTCGGGTGGTCGGGGTGCTGGGTGGAGGCGGTCTTGTCGGGGTCGTTGTGGTACTCGAACGACGCCCCCTCGAACTCCTCGCGCTCGAAGTAGAGCGTGCCGACCTCGCCCGCGGGCATCTCGGTACCGTCCTCGGCGCAGATGTGCGGCACGCCGATCAGCGGGACGCCGACCGAGCCGGGGTGGGCCAGCCACTGCTCGCTGTCGATCATCGTGCCGCCGTTGGCCTCGGTGGAGGCGTAGTACTCGTTGACGATCGGGCCGAGCCACTCGATCATCCGGTGCTTGACCTCCACCGGGCACGGTGCGGCTGCGTGCACGACACACCGCAGCGAGGAGACGTCGTACGACGCCCGCTCGTCGTCGTCGAGCTTGAGCAGCCGCACGAACATCGTCGACACCATCTGGGTGTGGGTGACCTGGTGCTCCTGCACGGCCTCGAGGAAGGCGACCGGCTCGAACTTCTCCATCATCACCAGGGTGCCGCCGAGGGCATGGATGACGCCGCCGAAGCGGAGCGGCGCCGCGTGGTAGACCGGCGCGGGCGAGAGGTAGACGGTCGACTCGTCGAAGCCGTAGAGGAACCCGAAGATGGAGACGTACTTGTAGCCCGGCTCGTCGACGGCGTAGTCGGGCAGCGGGAGCTTGATGCCCTTGGGGCGCCCGGTCGTGCCGGAGGAGTAGAGCAGGTCGTCGCCGTGGGGCTGCTCGGGCAGCGGGTCGCTGCCGGCATCGGCGAGCGCGGCCTCGTAGTCGCCGTAGCCCTCGAGCCGGCCGCCGAAGGCCAGCCGCTCCTCGACCTCGACGTCGAGAGCGGCGACGAGCTCGGCCTTGGCCGCCGAGACGACGAGCGCCTTGGCCCCGCAGTCGCGCACGATGTACGACGCCTCGTCGGCGCTGAGGTTGTGGTTGACCGCGGTGATGTAGAGGCCCGAGCGCAGCGCCGCCCAGTAGACCTCGTAGGCCTCGGGGGTGTTGTCGCTGAGCATCGCGACGACGTCGCCCTGCCGCAGCCCGGCGGCGCGCAGCCGGTTGGCCAGGCGCAGGCTGCGGTCGTCGAGCTCGGCGTAGGTGAGGCTGCGGCCGGAGCCGGCCATCACGAGCGCCGGCTTGTCGGGGTGGCTCTGGGCCCAGGTTCCGGGGTACATGGGGCAACCCTGGCAGGGACGGTGACCGGCGTCACCTGTCTGGACCAGGGATGAGTTCCGGGCCCCGAGCCGGTCTGTCGGGGTGATCCCCGATGCCAGTGTCGGTGGTTCCTGAGAGGCTCCTGAACATGCATCGACAGATCGCCGGCCGGCTGACCGGCCGAGTCACCAAGTGGATCGTCCTGGCGATCTCCCTGGTCGCCGTGGGCGCGTGCGCCCCCTACTTCGAGAAGCTCGCCGACGTCCAGGACAACGACTCCACGTCGTGGCTCCCGGGCGACGCCGAGTCGACCCGCGCCTTCGAGCTGCTCGCCGACTTCGGTGACCCCGAGGCCATCACCACCGCCGTCGTCTACGAGAAGGTCTCCGGCTTCGACGAGGGCGACCTGGCCGACCTGGAGCAGCAGGCGACCGAGATCGCCGCCATCGAGGGCGTCATCGGCGAGGTCGTGCCACCACGCCTGTCCGACGACCAGCAGGCCGCCGTCATCGAGGTCACCGTCAGCTACGGCGGCGACACGTTCCTCGAGATGCCCAAGGCCGCCGACCAGATCCGCGACATCGCCGCCGACGGCCCGCAGGACGACGTCTACGTCGCCGGGTTCGGCGGCCTGGTCGCCGACCAGGCCGAGGTCTTCAGCGGCTCCGACGTCAACCTGCTGCTGATCACGCTCGGCATCGTCGTGCTGATCCTGCTCATCACCTACCGCAGCCCGATCATGTGGATCCTGCCGATCTTCTCCGCGATGGTCGCCCTGTCGGTCTCCAACGCCGTCGTCTACTTCCTCGCCAAGGAGGCCGGCCTCACGGTCAACGGGCAGAGCGCCTTCATCCTCACCGTCCTGGTGGTCGGTGCCGGCACCGACTACGCCCTGCTGCTGGTCGCCCGCTACCGCGAGGAGCTGCGCAAGCACGACGACCGCCACGAGGCCATGGCCGTCGCGCTGCACCGAGCGGCGCCGGCCATCATCGCCAGCGCGGCGACGGTCGCCCTGGGCCTGCTGTGCCTGACCCTGGCCGAGATGAACTCGACGGCAGGCCTCGGTCCGGTGCTCGCCGTCGGGGTCGCGGTGACCCTGCTGGTGATGACCACGACGCTGCCGGCCCTGCTGGTCGTCTTCGGGCGCTGGATCTTCTGGCCCAAGCGTCCCGCCGTCGGCTCCCACGAGCCCACGACGACCGGCCTGTGGGCCAAGGTCGGCTCGACCATCGCCCCGCGCCCGCGGCTCGTCTGGGTCGGCACCGCCGGCCTGCTGCTCGTCGCCTGCCTCGGCCTGTTCACCCTCGACAACCGCGGCCTGTCGGCCGAGGAGTCCTTCGTGGGCTCCGACGAGGTCGAGTCGCTGGTCGGTGACCAGGTCGCGCTCGACCACGGCCTGGCCGACAACTCCAACCCGCTGCTGATCGTGGCGCAGGCCGACCAGGCCGAGGCCGTCACGGTCGCCGTCGAGGGCGTCGAGGGCGTCACCGGCGTCGCCCCGGCCGGCGAGGCCGGCGGCCGTGCCCTGCTGGCCGCCTCGATCGACGGCGACCCCTACGCCCAGGCGGCGTTCGACATCGTCAAGGACGTGCGCAGCACCGTCGACGACGTCCCCGGTGAGGAGGTCCTGGTCGGCGGCAACTCAGCGGTCGGGCTCGACATCGCCGAGGCGTCCGCGCGCGACAACCTGGTGGTCACCCCGGTCGTCCTGCTCGTCGTGCTGCTGGTGCTGATGCTGCTGCTCCGCTCGCTGGCCGCACCGCTGCTGCTCATCGGCACCGTCGTGCTGTCGTTCGGCGCAGCGCTGGGGCTCTCGTCGCTGATCTTCACCCAGCTGCTCGGCTACGACGCCACGGACGCGGCGTTCCCGCTGTTCGCCTTCGTGTTCCTGGTGGCTTTGGGCATCGACTACAACATCTTCCTGATGACCCGCGTGCGCGAGGAGTCCGCCCAGCACGGCACCCGCCGGGGCTCGCTCATCGCGCTGTCCGCCACCGGTGGCGTGATCACCTCGGCCGGCCTGGTGCTGGCCGCGACGTTCGCCGCCCTCGGCACCCTGCCGCTGGTCTTCGCGCTGCAGCTCGGCATCGCGGTGGCGCTCGGCGTCCTGCTCGACACGATGATCGTGCGCTCGATCCTGGTCACGGCGCTCAACCTCGACCTGGGCGCCAAGATCTGGTGGCCCAGCAAGCTCGACCCCGACGACCGTCCCCTGGGTCCCGACGACCTCGACGGTGACGGCGTCGCGGCGGGTGCGGTCGACGACGAGCGCCCGCACGAGGACCCGGTGCCGGTCTAGACGACAACGAGAACACGTTCCACCCGGCGGGCCGAGGAATCTCCTCGGCCCGTCGGTCGTTACCGTGACCACGATGGACGACGCCGACCCCACTCCCCAGCAGGTACGCCGTGCACTGGCGCGGGCCGAGCGGGGTGCCGCGCTCGACGTGGCTGAGGCGACCGCCCTGCTGGCCGCCACCGGCGCCGACCTCGACCGGCTGACCGCGGCCGCCGCGCGCGTGCGCGACGCCGGCCTGGTGGCCGCCGGACGCCCGGGAGTCGTGACCTACTCGCCGAAGGTGTTCATCCCGGTCACCAAGCTGTGCCGCGACCGGTGCCACTACTGCACGTTCGTCGAGACCCCGGGCCAGGCCGCCCGCGAGGGCCGCGAGCCGTTCCTGTCGCCCGACGAGATCCTCGAGATCGCCACCCAGGGTGCGGCGATGGGCTGCCTCGAGGCGCTCTTCACCCTCGGTGACCGCCCCGAGGACCGCTGGCCGGAGGCCCGCGAGTGGCTCGACTCCAAGGGCTACGACTCCACGCTGGCCTACGTGCGCGCGATGGCGGTGCGGGTGCTGGAGGAGACCGGCCTGCTGCCGCACCTCAACCCCGGCGTCATGACGTGGGAGGAGATGAACCGGCTCAAGCCGGTCTCGCCCTCGATGGGCATGATGCTCGAGACCACCTCGCGCCGGCTGTTCGAGACCAAGGGCGAGGCCCACTACGGCTCCCCCGACAAGGACCCCGCGGTCCGCCTGCGCGTTCTGGAGGACGCCGGTCGGCTCTCGATCCCCTTCACCACCGGCCTGCTGGTCGGCATCGGCGAGACGCTGACCGAGCGTGCCGAGACGATCTTCGCGCTGCGCAAGGTCTCCACGCAGTTCGCCTCCGTGCAGGAGGTGATCGTGCAGAACTTCCGGGCCAAGCCCGACACCGCGATGCGCCACATCGACGACCTCGACCTCGACGACTACCGCGCCGCCATCGCGGTGACCCGCCTGGTCCTCGGCCCCAAGGCCCGCGTGCAGGCCCCGCCCAACCTGGTCGACCTCGCCGAGTGCCGCGCCCTGCTCGAGGCCGGCGTCGACGACTGGGGCGGCGTCTCGCCGCTGACCCCCGACCACGTCAACCCCGAGCGGCCCTGGCCCTCCCTCGAGCGGCTCACCGACCTCACCGCGCAGTGCGGCTTCGACCTGCAGCCCCGCCTGACCGTGCACCCTGAATACGTGCGCGCCGGCGAGCCCTGGCTCGACCCGCGCATCTCCGCCCACGTCGCGGCGCTCGCCACCGACGAGGGCCTCGCGCGGCCCGGCGTACGACCCGTGGGGCTGCCGTGGCAGGAGCCCGACGGCGGCTTCGCCTCGGTCGGTCGCACCGA
>JAOPXU010000006.1 GCA_025964985.1 Nocardioides sp.
ACATCCATCCGGTCAGCCCCACCACCGACCACCTCGGCGCGCTCCTGCTCGCCCCGCTCAACATCGCGTGGATGCTCCAGGCCTGGCTGCTGCTCGGCATGACGTCGTACGGCGTCGGCAGCGACACGCTCGTCCCCGCCCTGGTCGTCGTCGTCCTCTGGCTGGCCGCCGGCACCGCGCTCGCACAGGTGCTCGCCTGGACGCTCGAGGGCGTGCGCCGCGTGCCCCACGGCATCTCGATGGTGCGGATGCTCAACGTCATCGTGTTCGGCGTCGCCCTCGGCCTGCAGATCTCCAACAACCTGGCGACCTTCTTCGACCAGCTGCCGACCCGCTCGATCGTCGTCGCGATGATCACCGGCTTCGACACCCGCTGGACGGTCACCGTCGTCTCGCTCGCCGCCGCGTTCCTGCTGCTCGCGGCCCTGGGCGCCGTACCCGCCCACATCGCCGCGCACCGCGTCCCCCGTGACGAGCTCAAGGTCGAGTCGGCCAGCTACCAGGCCCGCCCGATGGCCTCGACCGTGCTCGGCGCCATGGTCCGCACCGACCGCGCCTCGGTGTGGCGCGCGGTCCCGATGCGCCGCGGCGTCGTCGTCCTGGCCCTCGGCCCGGCCGTCGTCGCCCTGCTCGGCGACCTGCAGTGGGACACCATGACGATCCTGCCCGGTCTCGTCGTCTCCGGCGGCGCGCTGCTCTACGGCGTCAACGCCTGGTGCCTCGACAGCCGCGGCACCCTGTGGCGCGAGAGCCTGCCCGTGCCGCCGGGCACCGTCTTCGACGCCCGCACCTACGTGCTCGGGGAGTTCCTGCTCTCCGCCTCGCTGCTCACCGTCCTGGTCGCGGGCCTGCGCGCCGGCGTCCCCAACCCCTCCGAGCTCGCCGCCCTCGTCTGCACGCTCCTCGTCGTCACGATCCAGGTCGTCGGCGCCTCGATGCGCTGGTCGTTCCAGCGCCCCTACGCCGTCGACCTGCGCTCCTCGCGCGCCACCCCCGCCCCGCCGGCGATGATGGTCGCCTACTCCTCGCGCCTGGCCCTGACCACCACGCTGACCGGTGTCTTCTTCTCGCTGCTCGCCAACGCCCCCAGCCCGCTGATCTCGCTGCTGTGTGCGGTGCCAATGGTCTGCTGGTCGATGGCCCGACTGCTCCGCGTGCGCGAGGCCTGGATCGACCCGCCCCAGCGCGCCCGCGTCGTCACCGCCGTCGCCGTCGCCTAGGCGTGCCACTGGCCCCGCCGGCGGCGGGGTCGTGGGGCGGTCAGGTTCGTCGGCGCCGGTCGACGGTGGTGGTGGCGCCGGTGGGGCTGGTCCAGTGGTAGACGCCGGGCTCGCTGGTCTCGTAGCGCCAGGCACTGTGGGTCTTGGCGCGGTGGTGGCGTCGGCAGAGCATCGCGAGGTTGTCGGCGGACGTGGTGCCGCCGAGATCGAATGGGACGATGTGGTCGAGGTCGACCTTGCGTCGTCGGCAGTCGGGGAACACGCAGGTCCGGTCGCGCAGGACGACGTGTTCGCGGATCGCGTCGGTGGGTCGGTAGGTGTCGGTCGACGGGTTGGACTGCAGGTCGATGACCGGCTTGATGGTCACCTTGGTGCCGGCCGCCTCGCACCAGTCTTTGACCTGCTGGACGAGGACCGGGGTCTGCGTGTTGTCGAGCAGGGCTACGTCGGTGGCGTCGAGGTGGGCGTAGATGGTCACACCCCGGCCGAGGTCGAGGGACTGCTGACCTCTAGCCATCTCGCCGAGTGCTCGGGAGCGTCGCACGTCGAGCGACTCGTTAGATCCGAGGTCGGCCAGCGTCTGGGCGCCGTCGCGCAGCGCCTGCTCCAGGTCGAGCGCGTCAGCGGCGTCGAGGGTTGCGGTGACCTCGACGGTGCCGGTGGTCCTGGCCGCGTCGAGCCAGACCGTCGCATGCCGGTGTTCGGCGGCCTCGATGCGGAGCCGTTCTGCTTCGGCGGGGTCGAACTGCGCTCGGGCGGCGTCGACGGTGCGGTCGACCTGGGCGAAGGAGCAGGTGTGCAGGAAGGGCGCGATCTTGGCGTCGACGAACAACGCACCGTCCATCGGCAGTAACTTCGTCTGGTCCGCGACGCGGAACGCCTTCCACACCGGCACCTCCAGTCGGACCACGCGGGCGTACAGGCGGGGGAGTCGGTGGCGGAGCTCGAGGGCCTTGCCCAGGTAGGCCAGGCCGGCGTCGGTGGTCATGCCCAAGGAGTGGGCGAGGTCGAGCGCTGCGTACTCACCGACCATCGGTGCACCGGGGCCGGCCAGGTGGAGCGCCGGCTCCTCGGTCGGGTCGAGCAACTCGACGACGTCGGACTCGGTGGCCGGGTGGACGGCGGCCCAGTCGAGGACGGCGGTCAGGACTGCAACCTGGACGCGAGCCTCGTCTTCGCGCAGACCGCGGACGCTCGCGAGCAGCGGGTCGCTGCTGGTGCGGGTCCGGGTGGCCATGCTTCATCCTACACTGATTCGAACATGTGATCTAGTGTCGGCGAGTGTGGATGTGGAGTGGTCTCGTGACGGTCGCTAGCGCGACCTCCTCGACCGCCGTGTGGTGCGGTTGGCTCCGTCTAGCCGGCAGTCAGCGCGCCCTGGGCGCACGTGACCCCAGCGGCCTCCAGCTCCGGCACCGCAGGGTCGGACCCGTAGCCCCCACTGAGGGAGGCGACGAGCGCAGCACGGACCCGGTCGACGCTCACAGTCCCGTCGAGGCACGCGGCGTAGGAAGCACCGTCCAGCCGCCCCTCGAACCGCGAGGCCAGCACCCGCCCGGCTACCTCGGCGTACGGCGTGCACGAGCCGGCGGCATCCACCCAGGCGGAAGCCACGTCGACCGTCAGCTTCGGCACCGCGACGGCGACGCGGCCATTGTCCTGGACGATCCCGGCCCCGACCAGCTCGTCGACGGAGAGGCGATCCATCAGCGCGTCGGCGAAGCACTTGCCCTCGGCCACCACCTCGCCCGACGGGTCGGGTCCCGACCACAGCACGGCCAGCCCCGAACGGACCGTCCCCGCATCCGGCTCGACGTCGTCGTCCTGCGAGACGTCGAAGCCGCAACCACCCAGGAGGAGCACGCCGGCCGACGCAGCCAGGACCGCCAGGACGGGACGCACGGCGACGATCCTCGCACGGCCGGATAGCGTGCCCGACGTGGACTTCGCCCCTTCGCCCCGAGCCGCTGACCTCACCGAGCGCGTCCGCGCGTTCCTCGCCGAGGAGGTGGAGCCGGCCGAGCGCGGCTACCACCTCGACCTCGCCGAGGCGCGCCGCGCGGGGACGGCGTGGACGCCGCTGCCGCTGATCGAGGAGCTCAAGGCCAAGGCGCGCGAGCGCGGGCTGTGGAACCTCTTCCTGCCGGCCGGCCACAGCGACGGCTACGGCGAGGGCTTCACCAACGTCGACTACGCGCCGATCGCCGAGCTCAGCGGCCGCTCGGCCCTCGCGCCGCTGGTGATGAACTGCAACGCGCCCGACACCGGCAACATGGAGGTGCTGCTCAAGTACGGCACCGAGGCGCAGAAGAAGGAGTGGCTCGAGCCGCTCCTCGACGGGCGCATCCGCAGCGCGTTCGCGATGACCGAGCCGGGGGTGGCGTCGTCCGACGCGACCAACATGGCGGCGACCGCGGTCGTCGACGGCGACGAGATGGTCATCAACGGGCGCAAGTGGTGGACCTCCGGCATCGGCCACCCCGACTGCCGCGTGATGATCTTCATGGGCCTCACCGACCCCGACGCCGACCGCCACCACCGCCACTCGATGGTGCTCGTCCCGCGCGACGCCCCGGGCGTCAAGGTCGAACGGATGCTGTCGACGATGGGCTTCCAGGACGAGCCGCTCGGCCACGGCGAGGTGTCGTTCACCGACGTCCGGGTGCCGCTGGCCAACGTCATCGGCGGGCCGGGCGAGGCGTTCGCGATCGCCCAGGGCCGGCTCGGCCCCGGCCGCGTCCACCACTGCATGCGCCTCATCGGCCTGGCCGAGATGGCCCTCGAGCTGGCCTGCAAGCGCTCGCTCGAGCGGACGGCGTTCGGCAAGCCCCTCGCCAACCTCGGGGGCAACCGCGAGCGCATCGCCGAGGCCCGCATCGCCATCGACTCGGTGCGCCTGCTCGTGCTCAACGCCGCGTGGAAGCTCGACCAGGGCGGCCCGCTCAACGCGCTGTCCGAGGTCGCTCAGATCAAGGTCGCCGCGCCCAACGTCGCCCAGCAGGTCATCGACATGGCCATCCAGCTCCACGGCGGCGGCGGCCTGTCCGACGACCACCCGCTGGCCGGAGCCTGGACGACGGCCCGCGCCCTGCGCCTGGCCGACGGTCCCGACGAGGTGCACCGCGGCGTCATCGCGCGTCTCGAGCTCGGCAAGTACGGCGCCCGCCGGTGACCGACGGCAACCCGGCGCGCGCCGTGCGCGACGAGGACGCGTTCGACGTCGACGCCGTGCAGGCGTGGATCGGCCGCGGCCCCATCGCCGAGGTCCGCCAGTACGCCGGGGGAGCGAGCAACCTGACCTACCTGCTCCGCTACGACTCCGCCGACCAGCCCGACCTGATCCTGCGCCGGCCGCCCGCCGGGGCCAAGGCCAAGGGTGCGCACGACATGGGGCGCGAGCACGACGTCCAGGCGGCGCTGGCACCGGTCTTCCCGCAGGTGCCGGCGATGCTCGGGCACTGCACCGACGAGTCCGTCATCGGCTCGGAGTTCTACGTCATGGAGAAGGTCGACGGCGTCATCCCGCGCCAGGACTTCGGCTTCCCGGTCAGCCCGGAGCAGGCCGACGCGCTATGCGACCAGGCGCTCGACACCCTCGTCGCCCTGCATGCTGTCGACGTCGACGCGGTCCCCGCGCTGGCCGCGCTCAACCGCGGCGACGGCTACGTCGCCCGGCAGGTCGGCGGGTGGACCAAGCGGTTCGCCGACGCCCGCACCGACGACACCGGCGACTGGACCGACGTCCTGGCCTGGCTCG
>JAOPXU010000021.1 GCA_025964985.1 Nocardioides sp.
GTGGTCGATCAGGTCGGCGAGGCGGTTGGAGTAGCCCCACTCGTTGTCGTACCAGCCGACGACCTTGACCTGGTTGCCGATGACCTTGGTCAGCGGGGCGTCGAAGATGCACGACGCCGGGTCGGTAACGATGTCGGAGGACACGATCGGGTCGGTGGAGTACTTGAGGAAGCGGCCGTCCGCAGCCTTCTCGATGATCGCGTTGACCTCCTCGACCGTGGTCTCGCGGCCGGCCTCGAAGGTGAGGTCGGTGGCGGAGCCGGTCGGGACCGGGACGCGCAGCGCGAAGCCGTCGAGCTTGCCCTTGAGCTCGGGCAGCACCAGGCCGATCGCCTTGGCGGCACCGGTCGACGTCGGGACGACGTTGAGCGCGGCCGCGCGGGCGCGGCGCAGGTCCTTGTGGATGTTGTCCTGCAGGTTCTGGTCGGCGGTGTAGGCGTGGATGGTCGTCATCAGGCCCTTGACGATGCCGAGGTCGTCGTTGAGCGCCTTGGCCATCGGGCCCAGGCAGTTGGTCGTGCAGGAGGCGTTGGAGATGACGGTGTGGACGGCGCCGTCGTACTGCTCGTGGTTGACGCCCATCACCACCGTGATGTCCTCGTTGGTCGCGGGCGCCGAGATGATGACCTTCTTGGCGCCGGCGTCGATGTGCGCCCGGGCCTTGGTGGCGTCGGTGAAGAACCCGGTCGACTCGACCACGACGTCGACCCCGAGCGCACCCCAGCCGAGGGCGGCAGGGTCGCGCTCCGAGAACGCCTTGATCTCCTGGCCGCCGACGATGATCGCGTCGTCGGTCGAGCTGACGTCGGCGTCGAGGCGCCCGAGGATCGAGTCGTACTTGAGCAGGTGCGCCAGGACGGCGTTGTCGGTGAGGTCGTTGACACCCACGATCTCGATGTCGAGACCCGAGGCACGAACGGCCCGGAAGAAGTTGCGGCCGATGCGGCCGAATCCGTTGATGCCGACACGAACAGTCACTGCGGTGCTCCTGGAGATCGGGGTCTGAGGCCGTCTCCGACCCTATCGTCACCGTTCCCGGGGTGCTCCCGGCGTCCCGGCGTACGTCCGGGTAACAGGACAGCCGGAGCAGACGCCGCGGTAGTCCCTGACGAAATGGCCCCACCAGGGCCGTCCAGGGGCCGTTTCGTCAGGGACTACCTCGGCGTGGCCGTCGACCCAAGGTCGCGACCAGACCACTCAATCGTCGTCCGCGAGCATTTCCGGGGTCAGCGACGCCTCGGTGTCGGGTACGCCGAGCTCCTCGGCGCGCTTGTCGGCCATGGCGAGCAGGCGGCGGATGCGGCCGGCGATGGCGTCCTTGGTGAGCTGCGGCTCGTGGAGCTGGCCGAGCTCCTCGAGGGAGGCCTGCTTGTGCTCGAGGCGCAGGGTGCCCGCGAGGCGGAGGTGGTCGGGGACCTCGTCGCCGAGGATCTCCATGGCGCGGTCGACGCGGGCGCCGGCGGCGACGGCGGCGCGGGCGGAGCGGCGCAGGTTGGCGTCGTCGAAGTTGGCGAGGCGGTTGGCGGTGGCGCGGACCTCGCGGCGCATCCGGCGCTCCTCCCAGGCCATCAGCGTCTCGTGGGCGCCGAGGCGGGTGAGCAGCTGGCCGATGGCGTCGCCGTCGCGGATGACGACGCGGTCGACGCCGCGGACCTCGCGGGCCTTGGCCTGGATGCCGAGGCGGCGAGCGACGCCGACGAGGGCGAGGGCGGCCTCGGGGCCGG
This sequence comes from Nocardioides sp., assembly GCA_025964985.1. Lineage (GTDB taxonomy): Bacteria > Actinomycetota > Actinomycetes > Propionibacteriales > Nocardioidaceae > Nocardioides. Next base: position 1,725 of record JAOPXU010000021.1, read on the forward strand.
GGCAGGTGACCTCGAGCGAGGACGAGCGGCCGGGCTCGGTGAGCGAGCCGTGGGCGAGGAAGGCACCTCGCCAGGCGGCGACGGCGTCGCAGCCGCCGCCGGAGACGACGGCGGGCGGGAGGCCACGGACGGGACGGCCGCGCTGGTCGAGCAGGCCGGTCTGGCGCGCGAGGGACTCGCCGTCCTTGACGACGCGCACGATGTAGCGGCTGCCCTTGCGGATGCCGTTGCCCTGGACCATGACGACGTCGGACTTGTGGCCGTAGACCTCGTCGATGTCGCGGCGCAGCCGGCGCGCTGCGGCGCCGGTGTCGAGCTCGGCCTCGACGACGATCTTGCCGCTGACGATGTGCAGGCCGCCGGCGAAGCGGAGGGTGGTGGCGACCTCGGCCTTGCGGCAGCAGGTCTTGGTGGTCTGGGTGTTGGCGAGCTCTGCCTTCACCTGCGCCGTCATCGCCATGTGGGCGATCCTCCCACGGGCGTCAACAACCCTCGGCGGCACCCGTGACGCGTCGGTTTCGTCAACCCTGCTTGGCGAAACGGCACGTCAGCGGTCCGAGCCGTCCATGATGCGCGCGTAGGCCGCCGCGAGCTTGTCGGGGTCGTGGCGGGGACTGCCGTCGTCGCAGGCCACGTCGTCGAGGACCAGCCGGGCACCCGAGGCCTCGACCACCTTCTGCAGCTCGTCGGTCTGCTCGTCGGTGAGGTTGGCGGCGTCGGCCAGGACGGTGTGGACCGTCAGCCCGGGCGCGTGCTCGAACAGCACCGCGAGGTGGTCGGCGGGGGCGAAGCCGCCGGTCTCGCCGACCTGCTCCTCGAGGTTGAGGACGACGACCAGTCGCGCGTCGGTGGCGGCCACGGCGTCGCGCAGGGCCGGCACGCGCACGTGCGGGATGACCGAGGAGAACCACGACCCGGGTCCGATGAAGGCCCAGTCGGCCTCGGCGATCTTGGTCAAGGCGACGGGGCTGACCTCGGGGTCGGGCGGCTCGAGGTCGAGGGAGGTGATGACGCCCTCGGTGGTGGCGACCTCGACCTGGCCGCGCACGGTCGTCAGCGCGTCGGGGTCGCCGTCGACCAGGCCGCGCACCTCGGCGCGGATGTCCATCGGGGCCAGCGCCATCGGCAGCACGCGCCCCTTGGCACCCAGCAACCGACCGACCCAGTCGAGGGCGTCGACGTGGTCGCCGAGCAGCTCCCACAGCCCGACGATGAGCAGGTTGCCGACGACGTGGCCGCGCATGTCACCGTTGCCCTCGAAGCGGTGCTGCAGGACCCGGGCCCAGGTGTCGCCCCACGTGTCGGAGCCGCAGAGGGCGGCGAGCGCCATGCGCAGGTCGCCGGGCGGGAGGACGCCGAACTCGCCGCGCAGCCGGCCCGAGCTGCCGCCGTTGTCGGCGACGGTGACGATGGCGGTGAGGTCGTCGACCGTGAGGTCGTCGACGAGCAGCCGCAGGGCGGACAGGGAGGCGTGGAGGCCGTGGCCGCCACCGAACGCCACGACCGCTTGAGCGCGGGTCACCGGCGGGACCCTACTCGCGCCCGAGGTCGCGGTGGACCGGCTTCGCCTCGAGACCGGCCGCACGCAGCCGGGACGCGATCTCCTCGGTCATGGCGACGCTGCGGTGCTTGCCGCCGGTGCAGCCGATCGCGACGCGCATGAAGCGCTTGCTCTCGCGCAGGTAGCCGGCGCCGACGCCGGTCAGCACCGGGACGTAGGCGTCGAGGAACTCGGCGGCCCCCGGCTGCGACTTCACGAACGACGCGACGTCGTCGTCGCGACCGGTGTTGTCGCGCAGCTCGGGGATCCAGTGCGGGTTGGGCAGGAAGCGCATGTCGGCGACGAAGTCAGCGTCGACGGGGATGCCGTACTTGAACCCGAAGCTGATCACCGTGACCTTGAGCGACGTCGTCGCCGGGGTGCCGAAGGCCTCGGCCACGCGCTCGGTGAGCTGGTGCACGTTGAGGGTGGTCGTGTCGATCACGAGGTCGGCGTCGCCGCGCAGGTCGGCCAGCACCCGGCGCTCGCGGTGCAGCCCGTCGAGCAGCCGGCCCAAGGCCTGCAGCGGGTGGGGCCGGCGCACGGCCTCCTGCCGGCGCACCAGGACGTCGTCGGCAGCGTCGAGGAAGAGCAGGGTCGTACGCCGCCCGCCCGCCGCGGCGACCTCGCGCCGCTGGGCGAGGTGGGTGCGCAGGCCGGCGAAGAACGAGCCGGACCGCACGTCGACGACGACCGCCATCTTCTGGCTGGGGCCGTGGCTCTCGTCGACGAGGCGGACCACGTCGGGCAGCAGGCTCGGCGGCAGGTTGTCGACCACGAAGTAGCCGAGGTCCTCGAGCTCCTTGGCGGCGGTGCTGCGCCCCGCCCCGGTCATGCCGGTGACCAGGACCAGCTCGCCGGGGTCGATGAGCCCGGCGGTCAGGTCGCTCACGACTCCTCGATCTCGCCGGTCGCGGTGTTCACGGAGACAGTCTTGCGGGTGGCCGAGGCGAGCTCCACCGCCGTCTTGATCGACGCCGCGGTGCGCGGGCCGATGCCGGGCACGAGCGCGATCTCCTCGACGTCGGCCTCACGCAGCTTCTTCAGCGACCCGAAGTGCTTGAGCAGGGTCTTGCGGCGCACCTCGCCGAGCCCGGGGACGTCGTCGAGCATGCTCTCGACCATCGTCTTGGACCGGCGTCCGCGGTGGTGGTTGATCGCGAACCGGTGGGCCTCGTCACGGATGCGCTGCAGGAGGTAGAGCCCCTCGGAGGAGCGGGCCAGGATGACGGGATCCTCCTCCCCCGGCAGCCACACCTCCTCGAGCCGCTTGGCCAGGCCGCAGACCGGGATGTCGTTGATGCCGAGCTCGAGCAGCGCCTGCTGGGCGGCCGCGACCTGCGGCGGTCCGCCGTCGACGACGACGAGCCCGGGGGCGTAGGCGAACTTGCGGGGCCGGCCCGTCTCGGGGTCGACGAGCATCGGTCCCTCGTCGGTCGTGCGGGTCTCGGAGCGCGCCTGCTCGTCGAGCAGCCGGCGGAAGCGGCGCGTGATGACCTCGTGCATCGAGGCGACGTCGTTCTGGCCGTCGACGCCCTTGATGACGAAGCGCCGGTACTCGCCCTTGCGGGCCAGGCCGTCCTCGAAGACGACCATGGACGCGACCACCTCGGTGCCCTGCAGGTTGGAGACGTCGTAGCACTCGATGCGCAGCGGCGCCTCGTCGAGCTCGAGCGCCTCGCGGATCTCGTCGAGCGCACGGTTGCGGGTCGTGAGGTCGCTGGCCCGCTTGGTCTTGTGGAGCGCGAGGGCCTGGCGGGCGTTCTGGGCGACGGTCTCCTGCAGCGTCTTCTTGTCGCCGCGCTGCGGGATGCGGATCTGCACCCGGCTGCCCTTGAGGTCGCTGAGCAGCGTCTCGAACGTCGTGACGTCGGTCGGCAGCGTGGGCACGAGGATCTCGCGCGGGACCGACTCGGCGTCGCCGGCGTAGAGCTGGAGGAGGAAGTCCTCGACGAGCTCGGGCGTCTCGGCGTCGGTGACCCGGTCGGCCACCCAGCCGCGCTGGCCGCGGATGCGGCCGCCGCGGACGTAGAAGATCTGCACGGCCACCTCGAGCGGGTCCTCGGCCAGCGCGATCACGTCGGCGTCGGCGCCGTCACCGAGCACCACGGCCTGCTTCTCGAGCGCGCGCTCCATGGCACCGAGGTCGTCGCGCAGGCGAGCGGCCTTCTCGAACTCCATGGCGTCGGAGGCGGCGTACATCTCGCGCTCGATGCGCTTGACGAACGGGCGGGTCTGGCCGCCCATGAAGTCGCAGAAGTCGTCGACGATCGCGCGGTGGTCGTCCTCGCTGATCTGGCCGACGCAGGGGGCCGAGCACTTGCCGATGTAGCCGAGCAGGCAGGGGCGCCCGATCTGGGCGGAGCGCTTGAAGACGCCGTTGCTGCAGGAGCGCATCGGGAAGACGCGCAGCAGGATGTCGACGGTCTCGCGGATCGCCCAGGCGTGGCTGTAGGGGCCGAAGTAGCGGGTGCCCTTGCGCTTGGCGCCGCGTCCGACCATCACGCGCGGGTAGTCGTCGCCGACGGTGACCGCGAGCCACGGGTAGGACTTGTCGTCGCGGTACTTGACGTTGAACCGCGGGTCGAACTCCTTGATCCAGGAGTACTCGAGCTGCAGCGCCTCGACCTCGGTGTTGACGACCGTCCACTCGACGCGGGTCGCCGTGGTGACCATGGTGGCCGTGCGCTGGTGGAGGTTGGCGATGTCCTGGAAGTAGGACGAGAGCCGGGCGCGCAGGTTGTTGGCCTTGCCGACGTAGATGACCCTGTCGCGGGCGTCGCGGAAGCGGTAGACCCCCGGCTGGGTGGGGATCGACCCCGGCTCGGGCCGGTAGGACAGCGGTCCTCGGGCGGCTCGGGCGGGACGGGGCGGTGGCACGTCTCCAGCCTACGAGCGGGCACCGACAGAGCCGGCACGGGCCGAGGTGTGATCCCGCTCGCCGGCGTGCCGTTTGTCCGCTCAATGTCGAGTGACTTACTGTGCTTGCATGCCCCGCGACCGGTACGGCCTGACCTTGAGCACGGGTCCCGACGCGGCCGCGGCCTACTCCCGCGGCCTCGACGACCTGCTCTGCCTCCGGTCGGGCTCGGCCAGCGCATTCGCCACCTCCGTCGTGCTCGACCCGACCTTCGCCCTCGGCCACGCCGGGCTCGCGCTCGTCGGCCACGACCTGTGCGTCGAGGTCGACGTGGTCGGCCGGATGCGCGACGCCGAGCGCTGGGCCCACCGCGGCTCCGAGCGCGAGCAGAGCCACGTCGCCGCCGTGCTCGCCCACCTGCGCGGCGACTCCCGCCCGGTCGTCGAGCACCTCGAGCGCTACCCCGTCGACGCGCTGCTGCTCTCGGCGGCGGTGCCGACGATCGCCTTCGCCGGCGTCACCGAGGTGCCCGAGCAGGCCTGGGCGATCGTCGACTCGGCGGCGCCGGCCTACGGCGACGACTGGTGGTACGCCGGGCTGCTCGCCTTCGTCCGCCAGGAGCAGGGCCGCTGGGACGAGGCCATGGACCTGGCCTGCGCGTCGCTGGACGAGCAGCCCGACGCCGGCCACTCCGCCCACGCCCGCGCCCACGTGCACTACGAGACCGGCGACCACGCCCGCGGGCTCGCCTGGATGGACGCGTGGGTCACCGGGGCCGGCGCCGGGATCGAGAGCCTCAGCCACTTCTCGTGGCACGCGGCGCTGCACGAGCTGTCGACGGGCGACCTCGATGCCGTGCGCCGCCGCTACGACGCCCAGCTGCGGCCCGAGCTGGCCACCGGGTGCCGCGCGCTCGTCGACACCGGCTCGCTGCTGGTGCGGTGGGCGCTGACGCCGGCCGCCGAGGAGGTGCCGGGTCTCGAGCAGGTCGCCACCGCCGTCGGCCGTGACGTGCTGGTGCGCCCCTCGACGCCGTTCCTCGGCATGCACTCCGCCGCGGCCCTCCTCGCCCTCGGCGACGGCGCGGGGCTGCTCTCGCTCGCCACCTGGGCCGCCGCCCACGGCCACGCCACCCACCGCGAGGTCGTCGCTCCGCTGGCCCGTGCGCTGCACCGGCTGCACCTCGGCCAGGCCTCGGCGGCCGCCACCGACCTCGGCTCCCTCGCGGCCGGCGTACGACGGGTGGGCGGGTCGGACGCCCAGCGCGAGCTCGTCGAGGAGATCCGGATCGCGGCGCTGCTCCGCGCCGACCGGTACGTCGAGGCGCGCGACCTCATCGACCAGCGGCTCGACCGGCGGCCCTCGGCGCGCGACGCGGCCTGGCGCGAGCGCTGTCGGTCGGCTGCGGCGGAGCAGCTCCGTCAGTCGTCATCGAGCGACGAGAGCACCGACGACAGCGTCCCGGCGTCGCGGTAGCCGACGTAGGCGGTGCGGTGACCGCACGCGGCGTCGACCATCCGCTGCGAGGCCATCGGTTCCTCGGGTGAGCGGTCGTCGCCCACCTCGAGCACCCGGGTGCCCGGCTGCGCGAACGCCGAGAGGTGCAGGGCCGAGCCCGACGAGCCGGCGAGCACGGCGGCCCCGCGGACGAGCGCGACCTGCTCGGCGATCGACAGCGTCTGGGGGTGCGCGACGTGGAACCCGGCGGCGGCGAACGCCACGTCGAGGTGGGCGTCCCAGGCGTCGTCGGACCGGTCGCGCCGCGGGTTGTCGGTGTCAGCGTGGAAGGCGGTCCGCGACAGGAAGACCCGCTCGTGGCTGGCCTGCTCCCCCACCGCGTCGGACACCCGGCGCCACAGCGCGACCGCGGGCGGGGCGGCCCAGCTCTTGAGGACGACGGGCCGCTGGGGCACGACGAGCCGGTCGACGCGCGCCGCGCGGTGGCGCACGAGCTGGACCTCGAGCCCGCCGTAGCCGGCGAGGCCGAGCAGGTCGGCCTGCCACGGCCGCAGCGTCGCCGGCTGCGGGCCGGGCCCGGCCGGCGGCGGCTTCACGGGTCCGCGGAACGTCCGGTGGGCGACCAGGCCGGTGACGGCCACCGCGTCGGGCTCGGGCCACAGGTTGCTGAGCACCTCCGTCAAGAAGTGCCCGAAGTGCATGGCCCAGTGGCCGGCGTACAGCCAGGTGCCGTCGAGCCGCGGCGCCCCGTCGGGCACCCGCACCTCGTCGGGGTCGGCCGCGACCGGCGTCGAGCGGTCGCCGTCCCACCAGCGCTGCGAGGCGGTGACCAGGCGTCCGTCGGCGTCGTGCACCGCGCCGGTCATCGCCGCCCGGGGGCCGGCGTCCGAGCGCAGCGGGCCCTTGACGAGCGGGGTGAGCACGGCGTCGTCGACCGTGACGAGGTCGCACCGCCCGGGCGCCTCGCGCGGCGACGTCGCGGGCGCCCAGTGCATGGAACGACCCTAGGAGATGCCGCGCCGCTAGCGCTGCAGGAGCCTTCCGACACCGTTGGTGAGGCGGACGGCGTAGAGCCCGGAGTTGGCGTCGGAGTAGTAGACGACGCGGCGGGCCACGTCCCAGGCCGGCTGCGAGAACGCCGCGGCGCCGTCGGACGTCGGCTCGTTGACGTACGCCGCCTCGCGCGGGCGCTCCAGGTCGCGCAGGTCGAAGACCCGCAGGCCGGAGCCGATCATCGAGCAGGCCGCGATGCGCGGCTCCTCGCGGTAGGGCACCGAGCAGTAGTGGGCGGTGTAGCCGCCCAGCGGCGTGCTCGCGCCGGGGTCGCCGATCGACGCCTTGCGCGCCAGCGGCTGGTGGACGCCCAGGCGCAGGTGGGACACGACGCGGGGTCGATGGGGGTCGGTCACGTCGATGATGCGGGCGGCGCCGACGGTGGCGTCCTCGGGCCGGATGCTGCCGTTGTTGAGGCCCGCGGTCGAGAACTCGTCGACCTGCAGCACGTAGTCACGACCGTCGCGGGTGAACGGCTGGGCCACCTGCGGGATCGAGCCCTCGCGCCAGGTCAGGTCGGAGACCACCCGAACGCCCGGGTCGGGCCGGCGGTCCTGGATCTCGCTCACGTCGAGGATCCGCAGGCCCTCGCCGGGCAGCGTCGCGCCGGACAGGTCGTTGCCGATGTGGGCGACGTAGAGGAGCCGGCCGTCGTCGCTGGGGCGCAGGCCGTGGTAGTTGACGCCGCGCTGGGCGAACAGCCGACGCGGTGCCCGCGGGTCGCTCACGTCGAGCGCGACGAACGTCTGGCCGCCCGAGCTGGCGACGTAGAGGGTGCGGCCGTCGACGGTCCAGCCGCTCTCGTGGCCCAGCACGGCCTGGCTGGTGCTCGACAGCAGCCGCGGGCGTCGGCAGTCGGTGCGGACGTCGTAGATCTCGAGGATGCCGGGGCCGGCGAAGGCGTTGCCGACGACGGCGGCCATGAGCCCGCGCCGGTGGTTGAGCAGGAGCGACTCGTGCGGGCTCAGCATGGCCGGGGTCGTCAGCGTGGCGGTGACGCGCGGGCGGCTCGGGTCGCCGACGTCGACGGCGATCACGCCGAAGCCCGTCTCGAGCTGCTGGAAGACGTCGGAGGGAAAGGTGCGGGTCGAGTCGTAGAAGACGCAGCGGCGCCCGCGCGGGTCGGTGTAGCGCAGCACCTTGAAGCCGCCGCTCGAGCCGCTGCGCGCCAGGACCCGGGCGTTGCAGCGGTAGCCGCGGGCGGCCCGGCCGGACTCGTGGTCAGCAGCGGGGACGCGGCCCTGGACCGGCCCCTCGGGCAGCGCGCCCGGTCCGCACCGGGCCTTCGGCGTCGCCGACGGGAAGCTCGCGCCCTCCGCGGACCCGAGGTCGGTCGCCACGACCCCGGTGAGCACGCAGACCGTGGCCAGCAGGGCGACCAGCAGCTGGCGCACCGCGGGGGTGCGAGTCGCCGTGAGGAGCATGCCCCCTCAACGACACGACGTGACCGAGGTCACGTCATGTGAGGAGAGATTCAGGCGGCGACGAGGTTGTCGCCGTCGACCGTGATCGCGAACGACTCGAGCGGGGAGCTGGCCGGCGGCTTGAGCGCCGCTCCGTCCGCGATGGCGAACCGGCTGCCGTGGTTGGGGCAGACGATCTCGGCGCCGTCGACCTCGTTGACCTGCGTGCCGCTGTGGGTGCACGAGGCGAGGAAGGCCTTGAACTCGCCCTCGGTCGGCTGCGTGATCACCAGGTTGGCGTCGGGCAGCACGATGCCCCCACCGACCGGCACCTCGGCCGTCGTGGCCAGGGCGGCCCCCGCCTCGGGCGCCGCTCCCCCGACACCGCTGCCGCCGTCGTCGCTGCCGCCACCGCAGCCGGCCAGTGCCGCGGCGACGCCGAGCGCGCCGAGGCCCTGGAAGACGATGCGGCGGCTCGGGCGGAACGCCGGGGCGCTCACGACAGCACGACCTGGTCGCCCTCGACGGTGAACGCGAGCTGGGCCAGCGGCGCGGACGCCGGACCGCCCAGGACGTCACCGGTGGCGAGGTCGAAGCTGCTGCCGTGGCACGGGCAGCTGATGGTGTCGCTGATGCCGGAGACCGGGCAGCCGGTGTGGGTGCAGATCGAGCTGAAGACCTTGATGTCGCCCTCGGTCGGCTGCGTGACGACGACCTTCTCGTCGTCGAGGATCACGCCGCTACCGACGGGTACGTCGGCGGTCGAGACGATGCCCTCGCCGGCGGGCTGGGCCGTCGCTGCGGACGTCGCCTCGGGAGCGGCCTCGGACGTCGCGGCGCTGGGGCTGCCGGAGCCCGGGCTGGTCGAGCCGCTGGGCACGTCGGTCGCCGTCGACTCGTCACCGCCGCCGCAGGCCGACAGGACCGGCAGGGCCAGGCCGACCGTGGTCGCCCCGGCGAGGGCGCGGCGCCGGGTCAGGCCGGGGGTGCTCCTGGAGGTGGTCACGTAGCGGGCTCCTCAGCGGTGGGACGGGCAGAAGTAGTTGAAGACAACACTAGTCAGCCGGATGAGACGAGCATGAGAGCCGGCTGCGAGGAACCTGTCAGGCCTTGGCCCTCGTCGCGGTCTTCTTTGCGGCGGTCTTCTTGGCGGCCGCCTTCTTGGCCGGGGCCTTCTTGGCCGGCGCGGGCGCCCCGCGCCCGACCGGGGCGCTGGCCGCCGAGCGGCGCCGACCCGGCTGCTGCGCCTCGCGACCCGCGAGCAGCGGCTTGAGGTAGTGGCCGGTGTAGCTCTCGGGCACGGCCGCGACGTCCTCCGGCGTGCCCTCGGCCAGCACCATGCCACCGCGGGAGCCGCCCTCGGGGCCCATGTCGACCAGCCAGTCGGCGGTCTTGATGACGTCGAGGTTGTGCTCGATGACCAGCACGCTGTTGCCGGCGTCGACCAGGCGGCCGAGCACGAGGAGGAGCTTGCGGATGTCCTCGAAGTGCAGGCCGGTGGTCGGCTCGTCGAGGACGTAGACCGTCCGGCCGGTCGAGCGCTTCTGCAGCTCGGCCGACAGCTTGACGCGCTGGGCCTCGCCGCCGGACAGCGTGGTGGCCGGCTGCCCGAGCCGGACGTAGCCGAGACCGACCTCGACGAGGGTCTTCATGTGGCGCGCGATCGGCGGCACGGCGGCGAAGAACTCCAGCGCCTCCTCGATCGGCATGTCGAGGACCTCGGCGATGGTCTTGCCCTTGTAGTGCACCTCGAGCGTCTCGCGGTTGTAGCGGGCGCCGTGGCAGACCTCGCACGGGACGTAGACGTCGGGCAGGAAGTTCATCTCGATCTTGATCGTGCCGTCGCCGGCGCAGGCCTCGCAGCGGCCGCCCTTGACGTTGAACGAGAACCGGCCCTGCAGGTAACCGCGCATCTTGGCCTCGGGGGTCGAGGCGAAGAGCTTGCGGACGTGGTCGAAGACGCCGGTGTAGGTGGCCGGGTTGGACCGCGGGGTGCGCCCGATCGGGGACTGGTCGACGTGGATGACCTTGTCGACGTGCTCGAGGCCGGTGATCTTCTGGTGGCGGCCGGGCACGGCGCGGGCGTGGTAGATCTGCTTGGCCAGCGACGTGTAGAGGATGTCGTTGACCAGCGTCGACTTGCCCGAGCCCGAGACACCGGTGACGGCCACGAAGAGCCCGAGCGGGAACGAGACGTCGACGTTCTGGAGGTTGTGCTCGTAGGCGCCGTGGACCCGCAGCTCGCGGCCCACGGTGCGGGGGCGGCGTACGGCGGGCACGGGGATCTCGCGGCGACCGGAGAGGTATTGGCCGGTCAGGGAGTCGCGGTGCTCGAGCAGCCCCTGGACGGTGCCGGAGTGGACGACCTGACCGCCGTGCTCACCGGCGCCGGGACCGATGTCGACGACCCAGTCGGCCACCTTGATCGTGTCCTCGTCGTGCTCGACGACGATGAGGGTGTTGCCGAGGTCCTTGAGCCGGACCAAGGTCTCGATGAGCCGCTGGTTGTCGCGCTGGTGCAGGCCGATCGACGGCTCGTCGAGCACGTAGAGGACGCCGACCAGGCCGGCGCCGATCTGGGTGGCCAGGCGGATGCGCTGGGCCTCGCCGCCCGACAGCGAGCCCGAGGGCCGGTCGAGGGAGAGGTAGTCGAGACCGACGTCGAGCAGGAAGCGCAGCCGCTCCTGGATCTCCTTGAGGACCCGCTCGCCGATCTGGCGCTCGCGGGCGCTCAGGTCGAGGTCGGCGAGGAACTCGGCCGTCTCGTTGATCGGCAGGGAGCAGATCTCGGCGATGTTCTTGCCGCCGAGGAGCACGGCCATCGAGACCGGCTTGAGGCGGCTGCCGCGACAGGTCGGGCACGGCACCTCGCGCATGTAGCCCTCGAACCGCTCGCGGCTCGTGTCGGACTCGGCCTCGCGGTGGCGGCGCTCGATGTAGGGGCGCACGCCCTCGAAGCGGGCGTCGTAGGAGCGCTCGCGGCCGTAGCGGTTGCGGGTGACGACGTGGACCTTGGCGTGGTGACCGTCGAGGACCGCGGTGCGCGCGGGGGCCGACAGGTCGCGCCAGGGCGTGTCGAGGTCGAAGCCGATCTTGTCGCCCAGCGCCCCGAGGAGCTTCTGGAAGTACTCGCCGACGCTGACGTTGTTCCACGGCTGGATGGCGCCCTCGGCGAGCGAGGCGGTGGCGTCGGGGACGACGAGCTCGGGGTCGACCTCCATGCGGGTGCCGAGGCCGCTGCAGGCCGGGCAGGCGCCGAACGGCGAGTTGAACGAGAACGAGCGCGGCTCGAGGTCGTCGGTGTCGATCGGGTGGTCGTTGGGGCACGACATCTTCTCGCTGAACTTCAGCTCCCGCTCGGGGTGCTTGTCGTCGCGGTCGACGAAGTCGAAGACCACCAGGCCGCTGGCCAGGTTGAGGGCGGTCTCGACCGAGTCGGTGAGGCGCCGCTTGGAGGTCTCCTTGACCGACAGCCGGTCGACAACGACCTCGATCGTGTGCTTCTTCTGCTTGTCGAGCTTGGGCTGCTCGTCGAGGGTGTGGATCGCGCCGTTGACCCGGGCGCGCGAGAAGCCCTGGGTCTGCAGCTGCTTGAACAGCTCGACGTATTCGCCCTTGCGGCCGCGGATGACCGGCGCCAGCACCTGGAAACGGGCGCCTTCCTCGAGGGACAGGATGCGGTCGACGATCTGCTGCGGCGTCTGGCGCTCGATCGGCGCCCCGCAGGTCGGGCAGTGCGGCCGGCCGGCGCGGGCGAACAGCAGCCGGAGGTAGTCGTAGACCTCGGTGATGGTGCCGACGGTGGAGCGGGGGTTCTTCGACGTCGACTTCTGGTCGATCGAGACCGCGGGCGAGAGGCCCTCGATGAAGTCGACGTCGGGCTTGTCCATCTGACCGAGGAACTGGCGCGCGTAGGCCGACAGCGACTCGACGTAGCGGCGCTGGCCCTCGGCGAAGATGGTGTCGAACGCCAGCGAGGACTTGCCCGAGCCGGACAGCCCGGTGAAGACGATGAGGGAGTCGCGGGGCAGGTCGAGCGACACGTCCTTGAGGTTGTGCTCGCGCGCGCCACGGATGATGAGCTGGTCAGTCACTTGAATCCCTACGGATCGACCGGGTGGAGTTGGAACGGGTGTCACAGCGGTCGTCGCACACGTGGACGCACCCGCACGAACAGCGTAGGCGGGACCACCGACAGTTCCGTCCTCCGCGGGCCCGGAGGGGTGACGCGGGCGACATGATGGGCCGGTGAGCACCCCCGCCGCCGCGCCCCACCCGTCCCACCTGGCCCGGCTCCGCAACGCCGACCGCCGTCTCGTCCGGACCGTCGACGCGTTCGACGCCGCTGCCTGGGCCGGCGACTCGCTCCTGCCCGGCTGGACCCGCGCCCACGTCGTCGCCCACCTCGCGCTCAACGCCGAGGCGCTCGGGGGCGCCCTGCGCGGCGTGGTCACCGGGGAGCCCGTGGCGATGTACGCCAGCGCCGAGTCCCGCGACGACGACATCGACGAGCTGGCCGCGGCCGACCCGGACACCCTCCGCTCCCGCCTGCACGCCGCCTCGACCGTGCTCGCCGAGGCAGCGGCCGCGGTGCCCGAGGACCGCCTCGGCGCCGTCGTGCAGCGCACCCCCGGCAGTGAGCGCACCTTCCTCGCGGGGGACGTGGCGACGATGCGGTGGCGCGAGGTCGAGATCCACCACGCCGACCTCGGAGCGGGCCCGACCCCGGCGGACTGGCCGCCCGACTTCGCCGAGCAGCTCGTCGACCAGCTGCGCACCCGGGCCGCGACGGCCACCCTCGCGGCCTCGGACGTCGGCCGGACCTGGCAGGGTGACGCGGGAGACCGCACCGTCACGGGCACCGCCGCCGACCTCGGCTGGTGGCTGTCGGGACGCGGGGCGGGCGAGACACTGACCAGCGACGGCGAGCTGCCGAGGATCGAGGCATGGTGACCTACACCGGAGACGTGCAGGTCGGCGGCGACGCCGACACACGAAAGTTGACCCACCTGAGCATCACCAAGGTCGCGGTCGACCCCCAGATGAGCAACAACTGCTACCTGCTGACCTGCCGCGAGACCGGCGAGCGGCTGCTCGTCGACGCGGCCGCCGAGCCGGAGACGCTGCTGCCGTTGGTCGAGTCCGGGCTCGCGACGGTCGTCACGACCCACCAGCACTGGGACCACCACCGGGCCCTGGCCGACGTGGTCACCGCCACCGGGGCCGGCGTCGCCGCGGGCGAGCCCGACTCCGACGCCATCACCGAGCAGACCGGCGTCGCGGTCACCCGGCGCCTCGTCCACGGCGACACCGTCGCGGTGGGCGCCTGCACCCTCGAGGTGCTGGCCATCGCCGGGCACACGCCCGGCTCGGTCGCGCTGCTCTACGACGACCCGGCCGACGGCGGCCACCCGCACCTGTTCACCGGTGACTCGCTGTTCCCGGGCGGCGTCGGCGCGACGTTCGGCGACGCGGCGGCGTTCGCGCAGCTCATGGACGAGGTCGAGACCAAGATCTTCGAGCGGCTGCCCGACGACACGTGGTTCTACCCGGGGCACGGCAACGACTCGACGCTCGGCGTCGAGCGCCCGCACCTCGGCGAGTGGCGCGAGCGCGGGCACTGACCCCAGGGAACCGCGCGGCTCAGGTCGTGCGGCTGCGGGCCGGCAGCTCGAGCACGGCGGGCATCGTGCGCGCCACCAGGTGCGCGCGCACCTCGGCGTCGGTGAGCCGCGAGCGGCACAGGTCGGCGAGCTCGGGGCCGTCGTGCTGCATCGTCCACGACCAGACGAGCGCAGGCTCGAGACGAGCGGACTCCATCCGGTCGGCGACCGCCCAGACCCGCTCCTCGCGGACGCCGTGGGCACGCACGAGCGCCTCGATGTCGGCGGCCGTCGCGATCCGCGGGTCCCGCTCGACGGTCCGCAGCCGGCGCGCGTCGTGGTCGACGGCGCTGAGCGCGGTGTGGACGGCGGCGACGGTGACGACGGTCAGGGTGACGAGCATCCGGACGGCTCCTCGAGGTACGGCGCGCCCTGACGGTCGGGGCGGTGCCTCGATCCTGCCGGCCGAGGTCCTCGCAGCGCGCCGGGGAACCGGACGGGGCCCGCCTGGTCACGAATGACCAGAACGGGCCCCGTTCGGTGGGGGGAACTGTGGGTCAGGCCGCGAGGCCGTCCTCGTCACGACGCGCCGGACGCTGCGGTGCGGCGGTGCCGCTCCAGCTGCCGGGCTCGTGGATCGGCGGCATCGGCGGGCGCTTGGCGCGGGGGGCGCCGGAGTCGACCAGCACCTTGCGGCGCGGCCGGCGCACCGGCGGACCGGCGAAGGTCAGGCCGTTGGCCGCGGCGAACAGCGTGAGCTCCTCGAGGTCCGGGACGGTGCCGTTGCTGATGTGGGTGAGCAGGTCGCGGTGGGACAGGTCGGCGGCGACGACGATGCCGAGCGCCTGGGCGTCGAACTGCTCGATCCACAGCCACATCGTGAACGGCTTGATGCCGTGGTCGGCGGCCTTCGCGGTGATGAAGGCGGCCTGTGCCGAGCCGACGCCCTCGCGGACCATGCGGGCCCGGATGTCCTCGCTGTTGACGTGGGTCGGGTTCTGCTCGACGAACTTGCGGCGGCGCGCGACCGTGCGCTCACGGTCGCGGTCCCCGGCTGGCTTCGCCGAGGCGCACGCCACGAGGCCGGCGATGGTGACGAGGCCGATCACGAAGTAGGTGGCGATCATGGGGGGTTCCTCACAGGTGGGGGGCGGTGCCCTGGGGGGTGGGGCGCCGAGTGCTGCGGGGGTCGTGCGGTGGTGCGGGAGGTGGTGGGACCACGTCCACGCCGAGTCGGGGATGCGTTGAATGAAGTCAAACCCGTGGACGGCCAGAAGTCACGTGTTACCGAGAATTGGATCGGCACGACTAGACCGCAGGCAGGATTGTTACCGTTCTGTGGATCTCGCGCCCGGGTCGGGCCGATTGCCACAGAAGCAACAGGGGCTCAGGAGTACGACGCCCGCACGACGTCGGTGAGCGGGGTGGCCTGGCACGCCAGCCGGATGCCCTCGGCGAGGTCCTCGTCGTCGAGGACGTCGTTGTGGGCCATCTCGAGGTCGCCCTCGATGAGCCGCACCGCGCACGCCGAGCACTCGCCCTCACGGCACGAGTAGGGCGCCTTGACGCCCTTGGCCTCGAGGTGGTCGAGCAGCCGGGTGCGGGGGTCCCAGTCGTCGAAGGAGTGGGTCTCGCCGTCGAGCTCGACCTCGAGGCGCACCGGGCCGGCGACGGCCGGCTCGGCGGCGGCCTCGACCTGGACGGTCGCCGTCGGAGCGTCCCCGTCGCTCGCTGCGGCCTGCACCCCGGGGACGTCGCCGAACGGGTTGCCGCCCAGGGAGACGAACTTCTCCTGGTGGCGCCGCTCGCGTGGGAAGCCGAGGTCCTTGAGCACCCCGACGGTCATCTTCATGAACGGCGCCGGGCCGCACACGAACGCGTCGTACGTCGACCGCTCGGCCGCGAAGGCACGCACCTGCTCCGGCGTGGGCAGGCCCTGGACCGACTCGAGCCAGTGCACGACCTGCAGGCGGTCGGGGTGCGCGGCGGCCAGGGCGGTGAGCTCGCGGGCGAAGATCACCGAGCGCTCGTCGCGGTTGGCGTAGAAGACGACGATGCGTCCGGTCCCCCGGGCCAGTGCGGTGCGGGCGATCGACATGATCGGGGTGACGCCGCTGCCGCCGGCGAACAGCAGCAGGTCGGCGTCGAGCGAGGCCGGGGTGAAGATGCCGGAGGGCGGCAGCACGCGCAGCGTGTGGCCCTGGCTGACCTCGTCGCAGATCCAGTTGGAGGCGAAGCCCTCGGGGGTGCGCTTGACCGCGATCGTGAGGGTGCCGCTCTCGTCGGCCGGGCTGCTGCACAGCGAGTAGCAGCGCGCGGCGACCCCGGTCTGCTCGCTCGGGACTGCGATGGTCAGGAACTGACCGGGCTTGTAGGTGAACTCGGACTCGGCGCCGGCCGGCACCCGGAAGGTGATCGAGTGCGCGTCGGCCGTCTCCTCGACGACGTCGACGACCTCGAGCTCGAAGGACTGCGTCGTCACGGTTCTACTTTCCTCTGCGTCGGTCGGTCGGGGCCGGCGGGGGCGACGAGGCCGTCGTGGGTCAGTAGCCGTCCTCGGCGCCGATCGGGATCCTGCCTTCTCGCACCGCGGCCTCGATGCTGGAGACGAGGCGTGGACAGGCCGGGTGGACGCTGCGTCCGTCGGCCCGGTCGCGCCGGCCCATCTCGGGGCAGTGGCCGCGGGCATCATCGTTCCACTGCACGGAGGTGTGGTGGTCGCTGTTCTTCTTCACGCCGACCGTGGCGAGGCAGTCGAGGCACGCGACCTCGGTGAGCCGGGCGCTGGTGTAGAGGCGCTGGTCCTCGAGGGTGTCGGCGCGGGTGGGGACGAAGCTGGCCATCAGGTGCCCGTCATCACCGCGGGGTCGGCGGTCTCGGCGGACTCGGCGGTCTCGTCCTCGGCGGCCTTGAGGCGGAGGTTCTCGGCGACCTCCTCCTGCCAGTACTCGTTGGCCTTGGTGGTGTCGACCTCGAACTCGAACCGGTCGACCATCTCGGGCTTGACGTCGGCGGCGTCGACGTAGAACTGCTCGTACCAGCGGCGCAGCTGGTAGACGGGCCCGTCCTCCTCGCACAGCAGCGGGTTCTGGACCGGCACCTTGTTCTTCCAGATGTGCACGTCCTGCAGGAAGCCGCCGCCGAACATCTCGGCGTACTTGTCGGCGATGAACTGCGCGGTGGCGTCGTCGAGGCCCTCGGGCTTCTTGACGGTGATGCCGTACTGGAGCGTGAACGAGTCGGGCCCGGTCGGGATGTGGCAGTTGACGAGGATGACCTCGGTCTGGAACCCCTTGTAGTCGACGTCGAGCCAGTTGATCATGTACGACGGCCCGTAGTAGGTCGCCTCGGACTTCAGGAACAGGTCGGAGTCGCCGTAGCCGCCCTGCATGTCGGGCCGGCCCTTCGACTCCATGAACTGCGTCGCGACGGTGCCCTCGAAGACGTTGCGGAAGCTCGTCGGGAACGAGAAGTGCACGTAGTAGAAGTGCGCCATGTCGACGACGTTGTCGATGAGCTCGCGGCAGTGGGAGTCGGTGATCGGGACGACGTTCCAGTCCCAGTCGGTGTAGGCGTCGGTCATCACGTCGGGCAGCTCGGGCGGCAGGACGTCGTGGTCGGGCGCGGAGCCCTCGACGTCGTGCCACACCAGGAGCTGGCCGTTGCGGATGGCGGTGGGGTACTTCTGGGTGCGGGCCCGCAGCGGCACGCGGCGCGCGTAGGGGATCGCCTTGCACTTGCCGTCGCCGCCCCAGCGCCAGTCGTGGAAGGGGCACGCGACCTCGTCGCCCTTGACCGAGCCCTGGGTGAGGTCACCGCCCATGTGGCGGCAGTAGCCGTCGAGGACCTGCAGCTCGCCCTTCGAGTCGGCCCAGACGACGAGCTTGGTGCCGAAGGCGTCGATGCCGTGGGGCTTGCCGTCGTCGAAGGCTGTGGCCAGACCCAGGCAGTGCCACCCGCGCGCGAAGCGCTCCGGGGCGGTGCCCTGGTCGAGAGTGCGGACGTCGCTCATGGGGAGAGGCTAGCCCAAAACGAGAACACGTTCTACTCTGGCGGGCATGCGACTCGCCCTCGAACCCGAGCACCACGCACTGCGCGCTGAGCTCGCCGACTACTTCGCCCAGCTCGTCACCCCCGAGGTCAAGGCCGGGCTCGCCTCGGCCACCGGGGAGTTCGGCGAGGCCGGCGTCTACAAGGACGTCATCCGCCAGGTCGGCACCGACGGCTGGCTCG
>JAOPXU010000042.1 GCA_025964985.1 Nocardioides sp.
CGGCGCAGCGGCGCCAGCCGGCCGGTGTGGTCGGTCTCGTCGGTGCGCTCGAGCAGGTAGCCGTCGACGTCCTGGCCGGCGAACCGCACCTTGACCCGCGCCCCCGGCACCGCGTCGTCGGCCATCGAGGCCGGGACGGCGTAGTCGAAGGTGCGGTCGAGGTGGGCCAGCGGCACGTCGACCAGGACCCGCGCCACCGGCAGCGTCTCGCTGACCTCGGCCTCGGCGGCCTTGCGCGCACGGGTCTGACGGGCCTTGGCCTGCGACTCCTTGAGCGTCGCCCGCACCAGCCCGGGCAGCAGCTCGGGCTGCTCCTCGGGACGGTCCGGGCGCTGGCTCATGGTGCGTTGTCTACCAGCGGGCGGGGACGGTGCTGGCCGCGGCTGGTCGGGGTGCTTGGGGGGGGAACGGGTGGATGGATCCCCGGTTCACCGGGGACCCATCCGCTTCTCGGCCGTTGCAACGCCCGAGAAGCGCAGGCAAGGCCTGAGAAGCACGTCGACGCGCGCGGTGCCGGACGACACCGAGCCGGCACCCCGCAGGGCACCGGCTCGGTGAGGAAACGTGGAGAGGTCAGACGCCGGCGACGGCCTTGAGGGCGTCGGCGCGGTCGGTCTTCTCCCAGGTGAACTCGGGCAGCTCGCGGCCGAAGTGACCGTAGGCCGAGGTCTTGGCGTAGATCGGGCGGAGCAGGTCGAGGTCGCGCAAGATGGCGGCGGGGCGCAGGTCGAAGACGCTGAGCACGGCCTCCTGGATCTTCTCGTCGCTGACGACGCCGGTGCCGAAGGTCTGCACGAAGACGCCGACAGGCTGGGCCTTGCCGATGGCGTAGGCGACCTGGACCTCGCAGCGACGGGCCAGGCCCGCGGCGACGACGTTCTTGGCGACCCAGCGCATGGCGTAGGCGGCGGAGCGGTCGACCTTCGACGGGTCCTTGCCGGAGAAGGCGCCGCCACCGTGGCGGGCCATGCCGCCGTAGGTGTCGACGATGATCTTGCGGCCGGTCAGGCCGGCGTCGCCCATGGGGCCGCCGACGACGAAGCGGCCGGTCGGGTTGACGAGCAGGCGGTAGCCCTCGGACGGCAGGTCGAAGGTGGCGAGGACCGGGTCGATGACGTTCTGCTGGATCTCGGCCTCGAGCTTGGTGAGGTCGGTGTCCTCGGAGTGCTGGGTCGACAGCACCACGGTGTCGATGCGGACCGGACGCTCGTCCTCGTCGTACTCGATGGTGACCTGGGTCTTGCCGTCGGGGCGCAGGTTGGGCATGGTGCCGTTCTTGCGGACCTCGGTGAGCTTCTCGGCCAGGCGCTGGGCGATGACGATCGGCAGCGGCATCAGCACGTCGGTGTCGTCGCAGGCGTAGCCGAACATCAGGCCCTGGTCGCCGGCGCCGCGGGCGTCGAGCTCGTCGTCGGAGTCGCCGACGCGCTGCTCGATGCCGGAGTCGACGCCCTGGGCGATGTCGCTGGACTGCGCACCGATGGCGACCTGGACGCCGCAGGTGAGGCCGTCGAAGCCCTTCTCGGAGGAGTCGTAGCCGATGTCGAGGATCGCGCCGCGCACGAGGTCGGCCACCGGGGCGTACGCCGTGGTGCGGACCTCGCCGGCCACGACCACGAGGCCGGTGGTCAGCAACGTCTCGACCGCGACGCGCAGGTCGGCCTTGTTGGCGTCGTGCTCCATCAGGTAGTCGAGGACGGTGTCACTGATCCGGTCAGCGATCTTGTCGGGGTGACCCTCGGTCACGGACTCGGAGGTGAACAGACGTCCAGCCACGGTGGGTTCTCACTCTCGATCGGGGGCGATACTGCGGGGAGGGACTAGAGAAGGACCAGCATGCAAGACGGGCGTCTCACGGGGCCAATCCTGGCTCGAGCCGGGCGACGACCTCGTCCCAGATGACGTGGGCCAGGGCGGACTTGGTGCCGTGCGGGACGTCGCGGACGGCACCGTCGGCGCCCAGGACCACCGCCTCGTTGTCGGGGCTGCCGAAGACGGCTCCCCCGCTGACGTCGTTGACGACCAGGAGGTCGCAGCCCTTGCGAGCCAGCTTGGCGCGCGCGAGGTCGAGGACCGAGCCGGTCGCGTCGCCGGTCTCGGCGGCGAACCCCACGACGACCGAGCCGGGACGGGCCCGGTGGGTCGAGATCTCGTGGAGGATGTCGGGGTTCTGCTCGAGCTCGATGGTCGGCGCGGACCCGTCGGCGGCCTTCTTTATCTTGGCGTCGCTGACACCGGTGGGCCGGAAGTCGGCCGGGGCCGCGGCCATCACGACCGCGTCGGCCGCGGCGGCCGCGCGCACGACCTCGTCGCGGAGCTGGGCGGTCGTCTCGACGCGCACGACCGTGACGCCGGCCGGGTCGGGCAGGTCGACGTTGGCGGCGATCAGGGTGACCTCGGCGCCGCGAGCCACCGCGGCGCGCGCCAGCGCGTAGCCCTGGCGCCCCGAGGAGCGGTTGCCGAGGTAGCGGACGGGGTCGAGCGGCTCGCGGGTGCCGCCGGCGGAGACCACGACATGGCGCCCGGCGAGGTCGGCGGGAGCCAGGGCGGTGCCGCGGGAGAGCACCTCGGCGCAGACCTCGTACAGCTCGGCGGGGTCGGGCAGCCGGCCCTTGCCGGTGTCGGCACCGGTGAGGCGGCCCTCGGCGGGCTCGACGACCAGGACGCCGCGCGAGCGCAGCGTGGCGACGTTGGCGCGGGTGGCGGCGTGCTCCCACATCTCGGTGTGCATCGCCGGGGCGAGCACCACCGGGCAGCGGGCGGTGAGCAGGGTGTTGGTCAGCAGGTCGTCGGCCAGGCCGTGGGCGGCCTTGGCCAGCAGGTCGGCGGTGGCCGGGGCGACCACGACGAGGTCGGCCGTCTGCCCGATGCGCACGTGGGGCACCTGGTGGACGTCGCTCCACACGTCGGTGTGGACCGGCTTGCCCGACAGCGCCGCCCAGGTGGGTGCGCCGACGAACTCGAGCGCGGACGCCGTCGGGACGACGGTCACGTCGTGGCCGGACTCGGTGAGCCGGCGCAGCAGCTCGCACGCCTTGTAGGCGGCGATGCCTCCGGCCACGCCCAGGACGACCCGGGGGCGCCCGGAGACAGCACCGGGCCGCGACCCCGTGGGGGTCGCGGCCTCGGTGTGGTCGCTGGTGGTCAGCGGGTCACTCGGAGTAGCCGGCACCGGCGTCGGCG
The DNA here is from genome assembly GCA_025964985.1 of Nocardioides sp. GTDB lineage: Bacteria > Actinomycetota > Actinomycetes > Propionibacteriales > Nocardioidaceae > Nocardioides. The sequence goes on from JAOPXU010000042.1 coordinate 3,184, forward strand.
GCGGCCGCCTTGGCAGCGGCCTCCTCGGCGGCGAGCTCGGCCGGGTCGACGTCCTCGCACGTCAGCTTGTCCTCGGCGATCTCGCGCAGCGCGATCGAGAGGGGCTTCTCCTGGACGTGGGTGTCGACCAGCGGGCCGACGTACTCGAGCAGGCCCTCGCCGAGCTGGGAGTAGTAGGCGTTGATCTGACGGGCGCGCTTGGCGCTGTAGAGGACCAGCTTGTACTTGCTGTCGGTCTTGGTCAGCAGGTCGTCGATCGACGGGTTGGTGACGCCGACAGCATCGATGTTGGGCGCAGACACGCGTGAGCCTCACTCAGGGTGATAGTCGTGCTCGGAACGGTCGAGTGGCCCGCAGAGGGCCTCCGCGACGTCAGTCGTCGCGGCGCTCGGGACCGAGCATCATCAAGGTTACCAAGTCGTCGGCTGCGGCGTGAACTTCGTGGTTGACGATGGTGACGTCGAACTCGCTCTCGGCGGCCAGCTCGTCGCGCGCGGTGTCGAGGCGGCGGGCGCGTTCCTCGTCGTCCTCGGTGCCCCGGCCGACCAGCCGGCGCACCAGCTCGTCCCACGACGGGGGCTTGAGGAACACGAAGACGGCGTCCGGCATCGTCCGGCGCACCTGGCGCGCGCCCTGCAGGTCGATCTCGAGCATCGAGGGCCGCCCGGCGGTCAGCGAGGCGTCGACCGGACGCCGCGGCGTGCCGTAGCGGGCGCGCTGGTGGACGACCGCCCACTCGAGCAGCTCGTCCTCGGCGACCAACCGGTCGAACTCGGCGTCGTCGACGAAGTGGTAGTGGACGCCGTCGACCTCACCGGGTCGCGGCGGACGGGTCGTGACCGAGACCGAGATCCAGACGTCGGGGTGGCGCTCCCGTACGGCGGCCGCGACCGTGCCCTTGCCGACGGCCGTGGGGCCGGCGAGCACGACGAGTCGCGTCGGGCGGACAGCAGGTGCGGCGGAGGCGAGGGTCACTGCGGGTCGGGCGCGAACTCGCGCTCCAGGGCGGCGATCTGCTTGGTGCCGAGGCCGCGCACGCGGCGCGACTCGGCGATGCCGAGGCGCTCCATCAACTGCCGCGCGCGGACCTTGCCCAGGCCCGGCATCGACTGCAGGAGGTCGACCACGCGCATCTTGCCGATGACCTCGTTGTTCTGGCCCTCGTTGACGACCTCGATGATCGAGGCGCCGGAGTTCTTGAGCCGGTTCTTGACCTCGGCCCGCTCTCGTCGTGAGGCGGCGGCCTTGTCGAGCGCGGCCGCGCGCTGTTCTGGGGTGAGCGGGGGCAGAGCCACGTGCGATGCGTCCTTCGGGTCCGGTCAGGCGGCGGAGGGGGCCGCGTGCGGGTCACAGTAGCCAGGTCACTCCGCGGGCTGCAACGCGGCCGCTCCTCCCGTGGCTGCTGGGGTGCGAGAGCACCCGACCACGCCCGGGGACCGGGCGATCACAGCAGCAGACGGGTCTTGCAGACGTCGAGGGACTGCTGGTCGACGTTGGTCAGCGCCTCGCGGACCGCCTCGGTGCCGACGCTCCCGGCGGCCAGCTCGATGGCCTCCTGCTGCTCCGTGGTGATCCCCTCGGGTGGGTCCACGGGGTCGTAGGTGGCCGGGTCGGCCCCGGCGGCCTCGAGGGCGTCAGCCAGGCTCGTGAGGCGCTGGACGATGACCGACCAGTCGTCGGCGATGTCGTCGGGCGCGGCCTCCTCGAGGCGCTCGAAGACCGGCAGGGCCGGCAGCAGGCCCGACGAGCCGTCGTCCTGGTCGAGGGTGCGGGCCAGCCCGTCCTTCTCCTCCCTGACCACCTCGCAGTAGGACGCGAACGGGTCGGGGTCCTCGCCGCAGCCGGCGACCAGGAGCGGCAGCAGCGCGGCCAGGGCGAGCGGCAGCAGGCGGGCTCGGGTCATCGCAGCGCGCGCAGCTCGTCGTTGGCCCGGCGCACGACGTCACGCATGGCGTCGGGGTCGGGCCCGGCGCGCAGCACCTCGCGCGACGAGCTGGCCGCCACGCGGGGCGCGGCGCTGCCGAAGATGCGGCGGATGTCGTCGGTGGTGCCGCCCTGCGCGCCGTAGCCGGGCGCGAGGATCGGGCCGTTGACGTCGAGGTCGACGTCGGTCTCGCCGATGGTCGCGCCGACGACGGCACCGAAGGACCCGAGCGGCTCGGCGCCGGCGTTGAGGGCGCGCAGGTGGTCGAGCACGCGCTCGGCGACGGTCTCGCCGGTGTCGGTGCGGGCGTGCTGCACCTCGGGGCCTTCCTTGTTGGAGGTCAGGGCCAGCACGAACAGGCCGCCGTCGTGGGTTCGGGCGGTCTCGACGAACGGGTCGAGGGAGCCGAAGCCGAGGTAGGGGCTCACGGTCACCGCGTCGCCGGCCAGCGGGCTGGCGGGGTCGAGGTAGGCGTCGGCGTAGGCCTGCGAGGTGGTGCCGATGTCACCGCGCTTGACGTCCATCAGCACCAGCGCCCCGGCGGCGCGCGACTCGGCGACGACGCGCTCGAGGACCGCGACCCCGCGGGAGCCGAAGCGCTCGTAGAACGCCGACTGCGGCTTGACCACCGAGCAGAGCGGGGCGACCGCCTCGACGACGGTCAGGGCGAAGGTCTCCAGGCCGGCGACGTCGTCGGTCAGGCCCCACTCGTGCAGCAGCGCGGCGTGGGGGTCGATGCCGACGCAGAACGGGCCGCGATCCTCCAGGGCCGCCGCGAAACGGCTTCCGAAGCTGGGCATCACAGCCTGCGCAGGGCGTCGCGGGTGAGGTCGGCCCTGCTGGGGTAGCCGTCGACGCCCATGACCAGGTCGGCCTCGGCCTGGATCGAGCGGAGCACGTGGACCGCGCCGGGCACCCCGCCCAGGGCCAGTCCGTAGACGTAGGGCCGGCCGATGGCGACCGCGGTGGCGCCGAGGGCGAGCGCCTTGACGACGTCGACGCCGGTGCGCACGCCGGAGTCGAAGACCACCGGGGCGTCGCTGCCGGCGGCGGCGACCGCGTCGACGACGTCGGGCAGCCACTCGAGCGCGCCTCCCCCGCCGTTGGCCTGACGGCCGCCGTGGTTGGAGCAGTAGATGCCGTCGACGCCCTCGTCGATCGCCCGCCGGGCGTCGTCGGGGTGGCAGATGCCCTTGAGCACGAGGGGCAGCGAGGTGAGCGAGCGCAGCCAGGGCAGGTCGTCCCAGGTGAGCGGGTTGCCGAAGGTGCCGACCCAGGTGAACACGACCGTGCTCGGGTCGGCGTCGGGTCCGCCGCACATCTCCTGGAAGACCGGGTCGGAGGTGTAGTTGGCCAGCGCCTTGCCGCGCAGCTGCGGGAAGTTGCCGCTGGCCAGGTCGCGCGGGCGCCAGCCCGGGACCCACGTGTCGAGGGTGATGACGATGGCGTCGTAGCCGGCCGCCTCGGCGCGCGAGACGAGGCTGGCGGCGAGCTCGCGGTTCTTGGGCGTGTAGAGCTGGAACCACTTCGGCCCGTCGCCGGCTGCGGCGGCGACGTCCTCGAGCGGGTCGCTCATCAGCGTCGAGCCGATCAGGGGTACGCCGGTCGCGACCGACACCTCCGCGGCGTGGATGTCGCCGTGCTGGTCGGGCGTGCACAGCCCGACCACGCCGACCGGCGCCATGAGCAGGGGGCTGGTCAGCGTGCGGCCGAACAGCTCGACGGACAGGTCGCGCTCGGCGTGGGCGTTGAGCATGCGGGGCACGAGCGCCCAGCGGTCGAACGCCTCGACGTTGGCGCGCTGGGTGGCCTCGTTGCCGCTGCCGCCGGCGACGTAGGTGCGCAGCTCGGGCGGCAGGGCCGCGAGGGCGTTGGCCTCGAGCTCCGAGTAGTCGAACGGGTGCGCGGGGAGGGTGCCGCCGAGCGCGCCCAGGTAGAGCTCGATCTGGTAATCACCGAAAGTCACCGCGCCGCCTCCGAGCTCGCGAGGGGGCGGATCACGCGGGGAGGTTGAGGAGTCGTGCGAGCGACGTAGGAGCTCGCAACCGGCGTCTCGAAACTCATGTGCCCAACCCCTTGACGATGCGTCGGGGCCACCCGGGCCCTTCATAGATGAACGCCGTGTAGGCCTGCAGCAGGTCGGCGCCGGCCTCCACCCTCTCCCGGGCGTCGTCGACGGTCGCGATGCCCCCCACGCCGACGAGCGTGAGGTCGGGTCCGACCCGGTCGCGCAGCAGCCGGAGCACCTCGAGCGAGCGGGCGGCGAGCGGGCGCCCGGAGAGCCCACCGGCGCCGACCTCGGCGACCTGGTCGGGGTGGCTGCGCAGGCCGTCGCGGCTGATCGTGGTGTTGGTGGCCACGATGCCGTCGAGGCCGAGCTCGAGCGCCAGGTCGGCGACGGCGAGCACGTCGGCGTCGGCGAGGTCGGGGGCGATCTTGACCAGCAGCGGGACCCGCGGACGGCTGTCGGGGGTCGCGTCGTCGGCGAGGCGGCGTACGTGGGCGAGCAGGGGGCCGAGGCGCTCGACGGCCTGCAGGCTGCGCAGGCCCGGGGTGTTGGGGCTGCTGACGTTGACCACGAGGTAGTCGGCGTGCGGCGCGAGCAGGCGGGTGCTTGCGCCGTAGTCGGCCAGCACGGCCGCCTCGTCGTCCTCGGGCACGACCTTGGTCTTGCCGATGTTGACGCCGAGCACGGGCGACCCGTCGGGTCGGCCGCGGGCCGCGAGGCGCCCGGCGACGGCCTCGGCCCCCTCGTTGTTGAAGCCCATCCGGTTGACGACCGCCCGGTCCTCGGGCAGCCGGAACAGCCGCGGCTTCGGGTTGCCGGGCTGGGCCTGCCCGGTGACGGTCCCGATCTCGACGTGGCCGAAGCCGAGCGCCGCCAGCGCGTCGATGCCGACGGCGTTCTTGTCGAAGCCCGCGGCCAGGCCGAGCACGTTCGGGAAGCTCAGCCCCATGGCCTGCACGGGCTCGGGGCGGCCCCGCCGGTCGAGCCTGTCGAGGCCGCGCAGCACCGGCCGCGCCGCCCGGATCGCCTGGAACCCGAGCTCGTGGGCCCGCTCGGGGTCGAGCCGACGGAAGCCGTGCTCGAAGACCCGGTCGTAGAGCGTCATGGCCGCGATCCCCGGCATGAGGACGTCATACGTCCTGGCTCCCCCGAAGACCCG
>JAOPXU010000073.1 GCA_025964985.1 Nocardioides sp.
GCCGTGGTCCGCCTCGCGGAAGGAGCTGAACGTGCCGTCGTGGAAGAAGCCCTTCTCCAGGACCTTGGCGAGCGCGGTCAGCGGCTCGAAGTCGGCGTAGTAGCCGGTCGTCTCGCGGGTCAGCGCCACGTGGACGGCGTGGTGGAAGTCGTCGCTCCACTGGGCGTCGAGGCCGTAGCCGCCCGCCTCGCGCGGCGTCACCAGACGCGGATCGTTGAGGTCGGACTCGGCGATCAGCGTCAGCGGCCGGCCGACGTGGGCCGACAGGGCCGCGACCTCGATCGCCATCTCCTCGAGCAGGTGGGTCGGCGACTCGTCGTGCAACGCGTGCACGGCGTCCAGGCGCAGCCCGTCGACGTGGAAGTCACGCAGCCACATCAGCGCGTTGTCGAGGATGTAGCGGCGGACCTCGGCGGCGTCGTCGCCGTCGAGGTTGACCAGGTCGCCCCAGGTGTTGCGGCCCTGCTTGAGGTAGGGCCCGAACTCCGGCAGGTAGTTGCCCGAGGGTCCGAGGTGGTTGTAGACGACGTCCTGGATGACGCCCAGTCCGGCGGCGTGGCAGCCGTCGACGAAGCGCTGGTAGGCGTCGGGGCCGCCGTAGGTCTCGTCGACCGCGAACCAGGCGACGCCGTCGTAGCCCCAGTTGTGGGTGCCGTTGAACGAGTTGACCGGCATCAGCTCGACGAAGTCGACGCCGATCGAGCGCAGGTGGTCGAGCTTGCCGAGCGCGGCGTCGAGGGTGCCCTCGGGCGTGAACGTGCCGAGGTGGAGCTCATAGACGACCGAACCGGCGAGCTGTCGGCCGGTCCAGGACTCGTCGGTCCAGGAGAAGCGCTCGGGACGGTGGGTGCGCGACAGGCCGTGTACGCCGTCGGGCTGGCGCCGCGAGCGCGGGTCGGGCCGTGCGGGCTCGGTGTCGTCGAGCAGGTAGCCGTAGTCGACGTCGCCCTGGTCCGGGTCGGGCACGGGACCCGCCGGGGTCCACCAGCCGTCGTCGCTCTGCTGCATGTCGACGACGTCGTCGCCCGCGGCCAGCCGCACGCGGCTGGGGCGGGGGGCCCACACGTCGAAGGGGGTCCGGGTCGTGGGGGCCATCTGTCAGTCCTCCTTGACGAGCAGGGCGACGGGGTAGGTGGTGAGCAGCGAGGCGAGCGAGCCGTCGGTGGGCCAGTCGGTCAGCACGTCGCGCCACGAGCCGGGAGGCAGGCGCAGGGTGGTGTCGCCCCAGCCGCCGCGAGAGGCGAGCCCGAGCGGCAGGCGGGTCGCGACCGTGATCGCGCCGCCCCGGTCGAAGGCCAGGACGTGGTCGGCGGAGTCGCCCTCGGCCTCGACGCCGGCGTAGGTCGTGAACAGCTCGGGTCGGTCGCGGCGCAGCCGCAGCGCGGACGAGGTGAGCAGCAGCTTGGCGCGGGCCGGGTGGTCGAGGGAGGTGTCGGCCAGCAGCGCGGCGCGGAGGTCGAAGTCGACCGGACGCCGGTTGTCGGGGTCGACGAGCGACTGCTCCCACAGCTCGGAGCCCTGGTAGACGTCGGGCACGCCGGGCACGGTCAGTGCGACGAGCTTGGCGGCCAGGGCGTTGGACCACCCGGGCCCGACCACGGTCGCGAGCAGCCCGTCGAGCACCTCGCGCACCGCGGCGTCGTCGAACGCCGCGTCGACCGCGGCGTGCACCGACGACTCGAACCGCTCGTCGGGCGCGGTCCACGTGGTCGCGTCGCCGGCCTCGCGCATGGCCTTCTCGGCGTAGGCGTGAAGCCGGGCGCGCAGGTCGGGGTCGCCGCCGTCCCAGGCGCCGAGGACGGCCTGCCACAGCAGGGAGGCGAAGCCCTCGGAGGCGACCGGGGCCGCGGCCTGCAGGCGGGCGAGCGCCTCGGTCCACTGGCCGGGAACCTCGGCGAGCACGGTGATGCGCGCGCGGACGTCCTCGCCGCGCTTGGTGTCGTGGGTCGACAGCGTCGTCATCGCGTGCGGCCACGACGACTGCCGCTCGGCCATCGCGTCGTGGAAGCCGGTCGGCTCGACGGAGAAGTGGCCCGGGTCGCCGCCGACCTCGTTGAGCGAGGTCAGCCGGTTGAAGCGGTAGAACGCGCAGTCCTCGACGCCCTTGGCCATCACCGCGCCGCTGGTCTGCTCGAAGCGGGGCGCGGCCGGCTGGTCGGGGTCGGCGAGCACCGGCGCGAGCGCGTCGAACGCCGCCGCCAGGTCCGTACGCCGCGCCCGGGCGTCGGCCAGCGCGGTGTCGAGGTGCTCGAGACCGTCGGGCACGTAGGAGCGGTAGACCGGGAAGCAGGCCACCAGCTCGGCGACCGCGTCGATCAGCTGCTCCTCGGGCACGTCGAGGGGCGGCAACTCGCGCACCACGCGGCGCACCTCGGAGCCGAGGTTGCCGTCGGCGACGGCGCGCTTGGTGCCGTGGACCATCTCGACGTAGTCGAGGTCGGAGCCGGGCAGCGCGTGCTCGGCGGCCGGGTCGGTGAGGACCCGGTCGATGAGGCCGAGGACGTCGTAGCCGGTGGTGCCGGCGGTGGCCCACGAGGACGGGAGGTCCTCGCCGGGCTCGAGGATCTTCTCGACGAGGACGTAGGCACCGCCGGTGATCTCGGCGAGGTCGCTCAGGTAGGCCTCGGGGGCGCGCAGGCCGTCGGGGTGGTCGACGCGCAGGCCGTCGACCAGGCCCTCGTCGAACCAGCGCTTGATCTCGACGTGGCTCTCCTCGAGCACCCACGGCTCCTCGACGCGGATGCCGGCGAGCGTGTTGACGGCGAAGAACCGGCGCCAGTTGAGGCGGTCGTCGGCGGCACGCCACGAGACGAGCTCGAAGCCGTCGCCGGGCGGGAAGGTGTGGTCGTGATAGCGGACGCCGGTCTCGGTGCGCTCGATGGAGCCCTCGTCGTCGTCACCGACGACGGGCACCCGCACCTTGCCCTCGCCGAACTCCCAGTCGACGTCGAACGCCTCGGCGTAGCGCGAGCCACGGCCCTGGTCGAGCAGGTCCCACCACCAGGCGTTGACCTCGGGCGTCGCGATGCCCATGTGGTTGGGCACGATGTCGACCAGGACTCCGAGGCCCAGGCGCCGCGCCTCGGCGACGAGGACGTCGAGGCCCTCGCGTCCGCCGCGGGCCGGGTCGATGCGGTCGTGGCGCACGACGTCGTAGCCGTGGTCGGAGCCGGGCTCGGCCTCGAGCAGGGGCGACAGGTAGACCCAGTCGACCCCGAGCTCGCGCAGGTAGGGCAGCCGGCGGGCCGCCTCGTGCAGGTCGAACGACTCGCGGACCTGCAGGCGGTAGGTGTTGGTCGGGACCCTGCTCGACGCGGCGCCCGGCATCAGTCGCGACCGGCCTGAGCAGCGACGGACGCGGCCACGGACAGGTCGGGCTGGACCTCCGGCTCGTGGTGCTCGCAGAGGACCAGCATCGAGCGCGTCGGGATGTGGAACGTCGACCCGGCCGGTACGGCGCCCGAGGCGTCGGCCTCGCCGCCGGTGTTGATCACGACGTCCCAGCTCTCGGCGTACTCGGCCGGCGGCAGGGTGATGTCGGCCGGCCCGTCGGCGTTGAAGTAGAGGAGGAAGTGGTCGTCGGTGATGGTGCCGCCGCGCTCGTCGACACCGGCGATGCCGTGGCCGTTGAGGTACATGCCGATGGCCTGCGCGCCGCTGTCCCAGTCGCCATCCTCCATCGGGCGGCCGTCGAGGTGCAGCCACACGATGTCGTTGAGCCGGTCGCCCTCGCCGCCCTTGACGGGGGTGCGCACGGTGTTGCCGGTGAAGAAGCGCTTGCGGCGGAACGTCGGGTGGTCGCGCCGCAGCCGGACGACGGCCGCGGTGAACTCGAGCAGCGGCTCGTCGATCTCGGTCCAGTCCTGCCAGGCGATCTCGGAGTCCTGGGCGTAGGTGTTGTTGTTGCCGCCCTGGGTGCGGCCGACCTCGTCGCCGTGCAGGATCATCGGCACGCCCTGGCTCAGCAGCAGCGTGGCCAGGAAGTTGCGCTGCTCGCGGGCACGGGCGGCGCGGATCTCGGGGTCGTCGGTCGGGCCCTCGACACCGTGGTTGTCGGAGCGGTTGTGGCTCTCGCCGTCGCGGCTGTCCTCGCCGTTGGCCTCGTTGTGCTTCTCGTTGTAGGACACGAGGTCGCCCAGCGTGAAGCCGTCGTGGGCGGTGACGAAGTTGATGCTCGCCACCGGACGACGTCCGCTGTGCTCGTAGAGGTCGGCGGAGCCGGCGACGCGCGAGGCGAACTCGCCCAGCGTCGGCTCGCCGCGCCAGAAGTCGCGCACGGTGTCGCGGTAGGCGCCGTTCCACTCGGTCCACTGCGGCGGGAAGCCGCCGACCTGGTAGCCGCCGGGGCCGATGTCCCAGGGCTCGGCGATGAGCTTGACCTGCGAGACCACCGGGTCCTGCTGCACGAGCTCGAAGAACGTCGCGAGCCGGTCGACCTCGTAGAACTCGCGCGCCAGCGTGGAGGCGAGGTCGAAGCGGAAGCCGTCGACGTGCATCTCGGTGACCCAGTAGCGCAGCGAGTCCATGATCAGCTGCAGCGCGTGCGGGTGGCCGACGTTGAGGGAGTTCCCGGTGCCGGTGTAGTCCATGTAGAACTTCTTGTCGTCCTCGACGACCCGGTAGTAGGCCTGGTTGTCGATGCCGCGCATGCTCAGCATCGGACCGAGGTGGTTGCCCTCCGCGGTGTGGTTGTAGACCACGTCGAGGATGACCTCGATGCCCGCCTGGTGCATCGCCTTGACCAGGGCCTTGAACTCCTGGACCTGCTGGCCGGCGACGTCGCTCGAGGCGTAGTCGGCGTGCGGGGCGAAGAACCCGAGGGTGTTGTAGCCCCAGTAGTTGCGCAGCCCCTTGTCGAGCAGCGTCGAGTCCTGGACGAACTGGTGGACCGGCATGAGCTCGATCGCGGTGATCCCGAGCCGGGTCAGGTGGTCGGTGACGACCGGGTGGGCCATGCCGGCGTACGTGCCGCGCAGCTCCTCGGGGATCTCCGGGTGCAGCTGGGTCAGGCCCTTGACGTGGGCCTCGTAGATGATCGACTCGTTGTAGGGGTAGTTGAGGCGGCGGTCGCCCTCCCAGTCGAAGAACGGGTTGATCACCACGCCGTGCATGACGTGCGCGGCGGAGTCCTCGTCGTTGCGGGAGTCCTCGTCGCCGAAGGTGTAGCCGAACAGGCTCTGGTCCCAGTCGATGTCGCCGGCGGTGGCCTTGGCGTAGGGGTCGAGCAGCACCTTGTTCGGGTTGCAGCGCAGGCCCTGGGCGGGGTCCCACGGACCGTGCACGCGGTAGCCGTAGCGCTGGCCCGGCTGCACCTGCGGCAGGTAGCAGTGCCAGATGTAGGCGTCGACCTCGGTGACCTCGACGCGCTGCTCGGTGAACCCGCCGTCGCCGTCGGGGTCGAACAGGCACAGCTCGACCCGCTCGGCAACCTCGCTGAAGAGCGCGAAGTTGGTGCCGGTCCCGTCGTACGTGGCACCCAGCGGGTAGGCCTGGCCGGGCCACACCGCGGGGGTGTCAGTGCTGGGGCGGGTCTCGGTCACGGTGCCTCCGGGTGTTGTGCAGGGGTCCGGGCGTGCAGGTACCCGGTTGGATCGATCCAAGCACAGGAGTCGGGCCCGCCGGATCCCACGTAGGGGGGAGCAAGTCCGCCCTGGCGCCCGCCTGTCCGGGGTGCGACGAGGATGGTCCGCCGTTGCTACCCGCCGGTAGGATCCGGCCCATGAAGCGCGAGATCTACGACGAGGACCACGAAGCATTCCGCAGCTCGGTCCGTGAGTTCCTGGTGCGGTCGGTCATCCCCCACGTCGAGCAGTACGCCGCCGACAAGGCGCTGCCCCGCGAGTTCTGGCTCGAGGCCGGCAAGCAGGGCTTCCTCGGCCTCGAGATCCCCGAGGAGTACGGCGGCTCCGCCGCCGGCGACTACCGCTTCAACGCGGTCGCCGCCGAGGAGATGAACAAGGTCAACGCCGCCCTCGGCTCCTGCTGGGGCATCCACGCCGACATCACGGCGCCCTACATCGTCCAGCTCGGCACCGAGGAGCAGAAGCAGCGCTGGCTGCCCGGCGTCGCCGCCGGCGAGATCCTCCTCGCCATCGGCATGACCGAGCCCTCAGGCGGCTCCGACCTCGCCGCGCTGAAGACCACCGCGGTCAAGGACGGCGACACCTGGGTCATCAACGGCTCCAAGACCTTCATCACCAACGGCTACTCCGCCGACATCGTGCTCACCGCCGTGCGCACCAGCCCGGAGAAGAAGGCCCGCGGCATCACCCTGTTCGCCATCCCGGCCACCGCCGAGGGCTTCAGCCGCGGCCGCAAGCTCGACAAGGTCGGCCAGGACGAGTCCGACACCGCCGAGCTCTTCTTCGACAACATCCGCCTCACCGACGAGGACATCGTCGGCGAGCTCGACGGCGGCTTCATCCACATGATGCAGAAGCTCCCGCAGGAGCGCCTCGGCTGCGCGATCTCCAACATCGCCCACGCCAAGCAGATCCTCGACGAGACCCTGCAGTACACCAAGGACCGCCACGCCTTCGGCTCCTCGATCGGCTCCTTCCAGCACAACAAGTTCCTGCTCGCCGAGCTCTACACCCAGATCGAGGTCAGCCAGGCCTACCTCGACCAGTGCGTCGTCGCCCACGACAAGGGCGAGCTCACCCCCGTTGACGCGGCCAAGGCCAAGTGGTGGACCTCGCAGATCCAGAACGACGTCCTCGACCACTGCGTCCAGCTCCACGGCGGCTACGGCTTCATGAACGAGTACCGCGTCGCCCGCGCCTGGCGCGACGCCCGCGTCTCGAAGATCTGGGCCGGCTCCAACGAGATCATGAAGGAGCTCATCGGCCGCGACCTCGGCCTGTAGCCCCTCCCGTACGACGTCCCCACACGTTGGTCGAGGAACTCGCGCTGGCGAGCGTCACGAGACCGTCTCCTCGACCGACGTGTGCTGCGGACCGTCTCGACCCCACGTTGGTCGAGGAGCTCGCGCTGGCGAGCGTCACGAGACCATTCCACCGCAGGTGCAGGTCATCTCGACTCCCACCTGCGGTCGTGTGGTCTCGTGACGGTCGCAGGGCGACCTCCTCGACCGACGTGTGCTGCGGACCGTCTCGACCCCACGTTGGTCGAGGAGCTCGCGCTGGCGAGCGTCACGAGACCAATCCACCGCAGGTGCAGGTCATCTCGACCGGCACCTGCGGTCGTGTGGTCTCGTGACGGTCGCAGGGCGACCTCCTCGACCGACGTGTGCTGCGGTCGTAGTACGTCGCTCGTACGACCTCCTCGACCGACGTGTGCTGCGGCCGGGTGCCTGCTGCGAGGATCGACACGTGAGCCCTGACGTGCGCCCGTTGACCGCTGACGACCTGGACTGGGTGGTCGAGACGACCCGGGCGCGGCGGGAGGCGTTGGCGCCGCACGCGCCGCGGTTCTGGCGGCCGGTGCCCGACGCGACCGAGCGGCACCGGGCGTTCCTGGCCCGGCTGCTCGACGACCCGGCGGCACTGGCGCTGCGGACCGACCACGGGCACCTGCTGGCGCTCGGGGACGCGACGCGGCGGGTGGTCGACGACATGGTGGTGGCCGAGGGTTCGTGGGCTGACGAGGGTGTCGCGCTGCTGCGGGCTGTAGTGGAGGTGACGACCACGGTGCGGTTCGTGGTGCCGGTCGCCGAGACCGAGCGGTACGCCGCCGCCGAGGCGCTCGGGCTGCGCCTGGTCGAGACGTGGTGGCACCGCGACCTGCCGCTGGTGCAGGTGCGCGGCGAGGGCGAGCGGGTCGAGCTGAGCACGGTCGGCGCGCGCGGCCGGCTCGTGCCGGCGCCGCCGGTGCACGACCCGGGCGGGCCGGTGCTGCTGGTGCTCGAGGTCGAGACGGGTGCGGCGCTGGCCGCGCTCGAGGCCGAGGCGGCCGAGCGGGGGGCGACGGTGTCGGTGGTCAGCCAGCGGGCCGACGACCTGATGCGCGAGCTGCTGCTGGTCGACGCGGGCCACGCCCGCACGACGGCGTTCTTCGAGACCCCGGCGCCGTGATCGAGCCGGGCCCCCACGACGACGAGCCGGCCGCGCACAGTGCGGGCTTCGCGCGGCGGCTTAGCTGGCTGCGGGCCGCGGTGCTGGGCGCCAACGACGGCATCGTGTCGACCGCGGGCATCGTCGTCGGTGTGGCCGGGGCGACGTCCGACCGGGACGCGCTCGTGGTCGCCGGCGTCGCGGGCCTGGTGGCCGGCGCGATGAGCATGGCGGCCGGTGAGTACGTCTCGGTCTCGACCCAGCGCGACTCCGAGCGGGCCCTGCTCCGCAAGGAGGAGCGCGAGCTGCGCGAGGAGCCCGAGGAGGAGCTGGCCGAGCTCGCCGGGCTCTACGTCGACCGCGGTCTCGACGACGACCTGGCCCTCGAGGTGGCCCGCCAGCTGACCGCCAAGGACGCGCTGGCCGCGCACGCCGAGGTCGAGCTCGGCATCGACCCCGACGAGCTGACCAGCCCGTGGCGGGCGGCGTTCGCGTCGATGGTGTCGTTCACGCTCGGCGCGCTGCTGCCGCTGCTCACGATCACGCTGGTGTCCGACTCGGCGCGGGTCGCGGTGACGGTCGGGGCGGTCGCGCTGGCCCTCGCACTGACCGGTTTCGCCAGTGCCCGCCTGGGTTTCGCTCCTGCCGGTCGCGCCGTCGCGCGCAACGTCGGTGGCGGGCTGTTCGCGATGCTCATCACCTACCTGGTGGGAGCGGCGCTGGGCACCGGGCTGTCGTGATGTGGGCATGAGGATGTTCGTGGCCGTCCGACCGCCGGTCGAGGCGACCGAGCACCTCGACGAGTTCCTCGAGCCGCGCCGCGAGCACGGCTCGTTCCGCTGGACCTCGCCCGACCAGCTCCACCTGACCCTTGCCTTCCTCGAGCAGGTGCCCGACCGCGCGGTCGACGCGCTGGTCGAGGGCCTGCAGCGCGGGGCGGCGCGTCGTACGCCGTTCGCAGCGCGGATCGCCGGCGGGGGAGCGTTCCCCGACCCGTCGCACGCCAAGGTCCTCTACGCCGGCCTCGACCTCACCGTCGAGGCGCGCACCGAGCTGGACCGCCTGGCCACCGGGGCGCGGGCGGCCGCCGGGCGGGCCGGGCTCGCCGTCGACGGCCAGCGCTTCCGGCCCCACGTCACCGTCGCCCGCACCGGCCGACCGCAGGAGGTCAGCCGCTGGGTCCGCCTGCTCGACACCTACGAGGGGCCGGCCTGGACTGTCGACCGCCTGGTGCTCGTGCAGTCCCACCTGGGGGAGGGGCCGCGCAAGCGTCCTCGTCACGAGGTGGTCGCCGAGATGGAGCTCGACGCCGCGCGACGTCGCAACCCGTGAGGGCCGTCACGCTGGGCTAGGTTCCAGTCGTGAGACTGGCTGTGGCGAGGGAGACCCGTGAGGGCGAGACCCGGGTGGCCGTCGTCCCCGAGCTCGTCGGCAAGCTGACGGCGCTCGGCTACGAGGTGGTCGTCGAGCCGGGGGCGGGCGTCGGCGCGCTGGCCAGCGACGAGGACTACGTCGCCGCCGGTGCGGTCGTCGACGACCAGGCGCTCGAGACCGCCGACCTCGTCGCCGCCGTGCAGCCGCTCGACCCCCACGCCGTGCGCCGCCTGCGCCGCGGCACCACCACCGTCTCGTTCCTGCCCGCCGGTCAGGAGCTGGCCCTGGTCGTCGACCTGCGCGACGCCGGCGTCACCAGCCTGGCCATGGAGCTGGTGCCGCGCATCTCGCGCGCGCAGTCGATGGACGCACTCAGCTCGCAGAGCCTGGTCAGCGGCTACCGCTGCGCGATCGTCGCCGCCGGGCTGCTGCGCCGCTTCTTCCCGCTCAACATGACCGCCGCCGGCACCGTGCAGCCGGCCGAGGTCGTCGTCCTCGGTGCGGGGGTGGCCGGCCTGCAGGCGATCGCGACGGCCAAGCGCCTCGGGGCCGTCGTCCGCGCCTACGACGTGCGCGCGGCCGCAGCCGAGGAGATCCGGTCGGTGGGGGCCAAGGCGATCGAGCTCGACCTGCCCACCCTCGACGGGTCCGGCGGCTACGCCCGCGAGATGACCGAGGAGCGCGCCGCCCTGCAGCGCGACCTGCTCGCGCCGTTCGTCGCCGCAGCCGACGCACTCATCACCACCGCCGCCGTGCCCGGGCGCCAGGCGCCGCTGCTCGTCACCGCCGCGATGGTCGAGCAGATGAAGCCGGGGTCCGTCGTGGTCGACCTCGCCGCCGACAGCGGCGGCAACGTCGAGGGCGTCGTCGCGGGCGAGGTGGTGCGGATCGGCAACGCCCAGGTGTGGGGCGGCCGCAACGTGCCGTCCCAGATGCCGGGGCCGGCGTCCAAGCTCTACGCCCAGAACGTCGTCAACATCGTCACCCTCCTCACGAGGGACGTCGGCGACGGGCTGCGGCTCGCGCCGGACTTCGACGACGAGATCGTGGCGGGTGCCTGCGTCACCCACGACGGCCGCATCCTCCACGAACCGACCCGCCTGGCGCTCGAGGGAGACCCGACATGAACAACGACGTCACCTGGCTGACCTACTTCGTGCTCAGCGTCTTCGTCGGCATCGAGGTGATCTCGAAGGTCTCCTCCACCCTCCACACGCCGCTCATGTCGGGTGCCAACGCCATCCACGGGATCATCCTGCTCGGGGCGATCCTGGTGGCGGGCGAGGCGGACGGCTTCGCGCTCGTGGTCGCGCTGGTCGCCGTCGTGCTGGCCGCCGTCAACATGGTCGGCGGGTTCGTGGTGACCGACCGGATGCTCCAGATGTTCGTGCGCAAACCGCTCCCGAGGAAGGCCAAGGGGGAGAGCGCCTGATGCCGACCTGGGCCGAGGTCGTCTTCCTCGCGTGCGCTGTCGGGTTCATCCTGGCGCTCAAGGGCCTGTCGGGGCCGAAGACAGCGCGCGCCGGCAACCTCGTGGGAGCCGCAGCCGCCGTCGTCGCGTGCGTGGTCCCGTTCTTCTACGCCGACCTCGACCACGTGGTCCTGATCGTCGTCGCGATCGCGGTCGGGACGGCCGGCGGCCTCCTCGGCGCGCAACGGGTCCAGATGACCCAGATGCCGCAGATGGTGGCCCTGTTCAACGGGGTCGGTGGCGGCGCGGCGGCCCTCGTGGCGCTCCTCGAGCTCGAGCACCTCGCG
>JAOPXU010000079.1 GCA_025964985.1 Nocardioides sp.
GCGGGTCGTCGTAGAGCGGGCGGCCGGCGACGGTGCGCGCGGCCTTCTCGGCGAAGGAGGCGACCGACTTGGTGCGGCCGGTGACGGACAGGTAGTTGATGCCGGCCTCGTCGAGGAAGCCGCGCACCAGGTCGACGGCGGCGTGCCCGACCTGGGTGAGCTCGCGGTGCCGGGCGGCGTAGGTGCGCACGGCCTCGGCGACGACCTGGGCACGCGGCTGCTCGACCGGGCGCGACTGCAGACTGGGCGTGACGATGTAGCCGGTCTCGAGGTCGCCGTAGCGCGTCACCTCGTCGGGCCGGGTGTCGGCGAACAGCGCGAGGTAGGCGCACAGGACGCCGTCGACCTGGTCCTCGACCCGGCGCAGCTGGGCCTTCTGGGTCGCCTCCTCGACGGTGGTGCGCAGCCCGGCCCAGGTCTCGTCGGTGTGCACGACGGTCTCGACGTGGGTCATCAGCGCGAGCAGCTCCGAGCGCAGCAGCTCGAGGTCGCGACCGGGCTTGGCCTTGTAGCGCAGCACCTTCTCGAGCCCGAACAGCACGATCGTCGCGGGGTGCGGGTAGACCTCGATCGCACGGCGAGCCCGACCCGAGCGCGGGTCGATGTCGAGGCCGAGCCGCTTGGCCACGCGGGCAGCGCGGGTGCCGTTGGCGAACTCCGGCTTGCCGGTGTTGGTGGGGTGCGTGCCGGCGTCGAAGCGGCGGAAGTCGGCGCTCAGCGCCTGCTCGGCCGGCCGCGAGCCCGTCGCGTTCTTCACCACCAGGGGCGCGTCGAGAGCGACCAGGCACGGGCCGTCGTACGCCGACAGCGCGGCCTCGATCTCCTCGTCGCCCATGACCGCACCGACGTGGAGGAGCCGAGCGTCGGCGTCGATGACGGCGACGCCGGTGGGCTTCTTCTCCCCCCAGGCGAGGTCGATCCCGACGTAGTGCACGGGCCCAACCTAGGGGGCGGGGCCTCCGCGCCCGCCGGTCAGCCGCGCGTGGCGGCGTACGCGACGGCGAGCGCGGCGCCCAGGCGGGCGTTGCTCTTCACCAGCGCGATGTTGGTGGCGAGGCTGGCTCCGCCGGTGAGCTCGACGATGCGGCCGAGCAGGTAGGGGGTGACGTCCTTGCCGCCGATGCCGCGGGCGTCGAGGTCGGCCAGGGCCTGGTCGATGACCGCGCCGATCTCGGAGGCCGGGATCTCGTCGGCCTCGGGCACCGGGTTGGCGACGACGATGCCGGTGGCCATGCCGAGCGCCCGGGCCGCGGCGACGGTGGCGGCGAGCTCGTCGACGGAGTCGCTGCGCGAGGGGGCGGCGTACCCGCTGCTGCGGGAGTAGAACGCCGGGAACTCGTCGCTGCCGTGCACGAGCACGGGGACGCCGTTGGTCTCGAGGACCTCGAGGGTCAGGCCGATGTCGAGGATGCTCTTGACCCCGGCGCACACGACGGTGACCGGGGTGACGGCGAGCTCGGTGAGGTCGGCGGAGACGTCAAAGGTCTCGGGCGCGCCGCGGTGGACGCCGCCGAGGCCGCCGGTGACGAAGACGTCGATGCCGGCCAGCGCCGCGAGCCGCATGGTGGCGGCGACCGTGGTGGCGCCGTGGCCGCGGCGGGCGACGACGTGGGGCAGGTCGCGCACGCTGACCTTGGCGACGCCGGGGTCGCTGGCCAGCAGGTCGAGGTCGGCCTCGCTCAGCCCGGCGCGCGGGACGCCGCCGAGCACCGCGATCGTGGCCGGGGTGGCGCCGGCCTCGCGCACGATCGCCTCGACCTCGGTGGCCATGGCGACGTTGTCGGGGTAGGGCATCCCGTGGCTGATGATGGTGCTCTCGAGCGCCACCACGGGGCGCCCCTCGGCCAGGGCGTCGCGCACCTCGTCGTTGGACTGGATCACAGCAGGCTCCTCACGAGCTCGTCGGTCAGGTCGGGTCGCACGGTGTGGGCGCTGGCGACGGTGAGCGCGGCAGCGGCGTGGCCGTACGCCGCCGCCTCGGCCCCGGTCGCCCCGCCCAGCCAGGCGTGGAGGAAGGCCCCCAGCATCGCGTCGCCCGCGCCGGTCACGTCGACGACGTTCTCGACGAACAGGGCGGGCAGGTCGGCGGCCCCCGCGGGGCCGGTCAGGGTGGAGCCGTCGGGTCCGCGGCGCTCCCACACCAGCTCGGCGTCGGGGTCGCCGCCGGCGGAGAGGGCGGCGAGCTCGGCGACGCCGGCGGAGATGAGGAACAGCCGGCGCCCGGCGAGGACCGGTCGCAGGCGCGCGGACTTGGGGACGCTGACCGGGTCGAGGGCGATCGGCACGGTGCCGGCCGCGTCGATCGCGGCGGCCAGGGTCTCGGGTCGCAGGTTGCCGTCGAGCACGACGAGGTCGGCGCTGCGCAGCAGGGCGGGCTCGACGTCGTCGGGGCCCAGCTCGGCCGCCGCCATGTCGGCGACGCCGCCGACCAGCTCGCCGTCGGCGTCGAGCAGGGCGACGTAGGCGCCGGTGGCGCCGTCGACCTGGCGCAGGTGGGTGAGGTCGATCCCGGCGTCGCTGCTGGCCTCGACGACCAGGTCGCCGTGGTGGTCGCCGCCGACGGCGCTGACCAGGCTGACCGGGGTCCCGAGCCGGGCCAGGACCTCGGCGATGTTGCGCCCGACCCCGCCCGCGGTGACGCTGATCGTGCCGGGGTTGCTGGTGGCGGCCTCGGCTCTCGAAGCCGGACGGGCCACGACGTCGACGTTCGCTCCGCCCACCACCACCACCCGACTCACGAGGTCATGGTGGCAGCACCCGGCCCCGGCGACGGACCCGGCGACGGATCCGTCGATGAATCCGGTTGTCGGCGGTGGTCTCTAGTGTTCGGATGCACCGGGACGGCGAGAGCCGACGACGGAAGGGACGCGATGGTCGCCATGATCCGGGCCGAGGGCCTGGTCAAGCGCTACAAGGAGGTCGAGGCGCTCAAGGGCCTCGACCTGGCCGTGCCCGAGGGCACGGTGCTGGCCCTCCTGGGTCCCAACGGGGCCGGCAAGACGACCGCCGTGCGATGCCTGGCGACGCTGCTCGTCCCCGACGCCGGACGTGCCGAGGTCGCGGGGATCGACGTCATCGCCGACCCGCAGGGCGTGCGCCGCAAGATCGGGCTCTCGGGCCAGTACGCCGCGGTGGACGAGTACCTCACCGGCTACGAGAACCTCACGATGGTCGGGCGCCTCTACGGCCTGGGCAAGAAGCGCTCGCAGGAGCGCGCCCGCGAGCTGCTCGACCGCTTCGACCTCGCCGACGCCGGCGACCGGCCGTCCAAGACCTACTCGGGCGGCATGCGCCGACGCCTCGACCTCGCCGGCGCCCTGGTCGCCGCCCCGCCGGTGCTGATCCTCGACGAGCCGACCACCGGGCTCGACGTACGCGCCCGCCAGCAGATGTGGGACGTCATCCGCGAGCTCGTGTCCTCGGGCGCCACGCTGCTGCTGACGACGCAGTACCTCGAGGAGGCCGACCGGCTCGCCGACGACATCGTCGTCATCGACCACGGCCAGGCCATCGCCCGCGGCACCGCCGACCAGCTCAAGGCCCAGACCGGCGGCGAGCGCGTCGAGGTCGTCGTGGCCGACGCCTCCGACGTCGACGCCGTCGTCCGCCTGCTCGGACCGATCGCCGTCGGCGACGTCCAGCGCGAGGACCGCTCAGTCGGTGCGGCCGTCAACGACGGCACCGGTGCCCTGCGCCGCCTGCTCGACGAGCTCGACCAGGCCGGCATCCGCGTCCTCGACGTCGGGCTCCGGCGCCCGACCCTCGACGACGTGTTCCTGTCCCTGACCGGTCGGGCCGCCGAGGAGCAGCCGGCCGGCGACCAGGCTGAGGAGGTCCCGGCATGAGCGCCGCTGGATCGATGGGGCAGGCCCTCAACGACGGCTGGGTCGTCGCGCTGCGCAACCTGATCAAGATCAAGCGGGTGCCCGAGGTGCTCGTCTTCGTGCTGATCAGCCCGATCATGTTCGTGCTGCTCTTCGCCTACGTCTTCGGCGGAGCGATCGAGCCGCCGGGCGCGGTCAACTACAAGGAGTTCCTGATCGCCGGGATCTTCGCGCAGACGGTCGTCTTCGGCGCCACCTTCACCGGCGCCGGCCTGGCCGAGGACATGCAGAAGGGCATCATCGACCGGTTCCGGTCGCTGCCGATGTCGCGCACCGCGGTGCTCGTCGGCCGCACGACGTCCGACGTCGTCTACAACGTGCTGTCGCTGATCATCATGGCGCTGACCGGCCTCGTGGTCGGCTGGCGCATCCGCGAGGGCTTCGTCGACGCGTTGCTCGGCTTCGTCCTGCTCCTGGTGTTCGCCTACGCGATCAGCTGGATCATGGCCTACGTCGGCCTGCTGGTGCCGAGCGTCGACGTCGTCAACAACGCGTCGTTCGTGGTCATCTTCCCGCTGACGTTCGTGTCCAACGCGTTCGTCCCGACCGAGTCGTTCGACGGGGTGCTCAAGCAGTTCGTGCTCTACAACCCCGTCTCGACGATCACCCAGGCCAGCCGCGAGCTGTTCGGCAACACCGGCGGGCAGCCCGCGCCGGACGCCTGGTCGATGCAGCACCCGGTCGTCTACACGCTGCTGTGGGTCGTGCTGATCCTCGCCGTGTTCGTGCCGCTGTCGGTGCGGCAGTTCAAGCGGTCGACCCTCAAGTAGGGCGTTGCGTCATACGAGGTGGTCGTTCGGGCCGCCACCTCGCATGACGCAGACCCTCGTCAGCGGGTGATCGCCAGCAGCCGGTCGTCGCCGTCGTCGGGCTCGCCGCGCCCGTCGGTGTTCGAGGTGACCACCCACAGCGTGGAGCCGTCGGCAGCGGCCACGGCGTTGCGGATCCGGCCGAAGCGGGCGGTGAGGTGGGCGACGGGGTCGGCCACGGTGGTCTCGGCGGCGCCGTCGGGGCGGACCTCCCACAGCCGCTCGCCGCGCAGGGCCGCGAGCCAGAGCGAGCCGTCCCACCAGGCGATGCCGGACGGGGAGGCGTCGTCGGTCGACCAGACGGCCGCGGGGTCGACGTACTCCTCGCCGCCGCCGGTGCCCTCGACCTCGGGCCAGCCGTAGTTGGCGCCGGCCTCGATCAGGTTGAGCTCGTCGAAGCGGTCCTGGCCGAACTCCGACTCCCACAGCCGGCCGTCGGGGTCGAAGACGAGGCCCTCGGCGTTGCGGTGGCCGAGGGAGTAGACGGCGGTGCCGGACGGGTTGTCGGGCGTCGCATCGCCGTCGAGCGTGTAGCGCAGCACCTTGCCCGACAGAGAGTCCGGGTCCTGGGAGTCCGACGGCTCGCCGTTGTCGCCGGTGCCGAGGTAGAGCAGCTCGTCGGGCCCGACGACCAGCGCCCCGCCCTGGTGGAACGACGCCCCGCCCGGGATGCCCGAGACGAGCTCCTCCGGCGCGCCGAGGCGGGTGCCGTCCCAGGTCATCGCGACGACGCCGTTCTCGGACTCGCCGGTGCGGTAGGCGAAGAGCGTCGACTCGTCGGGCGACAGCGCCAGGCCGAGCAGCCCGCTCTCGCCCTCGGCGCGGACCCCGTCGACGGCGCCGACGACCGTCGGCTCACCGCCGCCGGCCGGGACGAGCGAGATCTCCGCTGAGTCGCGCGAACCGACCAGCAGGCCACCGTCGTCGAGCGGCGCCAGGCCCCACGGCGTCTCGAGCCCGGTCAGCGCCTCCTCGACCTGCAGCTCGTCCTCGGGCTCCTGCGAGGCCGGCGCACCGGTGCGGGTGTCGGGGTTGGCCTCGTTGGCCGGATCGGGGCCGCACGCGGTCAAGCCGGCCAGCAGGACGACGGCGATGGCGGGGACGCGGCGCATGGCCCCAGGGTGACCGACGGGGCCAAGCCGGGGACGGGGCGACGCTCAGGACAGGCCGCGCGCCCAGCTCCAGGCGTACGCCGGGTCCTCGCAGGCCAGCCCGCCCTCGCCCAGCTCGAGCGGGGCGAAGGTGTCGACCATGACGGCCGACTCCTCGAAGTACTCAGTGCCGAGCGATGCCTCGATCGCCGCGGGCTGCGGACCGTGGGCGTGGCCGCCGGGGTGCAGCGAGAGCGAGCCGAGGCCGATGCCGGAGCCCTTGCGGGCCTCGTAGTCGCCGGCGACGTAGAACATGACCTCGTCGGAGTCGACGTTGGAGTGGTAGTAGGGCACCGGCACGGCGAGCTCGTGGTAGTCGACCTTGCGCGGCAGGAAGTTGCAGATCACGAAGTTGTGGCCCTCGAAGACCTGGTGGACCGGCGGCGGCTGGTGGATCTTGCCGGTGATCGGCATGTAGTCGTCGATGTTGAACGTGTAGGGGTAGAGGCAGCCGTCCCAGCC
>JAOPXU010000122.1 GCA_025964985.1 Nocardioides sp.
GCCGCGTCGACGGCGTTGCCGCCGGATCTCGCGACCTGCTCGGCGGCGTCCGCGGCGAGCTCGCTGGGGGCGGCGACGGCGAGTCCGGTCCGTCGTCCTGGCATGCGCGCCAAGGTAGCGGTGCGCGAACGCGCAGCCGTTCCACGCTCCTGTCCACAGGCTGCCGTCGACCGGTTGCCGGGGGATGGACGTCGCCACGACGGTGTGCGCCATGACCCCTCGGACCCGTTTCTCCGCCCTGCTGACCTCCCTGGCCCTGGTGCTCGGTGCGCTGACCCTCGTCGCCGCGTCCCCGCCACCGCAGGCCAGCGCTGCGACCCGCGTCGCCAAGGACACCTGCCGCGACATCGACCCCAACCTGGTCAACGGCGTGTGCCTGCGTTACCGGACCCCGCAGGGAAGCGGGCTCACGTGGATCGGCACCTACCGCGCCCCGGACGGGCGCGTGTTCTTCTGCATCGACTTCCTTTACGACTCGCGCCTGCCGGAGCGCGCCGAGCGGGTCTCGACCGAGCGGCTGGTCAACCAGCTCGGCCGCCGTGTCGGCGACGCCGAGGTCGCGGCGCTCAACCACGTCGTGTCGACGTGGGCGGCGGACGGCTCGACCGGCAGCGACGACCGCGACGCGGCGATCGCGCTGATCGTGCGCGAGGTGATGGGTGACGGCGTACGGCCCGGTGGGCTCACCGTCTACCCGGCCGGGCTGCGCGTCGGTGGCCGGGTGCAGCCACCGGTCGGCGGGCTCGACGAGCAGGTGATGGGGCTGGCCCGGGCGATGTGGCGCGAGGCCTCCTCGATGCGCGGCCCGTGGCGGCTGCGGTTCGACCGGGTGGGCGCGGGGCCGGTCCGGCTCGGCCAGGTGCGTGGCTACCGGCTGTCGCTGGTGTCGGCCGCAGGCCGTCGTGTGCCCGGGGTGCGGGTCGAGCTGCGCTGCACCGGGCCGGTGGCGTGCCCGCCGCCGGTCGTCACCGGCCGACGCGACTCGACCGTGCGCCTGCGCCCGACCGACGTCGGTCGGTTCCGGGTCGTGGCACGGGCGACCGGTCCGGCGTCCGACGGCGTGCTCTACCGCCAGCGCGGCTGGTCGACCCACCGCGGACCGACCGCTCGACCGGCCGGGGTGCAGCGAGGGTGGATCGCGCAGTCCAACACCACCGCGGCCGCCGTCGCCGCCACCGCGCGCATCCGCCAGGCCCGGCCCGAGATCGAGACGACGACCTCGGAAGCGGTCGCGACGCCCGGTGCGTCGATCCACGACGTCGTGACGATCACGGGACTGCCGCCGGGTTACGCCGGCACGGTGGTCGCCGAGCTGCACGGACCCTTCGCCACCCAGCCCGGGGCGGAGGACTGTTCCGCCTCGACCCTCGCCGGTCGGGTCTCGTCGCGGGTCACGGCTGACGGCACCTACGAGACGCCGTCGCTCGTCGTTCCTGCGGTCGGCTACTGGACCTGGGTACAGCGCCTGCCCGGTGACGTCGACACGCTCCCGGTCACCACGCCGTGCGGCCTGGTCGAGGAGACCACCCAGGTCGTGCCGCGCACGCCGACCGTCGCGACCGTGGTCTCCGACCAGCGTGCCCTGGTCGGCGCACGGATCTTCGACACCGTCGAGATCGCCGGCCTCGCGCCCGACGACACCGCCGCCGTGACCTGGCGCCTGCACGGACCGGTCCGGCCGCGCTCCGACTCGTCGTGCGCGGGCGTCAGGTGGTCGCGCGCAGCCGTCGCCGCTTCGGGGACGATGACCGTCACCGGCAGCGGAACGTTCAGCACGCCGTCGGTCCTGTTGAGGGCGCCGGGTTGCTACACCTACAGCCAGGACGTGGCCGCCTCCGCCACCACGGCTGGGGCGTCCTCGCCGCCGGGGCTCGTGACCGAGACCTCCCTGGTCACCCGGCCGGTGACCCCGGTCGTGCCCGAGGTCCCGTCCGGGCGCTCGACCTCCGGCCTCGCGCCACTGCCGGTCCGGGTGCTAGCTGCGGCTGACCCGTCGCCGTACGTCCCCCAGCGGCGGGTGGAGCCGCGGTGGCTGCGCAGCGACTACCGCGCGCCGGCGTCGCAGTCCCGACGGGCGACCGCCGGCACGCTCAGCGTCGGCCGCGTGGGCGTCGAGGTCCAGGTCGCCTCGGTCGGCCTCGACCGCGGGACGCTCGCCGTACCGGACCGCCGGGACCGCGTCGGCTGGCTGCGCAGCACCGCCGCCCACGGTGACCTCATCGGCGCCAGCGTCCTCGGCGGCCACGTCTCCGGTCGCCCGGGCGGCCTCGGAGTCCTGCGCGACGTGCGCCGCGGCGACGTCGTGCGCTGGACCGACGACGGTGCGACCGAGCGCTACCAGGTGCGCGCCGTACGTCGCTTCGCCCGCACCCGCGGCCTGCCCGCCGACCTGTTCCGCACCGACGGCCGGCGCACCATCCACCTCGTCACGTGCTCGGGCTTCCGGCGGGGGCCTGACGGTGAGGCCTACTTCGTCGACAACCTGGTGGTGACGGCGGTGCTGGTGCGATGACCTACGAAGTCAGCCCGCCTTGGCCGCGTCGACCCGGTCCTGTGCCCGGCTCCTGATGGAGCGGAGCCAGGACCGGTAGGCATCTGGCCCCTCGAGGTGGGCCGCACACCCGAGGCTGCTGAGGAGGTCGGCGAGACCAGGCTCGTCGTACGTGTCGAGGACCAGGTCGATCTCGGTCAGGAGCACTCCGATCCGGGGCTCGTCGGCCTCGTCGAGGTAGAGGTCGACCGTGCCGCGCAGGCCCCCGGTCTCGTCGAAGTCCTGGTGGAAGTAGGCACCCATGAGGGTGTCGAGCTCGTCGTACGACATGGTGACCGCCTCTACTCGACATACGAGGTGAAAATACGAAAGCCGTCCGGCATCGACTTGTCGCGCACGAGCACGACGAGGACGTTCCTGCTCGGCACGACTTCGCCCGCCCTGTTCATGGTTCGACCGACATCATCCGCCATGGAGGCGCGGAAGCGCCTCCGTGGAACGTTTGGGTGCGCCTTCAGCCAGTTGTCGATCTCGGAGGACCGTGTCTTCAGCAATGACCGGATGCTCCTCTCCGCGGTCCGCTCGTCAGTGAAGGTCGAGACGAACGTGCGACGTGGTTCGTTGGCGAGCCGCCTGCGCAGGTAGCGGTTCGACTTGCCCACGTGCTTGGCCAGGGTGTGCGCGCCCATCGGGCCACCCTCGTGCGTCCGCAACCAGGTCATCGGCTTGCCGAGCGAGACGGCGCCGCGCTCGCCCATGTAGACGCGGCGGGCCTGCACGAACCGCGCGAGGTCGGCTCGGACCCGGACCGCACCGGACGACGTGGTGCGCAACCCGGCAGCCGCGCCGGCGCCGTACAACCGCAATGCCTCCACGAACGCCCGGAACCGCGGGACCTCGGCGGCGAGCTTGCCGGAGCTGATCCAGGCGGCGACGGCGTTGGCGCTGCCGCCGGTGACGAGGCCGAGGACGAAGCCGGCGGCCGCGATGAGGACGGCGTCGCGGACCAGGTCGCTGACCAGGTCGAGGATCAGCTGGCGCTGGGTCTCGACGGCGGTCGCGTAGTCGTCGCAGACGGTGCCGAGCTGCTCGCAGGCGGCGGCGACCTCGCGGATGCAGGTGCCCAGGTCGGCGACGGCGTCGGTGGCGATGAATATCTCGGGCGAGCGTTCCTGCAGCAGCGCGCCGACGGCGCGACGGGTCAGCTCGACGGGCCGGTCGAGGCCGGCCGCGGCTGACCGCCACGCGACGGCGGTCCCGCGCAGTCGGTCGACGTCGGCGTCGGGCCAGACGAACCCCTCGACGTGGTCGAGCACCACGTTCGCCCAGCCTGGGAGGAAGGACCCGTCTCCGCCCAGGCTGGACGGCGGCACGGGGGACGCCGATTCGTAGAGGTCGTCGCTGGCGGGGGAGGGCTCGGTCGAGACGACGATCGTCGAGGCGATGGAGGACCGCTCGGCGCGGTCGTGGTTCTCCAGCGAGCAGTAGGCGAGCCGGCACAGCGAGCCCAGCCCGCCGACCACGTCGTCGAGCGCGGCGACGACCGCTGCCGCGGCCTCGTCGTACGCCGCCGCGAACTCGCTCGCGAAGGACGAGTCACCCGCCATCGCGCCGCTCGAGGCCAGGGCCTCGCTGAGCTCATCGGCGCGGAAGGCCGCCCACCGGTTGGCGTCGCCGAGCGTGGTCGAGGCGTCGGCGTAGCCGACGCCGCGGACGTCGAGGGCGATCACAGCGTCCACATCCGGACGTTGGCGTCGACGGCGGCGAGGTAGTTGGCGCGGGCGGTGGTGGCGGCGCGGCGCATGTCGGCCAGGCCGGTGCGCATCTCGGCGGCGCCGGCCGCCCACTCGGCCTGCGCCGCGGACTGGGCGGTGGCGGTCAGGCCCGACCAGGTGGTGTGCAGGTCGCGCACCCGGCGCGCGACGCGGTCGAGGCCGTCGTCCAGCGCCTGCTCGCAGCGGGTGAGTGCGTCGATGCTGTCGCCCAGCTGGTCGAGGTCGACGGCGTACCTCGTCACGACGGGCCGCCACCCGCGAGGGAACGCAGCCCGGAGGCGGCGTGCTCGTCGGTCTCGACCTGGTCGGCGTGCGCGCCGGCGATCAGCTCGGCCATCGCGGCGAGGGACGCCAGGACCCGGTCGCAGCCGCCGCGCCAGTCGTCCCAGCCCTCCCGGTAGGCGTCGGCGGCGTGCCCGGACCACCCCCCGTCGAGCAGGACGTCGACGACGAGGTCGGTGCGCCGACGCGCTCCGGCCAGCGAGTCGGCGACGTCGCGCAGCTCCGCGACGGCGGCCGTGAGGTCGTCGTGGACGAGGTCGATGGTCACGGCATCTCCCGAGCGAGCAGACAGCAGGACGCCGCCAGCCTGCCCCCGCGACCACCCGCGTGGCGGACGTGCGGGCGATCTGTGGAGAACACCCGCGCCTGTCCACAGCCGCGCCGCCTGCACTTGCTCGGGCGGACGACCTGTGCGCTGGTGCGAGACTGGTCCGGTGCCGGACGACTTCGTCATCGCCCGCAACCCCGACGGTGACTCGACGCTGCCCTATCTGCTGCGCATCCCACTGGGAGAGCGCGGGCTGATCCTCAAGGCCCGCGACACCTGGCCCCGCACGGCGAAGATCTACTGCCACCGCGTCGAGCAGTGGCCGGAGGAGCCCGAGGTGGTCGAACGCGTCCCCGTCCGCTCCTGCGTCCGCCGCGGGGCCGCCATCGACCTGGTCCTCGACCGGGGCCGGGAGAACCGCAGCCAGCTGGTGATGACGACGGTCAAGGGCGGGCGGCAAGCGATCTTCTGGCAGTCCTCGCGCACCACGAAGCAGGCCCGGCCGGCCGGATCGATCCCCCGCACGCGAGCCAGCGGGCTCAAGGACCTCGAGATCGTCGTCGACACCCGCGAGCGCTACGCCTACGGCTTCGGCGACCAGCAGGCGACCACCCGCGCAGCCCCGCTGGTCGCCGGCGACTACGGCGTCGTGCGTGACGGGGCGCTCGTGGGCGTCGTCGAGCGGAAGAGCCTCGACGACCTCGTGTCGTCGTTGTCGACCGGCAAGCTGCGCTACCAGCTCGCCGACCTCGCCGTCGTGCCCCGGGCCGCCGTCGTCGTCGAGGACCGCTACTCCAAGGTGCTCGGCCTGACACGGGTCCGTCCGGCCGTCGTCCTGGAGGGCCTCGCCGAGTGCCAGGTGCGTTGGCCCCAGGTGCCGATCCACTTCTGCGAGACCCGCGCGCTGGCCCAGGAGTGGACGTACCGCTTCCTCGCCGCCACCTGGGTGGCGGCGGCCGAGGAGGAGCACGGCGTCGTCGCGGTCGCCGACCTCGCGGCAGCTCCGCTCCTGGCCCCGGCGCCCCCGACCGCCGCCGAGGTGCGCGCCTGGGCGGCCCTCCACGGCCATGTCGTGTCCGACCGCGGGCGCGTGCCGAGGGTCGTGGTCGAGGCCTACGAGGTGGCCAGGAAGTCACCCCTCTGAGCGGATGGACACCAGCGGTCGAGGGGGTACCGGTCCATGTCCACGCCCCTCCCGAGAGGACGTCCCATGTCTCACCCCATCGGCAACACCGGCCACGCCCACACAGGCACGGGCGACAACTACGCCGGCCGCGACAAGCTGGTGAAGACCTTCGCCACGATCGTCGGCGCCGTCTTCCTGCTCGTCGGCATCGCCGGGTTCATCCCCGGCGTCACGACCGACTACGACACCATGCAGTTCGCCGGCCACGAGAGCAACGCCAAGCTCCTCGGCATCTTCCAGGTGTCCATCCTGCACAACATCGTGCACCTGCTGTTCGGCGTCGCCGGCCTCGCGATGGCCCGCAAGGCCTCGTCCGCGGTCGCGTTCCTGATCGGCGGCGGCGTGATCTACCTGGTGCTGTTCGTCTACGGCATCCTCGTGGGCCACTCGAGCGAGGGGAACTTCGTCCCCACCAACGACGCCGACGACTACCTGCACCTCGTGCTCGGCATCGGCATGATCGCGCTCGGCCTCATCGGCCGGAAGCACTGGCAGGGCAGCAACGCCAACCGCACCGCCATGTGACCCTTCTCGTCATGCGCTGACCGGGCGCGGGGATACCGTCCAGCAATGGACGATCCCCGCGCCCGTCTCGCGTCCGAGCGGCGTCGTACGACGCGCCGCCTGGCCGAGCTGCGCGGCGACTTCGACGAGGTCGTCGCCGCCTCGCGCGACACCAACGCCGACGACGAGCACGACCCCGAGGGCACGACGATCGCCTTCGAGCGCTCGCAGATCGACACCCTCGTCCGCCAGGCCCTGCGCACGCTCGAGGAGACCGACGCCGCGCTGGCCCGCCTCGACCACGGCACCTACGGACGCTGCGAGGTGTGCGGCCGCGACATCGACCCGGCCCGCCTCGAGGTCCGCCCCACCGCCCGCACCTGCGTCAGCTGCGCACCCCGGGCACGCTGACCGCCACCTCGTCACCGAGCGACGCGCCGCCCAGCAGCTCCAGCTCGTCGCCGGACCAGAACTTGCCGGGGTCGTAGTAGTTCGACGGCCGCGTGGAGTCGAGCAGCCCCATCGCCAGGTACGTCGTCGCCACCACCTCGGCGCAGTAGGTCATCTCGACCCCGGCCGGACGGCGTACGCGCCCACGGGCCCAGCGCCCGGCCAGCGCCGCGGTCGAGGGGAACGGCGTCCCGTCGAGCCGCGCGATCGTGCGCAGCACCGCCGCCTCCTGCTCCGCCGTGACGTCGGCGTCGAGCTGGCGCAGCCACGCCCGCTGCTCGTAGCGCCCGCACCACTGCACGACGGCCTCGCGCAGGTCGTGCAGCTGCACGCCGCGGTGGTGGGTGCCGGTCCACACGTCCTGCAGGCCCTTGCCGAGCTCGGCGTGCCACATCAGCGGCGGCAGGTCGTCGATGACGACCGCCATGCCGACGTGGTTGACCGGCGCGTTGGTGACGACCCGGATAGCGTGGTCGGCAGCCGAGCGGCCACGGAACAGCCACAGGTCGCCGGTCCGGGTGAGGTCGACCGCTGCGTCGAGCCCGAGGCTGTCCATCGGAGTCGGGGAGGTCGTCATGGAGAGGGAGTCTCGCGCATGAAGCTCTGGAAGTGGCTGGGGCTGGCCGGCGTCGCCGGCGTGGCCGCCACCGGTGCGGTGGTCGTGCGCGACCAGCGCCGCCGCTCCCAGGTGACCCCCGACGAGGTGCGCGAGCGCCTGCACGCCCGACTCGCCGAGTCCGACCGGCCTGACGGATCGGCCGACACCGACTGATGTGCTTCTCCGTCGAGGCCGACCTCGTGGCCGGCGCGGCGATCGTGCCGCTGGGCGTGCTCGCGCTGCGCCACGTCCGCCACCCGCGTGAGGTGCCCCTCGCGTCCCTGCCGCTGCTCCTCGGCGCGCACCAGCTCGTCGAGGCGCTCGTGTGGGCCGGCGTCGACGGCCACGTGTCCGCCGACGTCGCCCGCGCCGCTGCCTGGGTGTGGGTGGTGCTCGCCCTGCCGGTCCTGCCCCTGCTCGTGCCCGTCGCGGTGTGGCTGGTCGAGGACCGCCACCGGCAGCGGGTCCTGCCCTTCGTCGTGCTCGGCGCCGGCGTCACCGTCGCGATGGTCCACGCCCTGCTGGTCAACGGCCTCGAGGTCGGCGTCCTCGACGACGCCCTCGTCTACGACGTCGGCCTCGGCCCCTCCGACTGGCTCTCGACCGCGCTGTACGTCGTCGCGGTGGTCGGCTCGTGCCTGGCGGCGTCGTCGTGGACGCTGCGCGCCTTCGGCCTCATCAACCTCCTCGGCCTGACCCTCGTCGCGCTCACCTACGCCGACTCGCTCGCCTCGCTGTGGTGCCTGTGCGCCGCGGTGTCGTCGGTGCTGGTCCTCGTCCACCTCGTCCACCGCGCGCGTGAGCACGACGCGCCCCACCCCAGGGAGCCCGTCGCCGCATGAGCAGCCACCGTCTCGTCGACGTCCGCACACCGTCCGCCCCCGACGCCGTCGCCATCGTGCTCCACGGCGGCGCCTCGCGCGGCCAGCGGATGATGGTCAGCCCGACCCAGCTGTCCGTGGTGCGGATGGTCCCGATCGCCAAGCGGCTGGGCCGCGCCGGACGCGGCCGGCTCGGCGTCGTCCGGCTGCTCAACTCCTACCGCGGCTGGGACACCGAGCACACGCCCCTCGACGACGTCGCCTGGGCGATCGGGCAGGTCCAGGAGCGGTGGCCCAGCGTGCCCGTGACCCTGGTCGGCCACTCGCTCGGCGGCCGCGCGGCCCTGCTGGCGGCCACCCACGACGCCGTGCGCACCGTGGTGGCGCTCAACCCGTGGGTCTACCCCGACGACGGCGTGCCGCTGCCCGGTCGCGCCGTGCTCGTCGTCCACGGCGACCAGGACCGCATCGCCTCGCCGGTCCGCTCCCGTGCCGTCGCCGACCGGCTGTCACGCTCGGCCGACGTCGAGTTCCGCGTCGTGCCCGGTGGCAAGCACGCCATGCTGCGCCACGGCCGGGTCTTCGAGCAGGCCGCCACCGACTTCGTCGTGGGGCACCTGTGAGGCGCCCGCTGCACGTCGTCGTGGCCGGCGTCTCCGGCTCCGGCAAGTCGACGGTCGGCGAGCAGCTCGCCGCCCGGCTCGACGTCCCGTTCTGCGACGGCGACGACCTGCACCCGCCCGCCAACGTCGAGAAGATGCGGGCCGGCACTCCGCTCACCGACGAGGACCGCTGGCCCTGGCTCGACGCCGTGGGGGCCTGGCTGGGCGGCCACGAGGCCGGCGTCGTCGCCTGCTCGGCGCTGCGCCGCGCCTACCGCGACAAGCTGCGCGAGCACGTGCCCGACCTCGAGGTCCTGCTCCTCGACGGCGACCGCGAGCTCATCCGCGAGCGGCAGGCCGCGCGCGGGCAGCACTTCATGCCGACCTCCCTGCTCGACTCGCAGCTGGCGACGTTCGAGCCGCTGCACCACGACGAGCTGGGCGCCACCGTCGACGTGGCCGACAGCGTCGAGCACATCGTCGAGCAGTGGGCCGCTCGCCCGCCGGGTGTCGGCGGCGACACCTAGGCTTGACCGCGTGGACCTGCGCGACGCCTACGCCCTGGCCGAGGACCTCCTCGAGCACCACGGGCTGACCGGCTGGACCGTCGAGCTCGACAGCGCCAAGCGGCGCGCCGGCATCTGCCGCTTCGGCCCGAAGGTGCTCGGCCTGAGCGCCCCGCTCACCGCCCTGCACTCCGAGGACGAGGTCCGCGACACCGTCCTGCACGAGATCGCCCACGCCCTCGCCGGGCCCCGGCACGGCCACGACCGGGTCTGGCGCGAGATCGCGGTCCGCATCGGCAGCAGCGGCGAGCGCTGCGTCTCGCCCGACGCCCCACGCGTGGAGCCGCCCTGGCTCGGCACCTGCGCGGCCGGCCACACCACGGGCCGCCACCGCCGTCCGGAGCGGGTGGTCGCCTGCGGCCACTGCTCCTCGACGTTCGACCTCGCCCACCTGCTCACCTGGACCCACCACGGCCGCCCCGCGCAGATGCACCCCAACTACGAGGTCGAGCTCGAGCGGCTGCGCACCGGCCGGCGGATGGTCGTGCACGGCGTCGGCACCCGGGTGCGCATCACCGCCCCCGGCGACCACGAGGGCCGGGTCGGCAAGGTCGTCAAGCTCGGCCGCACCAGCTACCACCTGCGCGCCGGGCGCACCCTCGTGCGCGTCCCGTTCGCGCTCGTCGAGCCGGCCTAGCCGACCTACAGCGGGTAGCAGTACCTGCTGGTCGGCACCAGGTCCAAGTCGCGGTCGGCGCCGAAGCGGCCGACGCTCGTCATCAGCCGGGTGATCCGGTCGTTGAGCTCGGCGTCGTCGCCGCCGCTGCCGTAGAACGCGTGGATGTCGGTGATGCCGGCGCTGGGGAAGAGCTCCTCGACGAGCGCCGCCACCGGGGCGACGCCGTCGGGCAGGTCGGTCACGGGCGCGACGACGACGTTCTGCAGGTAGCCGAACGTGCCCTGGGTGGCGATGGCGACCGGCGTGTGGTCGACCAGCCAGCGGTGGCGCCAGTCCTCGACCGACAGGTCCTCGGGCCGGCGCAGGACGGCGATGTTGGCCAGGCCGTCGACGCGCGAGCCGTCCCAGGTCTCCGGCGGGTCGATCGGACGACGCTCCTCGACCTCCCACCCGGCCAGCGACCCGGCGGTCGGCTGCAGCGCCGCCGTCACGGCCGGGGCGACGTCGAGCGAGTCGACCCAGACGCTGACGACGGCGCCGATCGGCGTCGTGCCGGCGGGGATGCGCATCGCCGCCGCGACCGGCTCGTCGTCGACGTTGACCTGCACCCGCGTCGCGCCCGCGGCGGCCAGCCGCTCACGCAGGGCGGGGGAGTGCAGGGCGGCGGCGTCGACGTCCCAGAGGGCGTGCATCAGCTTGGTGCTCACGGGAGGAACCTAGCCGCGTGCGCTACGCGGCGGGGGGTATGCGCGGCCCTCGTCTGGGTACGGAGCGGGTCGTTGTTCGCGGGGAACCGTCCAGGAGATCACTTTGTCCCACCTGCCTTCCGTCGCGATCGACCCACCTCTCGACGCGGGCGAGGTCGCGTTCATCGCGGCCTTCGCGGGTGCCTCCGGCGACCGGGTCGTACGCCGCGTCTGGCCCGGCCAGCCGACCCGGCGCTGCCCGTGGACGCCCAGCGCCGACGGCCGCTTCCTCGAGCTCGACGAGACCTCCACCCTGACCGACCCGGCGAGCGCGGTGAGCTGGCTGCGGTTCCTGTCCCGCGAGTTCCTCGCGCCGAGCACCGAGGCCTCGCTCGACGCCGCGCTCACCGAGGGTCTGCGCTGCGGGCACCGCGTGACCGGCGAGGTGGTGCTGCGCGACGACCGCCGGATCTCCGTCGACATGGCCCGCGTGACCGAGGAGGTCCTGGTCCCGGACGCCGATGCGGTCGTGCTCGACCTGCAGGGGCGGCTCCGCGTCGACGTCCCGTCGATGCCTCAGACCGAGCGGTAGACCTCGACGGTCCGCTCGGCGATCGCGCCCCAGCTGAACGACTCGGTCGCCCGCTCCCGCCCGGCCCGCCCGTAGGCCGCAGCGCGGTCGGGGTCGGTGACCAGCTCGACCAGCGCGGAGGCGAAGTCGGCGACGTACTGGTCGGGGTCGAGCGGGGTGCCGGTGCCGTCGGTGGCCTGCTCGATCGGCACGAGCAGCCCGGTCTCGCCGGGCACGACGACCTCGGGGATGCCACCGGTGGCGGTCGCGACGACGGCGGTCTCGCAGGCCATGGCCTCGAGGTTGACGATGCCGAGCGGCTCGTAGACCGACGGGCAGGCGAAGACGGTCGCGGCGGTGAGCAGGGCGATGACGTCGGCGCGCGGCAGCATCTCGGCGATCCAGACGACGCCGGTGCGCTCGGCGGCCAGCGACTCGACCAGCCCGCGCACCTCCGCCTCGATCTCGGGGGTGTCGGGGGCGCCGGCGCACAGCACGACCTGCACCTCGGGCGGCAGGGCGGCGACAGCGCGCAGGAAGAGCGGCAGGCCCTTCTGGCGCGTGATCCGCCCGACGAACACCACCGACGGACGGTCGGGGTCGACGCCCAGCTCGCGCACCCGGTCGGGCGCGGCGGCCGGTCGCCACAGCTCGGTGTCGATGCCGTTGTGCACGACCTGGACGCGCGCCGGGTCGATCGAGGGGTACGACGCCAGCACGTCGTCGCGCATCGCGGCGGACACCGCGATGACCGCCGCGGCCGCCTCGTACGACGTCCGCTCGGCCCACGACGACAGCGCGTAGCCGCCACCGAGCTGCTCGGCCTTCCAGGGCCGCAGCGGCTCGAGGGAGTGCGCGCTCACGACGTGGGGCACGCCGTGCAGCAGGGAGGCGAGGTGCCCGGCGAGGTTGGCGTACCAGGTGTGGGAGTGGACCAGGTCGGCCCCGGCGCAGGCGTCGGCGATGGCCAGGTCGACGCCGAACGTGCGCAGCGCGGGGTTGGCGCCGGCCAGCTCGGGCAGGTCGGCGTACGACGACGTCCCGGCCTCCTCGCGCGGCCCGCCGAAGGCGTGCACCCGGGTGTCCAGGTCGCCGCGGGCGCGCAGCGCACGGACCAGCTCGGCGACGTGCACCCCCGCTCCGCCGTAGATGGACGGGGGGTACTCCTTGCTCAGCACGTCGACCCTCACGACGTCCAACCTAGTGGTCGAGCGGCACGGCTCGACATGGGTAACGTGACCGCCATGAGCACCCGCAAGAAGGTCCTGGCCATCGTGCTCGCCGGCGGCGAGGGCAAGCGGCTGATGCCCCTCACGGCCGACCGCGCCAAGCCCGCGGTGCCGTTCGCGGGCATCTACCGGCTCATCGACTACGCACTCTCCAACGTCGTCAACTCCGGCTACCTGCAGGTCGTGGTGCTGACGCAGTACAAGTCGCACAGCCT
>JAOPXU010000124.1 GCA_025964985.1 Nocardioides sp.
GGTCATGCGGTCTGCACCTCGCTGGCTCCGTGGATGTCGCCGCCGTCGCGGTGGGTGGCTGCGTGCATGACGCGCTCGGGCGTGGCCTCGGCGCGGGAGAGCTCGGCAGTGACGTGGCCCTCGCACACCACCAGCACGCGGTCGGCCATCCCGAGGACCTCGGGCAGCTCGGAGGAGATCATCAGGATCGCCATGCCCTGGCCGGCCAGGTCGGAGAGGAGCCGGTGCACCTCGGCCTTGGTGCCGACGTCGATGCCGCGGGTGGGCTCGTCGATGATCAGCAGCCGGGGCTCGGTGGCCAGCCACTTGGCGATGACGACCTTCTGCTGGTTGCCGCCGCTCATCGTGGTGGCAGCCATGTCGAGGGCGTTGGTCTTGACCTCGAGGCGCGAGGCCCAGGGCCGCACCGCCTTGTTCTCGGCCGCGGTGGTGAGCAGGCCGGCGGTGGACAGCCGGCCGCGGATGACGCCGGCGACGTTGTGGGCGACGGTGCTGTCGACGACGAGGCCCTGCTGGCGGCGGTCCTCGGGGACGAAGGCGATGCCGGCCTTGATCGCCGCGCGGGGGCGGCCGGGCGGGACCGGCTCGCCGTTCAACCGCACGCTGCCGGAGGTGTAGGGATCGATGCCGAAGACGGCGCGGGCGATCTCGCTGCGACCGGCGCCGACCAGGCCCGCGAGGGCGACGATCTCGCCGGCGCGCACCTCGAAGGAGATGTCGGTGAAGCGGCCCGGGGCGCGCAGCCCCTCGACCTGCAGCACGACGTCGCCGATCGGCGCCGGGGTCTTGGGGAACAGGTCGCCGACCTCGCGGCCGACCATCTCCTTGACGAGGGCCGGCACCGTGGTCTCGGCGACGAGGTGGGTACCGATGTAGGCGCCGTCGCGCATCACGGTGACGGTGTCGCAGAGGTCGAAGACCTCGTCGAAGCGGTGGGAGATGAAGACGAGCGCCCGGCCCTCGTCGCGCAGCGAGCGGGCGACGGCGAAGAGCCGCTCGACCTCGACGCCGCTGAGGGCCGCGGTCGGCTCGTCCATCACGAGAAGGGCGGCGTCGAGCGAGATGGCCTTGGCGATCTCGATGAGCTGCTGGTCGGCGATCGAGAGCCCGAGCGCGGGGCGCCGCGGGTCGATCTGGACGCCGAGGCGGGCGAAGAGGCGCTCGGCCTCGGCGTGCATCGCCCCGCGGTCGATGCGGCGGCCACGGCCACGCGGCATCCGGCCCATGAAGATGTTCTCGGTCACCGACAGGTCGGGGAAGAGCGTCGGCTCCTGGTAGATCACGGCGATGCCGGCCGACTTCGACGCGGCGGTGGAGCCGAAGTCGACGTCGTCGCCCTGGAAGCGGAAGGTGCCGCTGTTGCGCTGGTGGACCCCGGCGACGATCTTGACCAGGGTCGACTTGCCGGCGCCGTTCTCACCGATGAGCGCGTGGATCGAGCCGGCCTCGACCCGCAGGCTCCCGAAGCGCAGGGCCGCGACGGGACCGAATGACTTGCGTACGTCGTCCAGCTCCAGCGTCGGGGGGGTCGAGTCGACCATGGATCACCTCGTGGTGGTTTTGAAAGGTTTCACTTCTGGGTCAGAAGGTAGGTGACAGCAGTCACAGCGCGCAAGCGTTCCGGCGAAATAATCCCTGACCAGTCCCGGTCCCTGCCGGAACGGGCCCGCTGACCCTAGGCTGTGCCCACGTTTCACCCACCGGAGGTCCTGCATGTCGCTCGACGGCTCGCGCCAGGCCTCCGTGAAGGACGTGGCCGCCCTCGCCGGCGTCTCGCTGGGCACGGTCTCCAACACCCTCAACCGCCCCGACCGGGTCAGCGTGACGACCCGGTCCAAGGTCGAGCGGGCCATGGCCGAGCTCGGCTTCGTGCGCAACGAGTCGGCCCGTCAGCTGCGGGCCGGCACCAGCCGCACCCTCGCCTACGTGATGCTCGACGCCGGCAACCCGTTCTTCACCGACGTCGCCCGGGGCATGGAGCACGCGGTCGAGGCCGCCGGACTCTCGCTCGTGCTCTGCAACAGCGACCAGCGCGCCGACCGTGAGGCCGACTACCTCGACCTCTTCCAGCAGCAGCGGGTGACCGGCGTCCTGATCACCCCGGTCGACCCGTCCTCACCGTCGCTCGACGTCGTCCGCGACCGCGGCACCCCCCTCGTCATCGTCGACCGCACCCGCGCCGACGCGTCGTTCTGCTCGGTCGCGGTCGACGACGTCCTGGGCGGCCGGCTCGCGGTGGAACACCTCGTCGACCGCGGACACCGCCGCGTCGCGTTCGTGGGCGGGCCCATCGAGCTCGGTCAGGTCGCCGACCGGCTCGAGGGCGCGCGGGCCGCCTGGGATGAGGCGGGCCTGCCGCCCGCCGACCTCGTGGTCCTCGCCGGCTCCTCGCTCGGCGTCAGCGCGGGGCGCGAGGCCGGGGAGCGGCTGGCCGGCATGGCCGCACGGCGGCGTCCGACCGCGGCGTTCTGCGCCAACGACATGACGGCGCTCGGCCTGCTGCAGCAGGCCATCAGCAGCGGCACGGCGGTGCCCGAGGAGCTGGCCATCGTCGGCTACGACGACATCGAGTTCGCGGCTGCGGCCGCCGTACCGCTGACGTCCGTGCGCCAGCCCCGTGACGAGCTCGGCCGGGCTGCCGCGGCCCTGCTGCTCGACGAGTCGACCAACGTCGACCACGCCCACCAGCAGGTGGTGTTCACCCCCGAGCTCGTCGCCCGGGGATCCACGACCCGCCACTCCTGACCGCTGCGGTCAGGGTCACGGGGCCAGCTCGTCGCCCTCGCCGACCGGCCCGCCACTCATCAGCGACGACGTCGTCGGCTGGCCCGGGCCGGGCTCGGGCGCCTGCTCCCCCGGCGCACCGCCCGCCCGCTCCGCGGACTCGTCGACCGCCTCGCCCTCGCGGGCCACACTGACGTCGCTGTCCTCCGCGGCCACCTCGGCGTAGGAGATCTGGTCGTCGTCGGAGTCGTGCCCGCCGTGGCTGGTCTGGCTCATGCCGCGACCGTACGACGCCCCGACCGGGACCCACCTCGACCCGACGGGTGGCGCCAGGAGGCCGGTCGGCGACCGGCGATGGACCGGTCGGTGACGGGACGGTGACCGGCTAGCGGCCGAGCAGGCCGGCCGGGATCCAGCCGTGGCGGATGCGCTGCGGGTGGTTGCCGACCTTGAGGAACGCGAGCTCCTTCTTGGTGCGGGTCGACAGCACGGCGACCGCGTCGGACTCGCTCAGCGAGACCCAGCACGTGTCGCCCAGCCCCTCGGTCGTCCAGTACGGCTTGCCGTAGTAGTGCCCGGTCGAGCGCTTGTCGAAGATCTTGGCGCGCATGGTCGTGCGGTCGACGAGCGCGGCGTAGTCGTCCATCGTGCCGGCGACGCAGAGGGTCTCGCCCTCCTCGTCGATCGACAGGCCGTGGTGGGCCGAGTCGTTGACGTACTGCTCGAGCGGCATCGTCGGCACCCGGTTGGGCAGCGGGATGACCCGGGTGACCGCACCGCGGCGCGGCTCGGCCTTGCCCCCGGAGCGGTAGCCGACGCGGCCGTCGAGGTCGCGGGCGCGGGTGTCGAACTCGACGAGCCCGTGGAAGTAGGAGACCTGGAAGTAGAGGAACCGCTCGCCGGGCGCGATCGCCATCGGGCGGACGGCGGCGCTCATGTCGGGGTGGCCCGCCTCGGCCAGCTCCTTGGCCATGTTCCAGCGCTGGATGACGGCGAAGTCGCGGTTGCGGACGATCTGGAACCACCGGTCGCCCTTGAGGGCGTCGTGGACCGGGCCGATCTTGATCGGACCCGCGGCGGTGGTGTCGCCGGGCAGGTAGACCCGGCCGATGGAGGCGTGGAAGATCCGCTCGCCGTCGCGGCTGTAGTTGTTCTCGTGCGGCGTCTCGCCGCTGACGAAGCTCCGCAGCCGCTGGCCCATGCGGACCACGCGGTCACCGACCTGGCGACGGACCATCGAGTACTCGATGACCTGGCGCGCGGTGGAGTCGGAGACCAGCAGCCGGCGCCCGTCGGGCGAGAGGCCCATGTGGTCGGTGCGGTGGCCGTCCATCTGCTGCTCGCGCACGATCGCGCCCGGGCGGCCGTTGACCGCCTTGGCGATGTCGACCCAGATGACGTCGGCGAAGCTCGGCCGCGACACCGCGAGGAAGCGGCCGTCGCGGGTGGTGAACATGTCGTCGACCAGCTGGTCGTGGCCCTCGCCCGGCCCCTGCTGGACGAGGT
This sequence comes from Nocardioides sp., assembly GCA_025964985.1. GTDB lineage: Bacteria > Actinomycetota > Actinomycetes > Propionibacteriales > Nocardioidaceae > Nocardioides. The sequence continues at coordinate 4,231 of JAOPXU010000124.1, forward strand.
AGTAGTAGGCGAGCCGCTCGGGGTCGGCGCGGATGTCGCGCAGCTCCTGCGCCCGGTCGGGCACCAGGTCGATTCCGCGCTTGAGCACCCGCAGCGTCCGCGCGTCGACGATCGTCGCGGTGCCCTGCCAGTTGTTGCCGACGAACATCACGTCGCGCAGCCCGGGCCGGGGGCCCGCGAGCGAGCGGGCGGCGTCCTGGACCCCGGACTGCGTCCGGGCCGGTACGTCGGCCTGCAGCCGCTGCTCCAGGGGCTGCACCGACGCGAGGTCGGCCTCGGCGCCGCCACCGGACCCGGCGGCCAGCAGGGCGGCCGTGACGAGGGTGGCGAGGCCGGCGACGCGGCGTCGGGACGCCCGGCCGGTGGTCGTGGTGACAGGCGCTGTGCGCATGGGTCGTCCTCGGGCAGGTCTCAGGGGGTGAGGTCCCTGCAGGATATGCGCTGCGCGCCGCCACGTCCCGGGTCGCCGGAGGGCGGACCGGGACGTGGCCGGGACGTGGCGCCGTGACCCGGGCGGGGCTCAGGCGCGGACGTACGCCGAGGGGGTCGTCGTCGTCCCCTCCGACGGGGCAGCAGCCGGGCGCTCCCCGCCCGGCCCGCCGCGGTGACCGGGCCCGGGTCCGCCGGTGCGCTCGGTGATCGTCGCGAGGTCGGCGCTGACCTCGAGCGCGACCGGCTCACCGTCCTTCGTGCCGTGCACGTCGTAGGACCCGTCGGGGTCCTCGCGCACCGACTCGACCGTGATCGCGTCGTCGTGCGCCTCGACCGCCTCGGTCACCTCCGTCAGCTCGGCACCGGTGACCGGCGTGTGGTCGTGCCCGCCGGGGGCGCCCGGGCCGCCGCACTCGGACGCGGTCGCCGCAGGAGCGGCGGGGTCGGTGGGGTCGGCGGCGACGGCACCGCCGCCGCTGAGCAGGGCGCCGGCGACCAGGCCGCCTCCCAGGATCGTGGCCGAACCGACGGCCAGTCGGAGCTTGTTCGTGCGCATCGCGTGTCCTCCTCGTCGGGCGCGCGGGTCGCGCCGTCCCCGCCACGGTCGGCGGCGCACCTGTCAGGAGCGTGTGAGGACGGTGTGGTCGGGGCCTGAGCGCGGTCGTCAGCCGCAGGGTGACGCACGCCTCACCACCGCATCGGCCACGGGGCAGGCCGTACGGACGCCCGCACCGAATGACCGGCATCAGAACGTCCGCAACGAGAGGAACTCCCATGCGCACCATCCACGGCAAGAAGGTCCTGGCGAGCATCGCCGGCCTCGCCCTCCTGACCGTCCCGCTCGCCGCCTGCGGCAGCGAGAGCGACGACGACTCGGGCTCGAGCAGCTCGAGCAGCTCGATCAAGTACCTCGCCCAGGTCCCCGACCTCAGCGCCAACGGCGGCACCACCGAGGTCAAGCTCGACCCCGGCTTCCTCGAGGCCCTCACGACCCTGAAGGTCGCCCCGTCGCCGTTCATGGACGCCACGCTCGACGGCGACACCATCGGCTTCCCGATCACCGGCGGCAACGTCGGCCTCTTCGAGCCCGGCTCGACCCCCGACTACGTCGTCGGCCAGGTCCAGCACGAGGGCTCGGGCCTCAACCTCGAGGCCGGTGGCACCACCGTCACCGTCGGCAACTTCAACGTCGACCCGGTCGCCTCGCTCGTCTACGGCGACGTCGCCGTCGACGGCACGGTCGCCGCGACCAACATCGCCATCTTCCGCCTCGACGGCACCACCCTCGAGGCTCCCGACCTGGCCGCCGGTGGCGACGAGGTCGTCCTGACCGGCTCGGGCGTGTTCCTGTCCGAGGGCGCCGCTGGCCTCCTCAACGACACGTTCGGCATCGAGGACCTCAGCGGTGCCGTCAAGGTCGGCGTCGCGACCATCACGGTCAAGACCGCCTGATCCCAGCACCACCCGGCATCCCGGCCGCAGTCCGACCCACCACGGTGGCGTCGACTGCGGCCGGTGCCGTTGCCGGGCACGTCCGCCCCGCACCGTTCGCGCGTCGACCGCGCCTAGGCTCGTGCGGGTGGACACGCTGCGCAGCATCGCCCTCTTCGTCGCGGCGGCCGTGGCCGAGATCGGCGGCGCGTGGCTGGTCTGGCAGGGGGTGCGCGAGCACCGTGGCTGGCTGTGGATCGGGGCCGGGGTCATCGCCCTCGGCCTCTACGGCTTCGTCGCCACGCTGCAGCCGGACGCGGACTTCGGACGCATCCTGGCGGCGTACGGCGGGGTGTTCGTCGCCGGCTCGCTGCTGTGGGCGATGGCCCTCGACGGGTTCCGGCCCGACCGCTACGACGTGACCGGCGCCCTCATCTGCCTGGTCGGCGTCGCCGTGATCATGTACGCCCCGGGGCGAGCGGCCGCCTAGCCCCCGGCGAGCGGGGGCGCCTCGGCGGCGGGACAGGCCAGGCAGGCCATGTGGACCGGCGGGTCGGCGACCAGCGGTCCGGAGGACGGTCTCGCGAGGCCGGGGTCGAGGACGGGGAGCATCCTCTCGCCGCAGCGAGGGCAGAGGTCGGAGGTGAGCGGGCTCATCGAAGGCAGGTCCTTGCGTGGGGGTGGACGTGGCGTCGAAGGGAGCACTCCCAGTAGAGCGGGTCGTCCGGGGGCTCTCCCTCACCCCGCAGTGGGGTCGGTCACACGCCGGCAGGACGCCGCGCTCGCGACGACGCCGTCTCGGCCCAGGTGGGCCGGCCTCGACGCCCGGACCGTCCGCGGCGTGGTCCATACTCGAGTCCGTCGGGCTCCCAAGGCCCGGCTCCGCGGACGTGGTGTAGTTGCAGCACGCTTCCCTTCCAGGGAAGGGGTCGAGGTTCAAATCCTCGCGTCCGCTCCAGACTTCGCACCAGTGGTCGGACCGGTGGACCGGTCCTCCACGACGAAGGCCCTGACCGGCTGCTGCAATCAGGGCCTCGCGGTGCGCAGCCCGCCAGGTCCGTGCTGATCACGGCCGCGCCGGGGCAGTGTCGCGGCACCGAAGGCCGCCAGCCGGCGTCGCCTGTGCTCGACGCGACCCTGTCAAGGGGGCGGGACGGGCGGGTTGACGCACGGGTCGGAACCCCACCTGACCTGGTGAAAGGCGGTGGCAGAGCCGCCGGACGACGGCGTCGGAGGACCCCTCCACCTCGTCGCGCACGTGCTGTCAAGTCACCCTTTTGTGGGGAGTCAACGTGCTCGCAGACGGACAGTCTTGTAAGTGCGAGGCACCTTCCGACCGCGCGCCTGTGCTCACAGCACCGATCACCAAGCCTCGGGCGCACCACAGAGAAAACGGAGTCTCATCATGGCTACCAACACCCACACCAACCACGACACCGTGACGACCGGCCGACGGATCAGCACCGAGACCAAGTCGTCGACCAAGACGACCGAGCTCTACGCCTACGTCGCGGCCGTCGTCGCCGTCATCGTCACCGCCATCGTCATCGGCGACAACGGTGACGCCCCCGGTGGCGACTCGTTCGGCGGGTCCGAGGCGATGCGCTACATCACCTACCTGACCATCGGCTACATGATCGCTCGCGGCCTGGCCAAGTCCGGCGCCCGTGACTACTACGACGACACGAACAACAGCTCGGGCCGCAACGCCCACTGAGTCGTCCTCGACGCCCCGCCAGCCCACTGGGCTGGCGGGGCGTTGTCGTGCGCGCACGTCGTGGACCTCGACGTCCAGGTCGCAGTGGCCCGGGGCGCAGTGGTCGGGGGTCGCAATCACCCCTGCGGACATGGCCGCTGGGCCTCGCCGCGTGGTGCGGTGGTCGAGGAGAAAACGAGTGACGTGAGGAGTGGGAGATGCGTCTGGAGACCAGCGTCTCGGTAGGGGTGCCGGTGCGCACCGCCTACGACCGGTGGGTCCGGTTCGAGAGCTTCCCGCGCTTCATGCCGCTGGTCCGCCGGGTCGAGCAGGTGCGCCCCAACGTCACCCGCTGGTGGGTCGGGCGCGGATTGTTGCGCCACGAGTTCTACGCCGAGGTCGTCGAGCAGCACCCGGACGCCTCGGTGGCCTGGCGCAGCCTGGACCAGCGGTTTCCCCACCGGGGCGAGGCGACCTTCCGCGAGCTGGGTGGGCAACGGACCGAGGTGTCCTTGCGCCTGGACGCGACGGGGTGGGCCGCGCGCTGCCCGCAGGCCGTCGTACGCCGACTCGTCGAGTCCCAGCTGGCCGGGTACGTCGGGTTCGTCGAGGGCGTCGGCGACGCCGGTGACACCTGGCGCGGCACGATCCGGCGCGGCCGGGTCGAGAACATCGACAAGAAGCCGCCGGCCCACCCGGGCTGGGTCCACGGCTGACCGACATCCGTCACGGAGGACGAACACGTGCGTAGACGACCGGACGAGGACCGCGAGGGCGAGCTGACGTCCACCGGGCCGAAGGAGTGGGCTGCCGGGGTGCCGGCCGTCGCGCACGCCCTCGAGTACTCCCTGTCACAGACCTCGCCGAAGCGGACCGCACTCACGCTCCTCAACATGAACCAGGTCGACGGCATCGACTGTCCCGGCTGCGCATGGCCCGACCCGGCTCCCGGGCACCGGCACGCCAACGAGTACTGCGAGAACGGCGCCAAGCACATCAACGACGAGGCGACGTCGAGGCGGGTGACCGCCGAGTTCTTCGCCGAGCACCCGGTCTCCGAGCTGGGCGAGCGCTCCGACAAGTGGCTCAACCAGCAGGGCCGGCTCACCGAGCCGATGGTCAAGCGCCCTGGCTCCGAGCACTACGAGCCCATCAGCTGGACCGACGCCTTCGGCCTGGTCGCCGAGGAGCTGCGCTCGCTCGACTCGCCCGACGAGGCGGCGTTCTACACGTCCGGGCGCGTCAGCAACGAGGCGGCATTCACCCTGGGCCTCTTCGCCCGGGCCTTCGGAACCAACAACCTGCCCGACTGCAGCAACATGTGCCACGAGTCCAGCGGCTTCGCGCTGCACGAGACCATCGGCACCGGCAAGGGCACGGTGAGCCTGCTCGACATGGAGCACGCCGACCTCATCTTCGTCGTCGGTCAGAACCCCGGCACCAACCACCCCCGTCAGCTCTCGGCACTCGAGGCGGCCAAGCTGCGCGGGGCCCGGATCGTGGCGGTCAACCCGCTCCCCGAGGCCGGGCTGCGCCGTTTCAAGAACCCGCAGAAGCCGCGCGGCGTCATCGGCGCCGGTGTCGAGATCGCCGACCACTTCCTGCAGATCCGGCTAGGCGCCGACATCGCCCTGTTCCAGGGGCTCAACAAGCTGCTGCTGGAGGCCGAGGACGCGGCACCGGGGACCGTGCTCGACCGTGCCTTCATCGAGTCGAGCACCAGCGGGTTCGACGACTTCGCCGCGCACGTCCGAGCCGTCGACCTCGACGACGTCAGCACGCTGACGGGCCTGGGCCGCGAGGAGATCCGGGCGGTGGCCGACGAGGTGCTGCGCAGCGACCGCATCATCGTCTGCTGGGCGATGGGCCTGACCCAGCACCGTCACGCCGTGCCGACCATCCGCGAGATCGTCAACTTCCTCCTCCTGCGGGGCAACCTCGGCCGGCTGGGCACGGGCGCCTGCCCGGTCCGCGGCCACAGCAACGTGCAGGGCGACCGCACCATGGGCATCTGGGAGCAGATGCCCGACGAGTTCCTCGACGCCCTGCAGCAGGAGTTCGGGTTCGACCCGCCTCGCCACCACGGCCTCGACGCTGTCGGCACCATCCACGCGATGCTCGAGGACGAGGTCAAGGTCTTCGTCGGGGTCGCCGGCAACTTCGTGCGCGCCGCCCCGGACAGCACGGCGACCGAGAAGGCGCTGCGCCGCTGCCGCCTGACGGTGCAGGTGTCGACCAAGCTCAACCGCTCCCACACCGTGTGCGGCGAGACCGCGCTGATCCTGCCGACCCGCAGCCGCACCGAGCGCGACCTGCAGGACGGCGGCGAGCAGTTCGTCACCGTCGAGGACTCGATGAGCGACGTCCACTCCTCCTACGGACGACTCACGCCGGCATCACCGTTGCTGCTCAGCGAGGTCGCGATCCTGAGCCGCCTGGCTCGAGCGACGCTCGGCGAACGCGTGCCTGTGGACTGGGCGTCGTTCGAGACCGACTACGGCATCATCCGCGACCACATCTCGCGCGTCGTCCCGGGCTTCCACGACTTCAACCACCGCATTGCCGAGCCTGGCGGCTTCACCTTGCCCAACCCGGTCAACGAGGGGGTCTTCCCCACCTCGACGGGCACCGCACAGTTCAGCGTCAACGAGGGGTCGCCGCCCGACGTACCCGAGGGCCACCTGCTGCTGCAGACGCTGCGCTCGCACGACCAGTGGAACACCGTGCCCTACACCGACAACGACCGCTACCGCGGCATCCACGGCGACCGTCGTGTGGTGATGGTCCACACCGACGACCTCAGCGCCCTGGGCCTCACCGAGGGCGACCGGGTCGACGTGGTGAGCATCGCCGACGACGGTCAGGAGCGGCGCGCCGAGGGGTTCCGGGTCGTCCCGTACCCCACGCCACGAGGCAGCGCGGCGGCCTACTACCCCGAGACCAACGTCCTGGTCTCGTTGGGCTCCGTCGCCGAGACGAGCAACCAACCGGCGTACAAGAGCGTCGTCGTCCGACTCGAGCCGGTGACGGCCGGCACCTGAGTCGCCGTTCGGGAGCCGGTCGCGGAGGTGCTCGTGGGGGGGATCGCCGATCAGCGTGACGCTAGGAGGTCGGTGCCGCTCGGGTGGAGGCCTCCTTGATGGAGTTCCCGCCGATCTGCTCCTGGCCGCAGGGCTCGAACATCGACACGACGTGGCGCCGCGGGTCGTCGGGATCGACGCACACGGTGACGGGGTCGCCCGGGGACCACGCCCGGTCGTTGACGAAGTGGGAGTCGTAGCCGTACCACTGGCCGTCCACGCGGTAGGCGTAGGCGAACTTGTGACCGCTGCCGCTGCCGACCCCGACGGCGCGAGGGTCGATGGCGGTGGCCTCGACCTGCTGCGTGAGCTCGCTCTGGTCATCGCCGCGAGAGATCAGCCAGCCTGTGAGGGCCAGGAACCCGCCGACGACGAGGACTCCGACGACGACGACGCACCCGAGTGCTTTCACGGGGCGGCCCCCGCGGAGCCGAGCGCGCGCAGCAGCAGGACGAGCGGTCCGGGAGAGACCTCCCGATGCGTATAGACCTCGCGCTGCCCCCGACCAGGCGCAGCGTCCGGCCGGCGACCACGGACCTGGCTCTCGCTCCGCAGGCCCAGCGGCTCCGCCACTCGGCGGACGACCTCGGTAGTCAGCAGCGTCACGCCCATCGGCCCGACGTTACCGGACACGCCGGGGACAACCCGGCCGTCGCCCTCGAACGCCCGGGTCATGCCGCACAGCGGGCGTGTCCGTGGCGCTCCTGGTGGCGTCTCGGCGACGTCGCGAGCTCGGACCGCGTTCCGCTCGACACAACCTGCTGCCCCGAGGGGGAGTCTGTAGGAGTGAGGAGGTGGCGCCCATGCCGACGATCGCACATGCGGACGCACCAACGTTCGAGGAGTACGCCGCAGCGGCCTGGCCGTCGCTGTACCGCCGTGCCTACCTGCTGAGCGGCAGCCATGCCGATGCCGAGGACCTCGCGCAGCAGACACTCATCAAGGCCCACGGCGCGTGGTCGAAGGTGAGCGACGCGGAGTCGTCCGACGCCTACGTGCGCCGGATCCTCACCAACACCTTCCTCTCCGCGAAACGGGCCGAAGGACGCCGACCCGAACGGCTGGTCGGCGAGGACCCACCGGAGCCCGTCGGCCCACCGCCCGATGGCCCCGAGGACCGGATGGCCCTGTGGCCGCACGTCCGCGCCCTGCCGCCACGACAGCGCGCCGTCATCGTCCTGCGCTACTACGAGCAGCTCAACGAGGCAGAGATCGCCGACGCACTCGGGTGCTCGCGCGGCAACGTGAAGTCGACCGCGCACCACGCCCTGCAGAACCTACGAGACGCTGTCGACGGGAGTGAGGACTGATGGACTCCGAGATCGAGGACACCCTGAGCCGCGAGCTGGAGCAGATCGCGGGCAACCTGGTCGTCCCCCCCGTGCCGGGTCTGCCCGTCACGACCACCAGGTCACGCTGGCACGTGGCGGCACCCGCGCTGGTCGCGGCGGCCGTCGTCATCACCGTCCTGGTCACGGCGCTCACCCTGCTCACCACGGGCGGACCCGACCGCGGCGAGCCCGCACCGGCCGAGCCCCCCACCACCAGTACGACGACGGACGACGGCTCCGTCTCCGACGCAGCACCTGAGGCGCCCGTGGTGGTCTCCGGAGTCCTCTACGTCGGGGGCCAGCAGGTGCCCGGACGCTGGACGGACGTGCGGGGCAGTGGCACCCACTGGATGGGTCAGCGTGCCGACGACAGCTGGTGGTGGGGCTACGACGCCCGCCCGCAACGGCTCGAGGGCACGATGTACCAGCCGCCCGTGATCTCCCCGGACGCCGGCTACGTGGGACGCGTCATCAGCGACGGAGGCGGTGCGATGCTCGTCGGCTCCGACACCGAGGAGGGCGGCGAGGGGTTCGGCGGCGTCGACCTGCCGGGAGCAGGACTCGACCCCGCTGTCCGTGCCGTGGCCGTGACCGACGACGGGCTCGTGGTGGTCGCGGGGACGCTGTTCCAGCGGCTGTGGCGCCCATTCGTCGACGAGCAGACGATCGACCTCGCGCAGACCGAGCCGGGCCAGGTGGTCATCGGCAACACCGCCGCCGGCCTGATCGTCAACGCAGGCGACAACGCCGTCGACGGCACCCAGGGCGAGCCCTACCTCGCCCGGCTGTCCGAGGACGGCACCCTCACCCGGATCGCTGCCGTGCCCACCCACGACGTCCTGGAAGCCAGCGAGCAGTGGCTCGCCCACGTACCCCCGGGCACCGTGGGCGGCGAGGCCTCAGCGGCCCGCACCCTGCGGGTGCAACACGTCGACGGCACTGCCAGCAGCGTGCTCACGCCGCCCGCGGGGTGGCTCTTCGTCGCCCCCGGCTTCCGGTGGGAGAGCGACGACCGACTCCTCGCACTCGTGGTGACCGAGGACGGCGGGGACGAGTCGCTCGTGCGGTGCCGGCCGGACGTGGCCTCGTGCGTCCTCGTCAGCCTGCCTTGACCCTCGGGCCGGTCGACCGCCGCGCGGCGACCTGGACACCACCACGAGGAGCGGCTCCGACAGCTGTCCTGCAAGCGGCGCTGTCTATCGTGGAGCGCGATGCTCACCCGACGCGACGCCGCTCAACGCCTGGACATCCCAGTGGAGATGGCCACCCGGCACGGCCTGCCCGCGACGCTGACCGAAGCGCAGCTGCGTGCGATCGAGGACGACCCGCCACCGTGGCTGGTCCAGTCCCGATATAACCGGACCGGCACGAAGCCGGTCTGGGTCGATCTGGTGTGTGCTGTCTGCGGGTCCGCCGAGAGGGCCCGGCCGAAGAAGTGGTGGCCGACCTTCACCTTCGTCAGCTGCGACGTCCACGAGCCGTCCGACCTACCGCGTCCGCACCCAGGCGAACACCGTCAGGAGATCCCGGGCGTGGGCAGCCGATTCGTCGGCTGGGTCGACGCCCAGGACGAGCCGGACAGCTCGACGGCATGAGGTCCGCCCTCCTCGAGGCCTACGGCGCGCTGCCCGAGGAGCTCACCAAGCCAAGACCGTCCGGCCCGCCAAGCGCTCCTAGGTGCCCTCCGGACCACACGCTGGTCGAGGAGCTCCCGCTAGGGAGCGTCACGAGACCGATCGACCGCAGGTGCAGAGCAACTCCGCCACGGACCCTGCGGCGTGGATGGTCTCGTGACGGTCGCCAGGGCGACCTCCTCGACCAACGTGTGGTGCCGTCGTACCGGCGCTGCCGTTCATCGGTCTCGTGACGGTCGCCAGGGCGACCTCCTCGACCAACGTGTGGTCGTCTCTGCCTCACCACTACGGTTCGGGACGTGCTCGACCACCCCCTCCCCGACTGGCGCGCCGTCACGCTGATGGCGGACCCAGCGGTGACGGCGATCCCGGTGGTGGACTCGGGCGCATCGCTGGTCGACACCGCGGGCGTGGTGGCCTTCACCGGCGAGACGACCGAGGCGCGCCACCTGCGCCAGCCGGTGCTCGACCGGCTGGCGGACGCCGCGGCGGCCCTCCCCCGCGACCTGGTGCTCGCGCTCAACGAGGGCTGGCGGCCGCCGGCGCTGCAGCGCCACTACTTCGAGCGGTACGCCGCCCGCCTGCGCACAGAACGACCCGGGGCGACGGAGGCCGAGGTGCACCGGCTGGCCAGCCGGTTCGTGTCGCCGCCGGAGGTCGCGCCGCACACGGCGGGCGCGGCGGTCGACGTGCTGCTGCTGACGCCGGAGGGCGAGGTGCTCGACGTCGGGTGCCCGCTCGACGCGTCGCCGGAGGACTCCGCGGGGCGCTGCTACACCGACCACCCGGACGTCGTCGGGGAGCCGCTGGCGCTGCGCCGCGAGCTGGTCCGGGCGATGTCGGGTGCAGGCCTGGTCAACTACCCGACCGAGTGGTGGCACTGGTCGTGGGGCGACCGCTACTGGGCGCACGTGACGAGGGCCTCGCACGCCGTTCTCGGACCGGCGTCGCCGTAGCCCGGCACCGGGTACTTTTCGCCCTGTGGACCTCATCCCGAAGCCCGACCAGGTCGTCTCCGCGGCGAGCAACCTGGCGCACAAGGTGTTCTACGGCGGACTGGCCGACCTGCGCCCGATGCCGCGGACGCTCATCGACGAGGGCACGCTGCGCGAGGTCTACCACTACCGCCCGGCCGCCAAGGTCAAGGAGGTCGGCGACCCCGTCCTGCTGGTGACCCCGCTGGCGGCGCCGGCGATCTGCTACGACCTGCGCCGCGGCTGCTCGCTGGTCGAGCACTTCGTGCAGGCCGGGCGTCCCACCTACCTGGTCGAGTACGGCGAGGTCTCGTTCAAGGACCGCAACCTCGGCATGGAGCACTGGATCGAGGAGGTCGTCCCGACCGCGATCCGCGAGGCCTCCGCCCACGCCGGCGGTCGACCCGTGCACGTGATCGGCTGGAGCCTCGGCGGGATCTTCTCGCTCCTCGCGACCGCCGCCGACCACGACCTGCCGCTGGCGTCGCTGACCGTCGTCGGCTCGCCGGTCGACGTGAGCCTCGTGCCGCTGGTCGCGCCGCTGCGCCCGCTGCTCAACCTGGGCGGCGGCCGCGGCCTGGTCACCCGGGGCTACCAGGCCCTCGGCGGCGCTCCGAAGCCGCTGGTCAAGTGGGCCTACCAGCTCTCGTCGTTCCAGAAGCTCGTCACCAAGCCGGTCGCCAAGGCCACCCACTACGACGACACCGAGTTCCTGGCCCAGATGGAGGCCGTCGACCGGTTCACCGACGGGATGATCGCCTACCCCGGCCGCACGTTCGGCCAGCTCTACCACCGCTTCGTCAAGGCCAACGGGCTCGTCACCGGCACCTTTGACCTCGGCGAGGTCACCGGCGAGCCCGAGGCCGAGGGCCGCACCGTCTCCTTCGCCGACATCGACGTCCCCGTGCTGGTCTTCGGCGGCGCCACCGACGGCATCGCGCCGGTCCCGGCGGTCAAGGCCGTCGTCCCGCTGCTCACCGGATCACCCGAGGTGCGCTTCGAGATCGTGCCCGGCGGCCACCTCGGCATGCTCACCGGCCGCGCCGCGCGCACCAGCACCTGGACGGTGATGGACGAGTGGATCAGCAGGTGGTCCACCGACCCCGACGCGCCGAGCGAGGACAGCGACGACACGGACGACGACGCCACCGGTCCGAGTGTCTCCGCGATCGGCACCGGCCGCCGCGGCACCGGCTCGGCCGCCTCCCGCGCCCTGTCGCGCTGACCCGCGACGAGGGGTCCCGCGCCGGCGTCGTCCTGCGGGAGGTGACCGCGAGGTCCTAGCCTCGGCGGGTGACCACCGCGCCCACCGACCCGCAGCCGCCGCTCACCCGCCGCGTCCGCATCGGCTACGGGCTGGGCTCGGTCGCCACCGGTGCGTTCGGCACGGTCCCGGGGCTGATGCTGCTGCCCTACCTCACCGACACCCTCGGGGTCGCGGCCGTCGTGGCCGGCATCGTCGTGGTGCTGCCCAAGGCCTGGGACGTCGTGCTCAACCCGATCGCCGGGCGCATCAGCGACCGCACCGTCGACGACCGTGGCCCGCGGCGGCCGTGGCTGCTGCGCGCCGGCATCGCTCTGGCGCTGACCTTCGCCCTTCTCTTCGCCGGGCCCGACGTCGACTCTAAGGTCGTCGAGACCGGCTACGTCCTGGTGGTGTTCCTGGCCTGCGCGTCCGCGTACGCGTTCTTCCAGGTGCCGTTCGTCGCGATGCCCGCCGAGATGACCCGGAGCTACGCCGAGCGCACCCGGCTCATGACGTGGCGGGTCGCGATCCTGGCGTTCACCATCCTGCTAGCCGGCGCCACCGCCCCGGTGATCCGCGACGCCGTGGGCGGGCGCGACGGCTACCGGATCATGGGCCTGGTGATGGCCGCGGTCATCCTGGTCGGCGTCGTCGGCGCCTACGTCGGCACGCGCGACGCCCCCGTCGGCTCGGTCGCCCCCGGGCCCGGCTCGCTGCGCGACCAGCTGCGCGTGGTCACGGGCGCCCGCGACTTCCGGCTGCTGCTCACGACCTGGGTGCTGCAGGCCCTCGCGACCGGCTGCATGCTCGCGGGCGTCGACTACCTCGCCGGCGACGTGCTCGGCCGCGACGGCGCCGCCACCGTGCTCTTCGTCTGCTTCGTCGGACCCGCGCTGCTGCTGACCCCGGTCTGGTCGGCCGTCGGCGGCCGGGTCGGCAAGCGGCGCGCCTACCTCGCCTCGTCGGTCGTCCTGGCCCTCGGCGCGGCCCTGGCGGCAGTCGCCCGCGTGGCGCCCGACGGCGTCGTCTTCGCCGCCGTCGCCCTGGTCGGCGTCGGGTACGCCGGCTGCCAGGTCTTCCCGCTCGCCATGCTGCCCGACGTGGCCGCCGCCGACGCCGAGGCGACCGGCGAGAACCGAGCCGGCGTCTACACGGGCGTCTGGACCGCGGGCGAGACCCTCGGACTGGCCCTCGGCCCCGGCTTGTTCGCGCTCGTGCTCGCGCTCGGGTCCTACCGCTCGGGCACCGACGACGCGGTCGTGCAGCCCGACAGCGCCCTGACCGCGATCACCCTCGGCTTCTCGCTGCTGCCCGCCTTGCTGGTCGTCGCGAGCCTGTGGTGGCTCACCCGCTACCGCCTCGACGACCGACACGACACGACCCTGGAGGTCCTCCCGTGAACGACAGCCCCACCGAGGTCCTGGCCCGGCTGCGCGCGATGCAGTCGGGCGACGTGCCCGTGCACGGCGGGCGCACGCTCGCCTACGTCTACGACTCCGGGCTGGGCGAGGTCGACCGGGTCGCGCGCGAGGCCGTGGCGGCGTACGCCGGGTCCAACGGTCTCGACCCGACCGCGTTCCCCAGCCTGCTCACGATGGAGAACGACCTCGTCGCCTTCGCCGCGCGGCTGGTCGACGGGCCGGACACGGTCGTCGGCAGCGTCACCTCCGGCGGCACCGAGTCGGTGCTGCTCGCCGTGCAGGGCGCCCGCGACGCCTTCCCCGGCGTCGAGCGACCCGCGATGGTGCTGCCCGAGACCGCCCACGCCGCCTTCCACAAGGCCGCCCACTACTTTGGCGTCGAGGCCGTCCTGGTGCCCGTCGGCGACGACTTCCGCGCCGACGTCGCGGCCACCGCCCGGGCGCTCGACGAGCTGGGTGACCGCGCGGTGCTGGTGGTGGCCGGCGCGCCGTCGTACGCCCACGGCGTCGTCGATCCCGTCATCCAGCTGGCCGCGCTCGCCGCCGCGCGGGGGATCCGCTGCCACGTCGACGCGTGCATCGGCGGCTGGGTGCTGCCGTACGCCGCCCGCCTCGGCCGGCCCGTGCCCCCGTGGACGTTCGCGGTCGAGGGCGTCACCTCGGTCTCGGTCGACCTGCACAAGTACGCCTACGCACCCAAGGGCACCTCGGTGCTGCTGCACCGGACCCCCGCCCTGCGCCGGCCGCAGTTCTTCGCGAGCGCCGCGTGGCCGGGCTACACGATGCTCAACTCCACGATGCAGTCGACGCGCTCGGGCGGGCCCGTGGCCGGCGCCTGGGCCGCGGTGCGCTCGATCGGCGACGCGGGCTACGAGAAGCTCACGCAGGAGGTGTTCGACGCGGTCGACGCCATCGTGGCCGGCACGGCCGGCATCCCCGGCCTGCACGTCGTGGTGGCGCCCGACTCGACGCTGGTCGCCCTGGCGACCGACACGTCGTGCGACCCGTTCACGGTGTCCGACGAGATGGCGGCGCGCGGCTGGTACGTCCAGCCGCAGCTGTCGTTCGGCGGCCTGCCCGCGACCATCCACCTCTCGGTCAGCGCCGCCACCCGCCCCCACGTGCCCGAGCTGCTCACCGCGCTGGCCGAGTCGGCCCGGGCCGCCCAGGAGGCCGGGCCGGTCGCCGTCGACCCCGGCGTGGCGGCGTACGTCGCGGCGCTGGACCCGACGACCCTCACCGACGCCGACTTCGACGGCCTGCTGCTCGCGGCGGGGCTGGTCGGCGATGGGCCGGGCCTGGACCTGCCGACCCGGATGGCCGAGGTCAACGCCCTGCTCGACCTGGCCAGTCCTGCCCTGCGCGAGGCCGTGATGGTGTCGTTCCTCGACCGGCTGCAGCGCCCCAGCGCGGGGCCGACCCCCTAGGCGACCCCTAGTCCCTTCTGACCAACGGTCCGGCCGCTCGCCCGTCCCGGACCGGGGGTGTCGGACCCTAGGGTCGCGGCATGACCCGCGCGCCCGCTCACCTGCAGCTGATGAAGCAGGCCGACGCCGGCGACGACGGCCACCACGAGCCGG
>JAOPXU010000190.1 GCA_025964985.1 Nocardioides sp.
GCGTCGAGGCGCTCGAGCTCGCGCGCACCCAGCTCGACCTGGCGCAGGCCGCGGGCACGCCGTACGACGTCGCGCTGGCGCTGCGCGTGCTCGCCACCACCGACCCCTCCCACGGCGCCGGCAGCCGGGCGGTCGCCCGGCTCCGCGAGGCGCTCGCCCTGCTCGACCACGTCGAGGCGGGCCGGCTGCGCGCGCAGATCGAGACCGACCTCGCCGGGCTGCTGCTGCTCGAGGGCTCGCGGGTCGAGGCCCTCACGCTGCTCCGCGACGCCGAGTCGTACGCCGGGCGCGAGGACCTCTGGCCGCTGCAGAGCCGCGTGCGCCGCCTGCTCGACCGGCTCGGCGAGGCGCCGCGACGCGCCGAGTCCGAGGCCCTGGCCGTGCTCACCGCCGCCGAGCGCCGCGTCGCGCTGCTCGCCCTCGAGAGCCTGACCAACCGCCAGATCGCCGAGCGCCTCGGCGTCACGGTCAAGGCGGTCGAGGGCCACCTGTCGAAGGTCTACCGCAAGCTCGGCCTCGCCTCGCGCTCAGCGCTCGTGGCGTCGTTCTCGCCGCGCTGACCCGGCCCGCAGGATCCGCCGCGCCCGCACCAGCTTGTAGACCCACACCGCCGCGAGCGTGACGACGCCCGCGTCGTCGGCCAGGCCGAGTGGTCCGAGCACCACCTCGGGCAGCACGTCGACCGGGCTCACGAGGTAGACCAACGCCCCGACCATCGCGGCGAGCCCGCGCGGCGGCACGTCGAAGCGCCACATGACGAACGCGATCACCACGACGCCGAGCACGAGCAGCGCGGCCAGCACGACGAGCACCGCCACCACGAGGTCCGAGAGGTCCATGGCCCCACCCTGCCCTGCTCAGTAGCGGTGGAACCACGCCGAGAGGTCGGCCGAGATGCCCGGGCAGGTGAGGTTCATGTCGCGGTCGTCCTGCACCCACTGGCCCATCACGGCCTCGCCGCCCTGGATGACCCAGTCGTCACCGCAGCGCGACAGCGCCTCCTCCGCCGACGTCTGGCCGGCGGCGCGCCACTCCGGGACGCCGAGCTCGAGGTCGCCGACGACGCCGTCCCACAGCAGCGGGGTGGAGTAGACGCCGATCCGGTAGCCGGCGTCCTCGTAGCCGCGCGCGACGCCCGCGACGACCGCCGCGTTGGCCTCCAGGTCGCTGCTCCACGCGAAGTCGGGCACGGGCTCGACGTCGACCCAGACGACCGGCGTCTGCAGGCCGGCGGCCCGCATCGAGGCGACGTTGAACGCCGCCTGCTGGTAGCCGGTGTTGGCCAGGGCACCGAGCCGGGTCGCGCCGTCGTAGGGGCCGTCCTGGCCGTGCTGCTCGATCCGGCCGGGCTCGGGGTACGACGCCACGGCGTAGGCCGCGATCATCGCGCCGCGCTGGCGCACGTAGGCGACCTGGTCGGCCAGGCACGGGTTGGGGTAGAACCCGGGACCGTTGGTCAGGCCGACGACGACGTAGCGCGCCTCGTCGACCGGCAGCGGCTGGCCGGAGGACCGCTTCTGCGGGATGCCCAGGCCGGGCGGGCACTGGGGCCAGCTGATGTCGGCGCCGAGCACGGGTCCGTCCTCGACCTCGATGCCCTCGACCAGGTCGGCCAGCGGGTCGCGGGTCGGCGACGGTGGCGGTGTCGCGGCCTCCGTCGGCTGCGGGGTGGTGACCTCGCCCGGTGCCGCCCGCTCGGACGGCGCCGGTGCGGAGGCGGGGTCCGTCGACGGCGCGTCGGTGGTCGAGCAGGCGGTCGCGAGCAGCAGGACCGCCGCGACCACCACCCGCCTCATGCCGGCAAGGCTACGGACGGACAGGGAGGTCAGGGCACGGGCAGCGCGACGTAGGTCGTCTCGAGGTACTCCTCGATGCCCTCGAAGCCGCCCTCGCGCCCGAAGCCGCTGGCCTTCATGCCGCCGAACGGCGCGGCGGGGTTGGAGACCAGGCCGGTGTTGATGCCGACCATGCCGAAGTCCAGCGCCTCGGCGACCTTGATCGTGCGGGCCAGGTCGCGCGTGTAGACGTAGGAGGCCAGGCCGTACTCGGTGTCGTTGGCCGCCGCGACCGCCTCCTCGTCGGTGACGAACGTCGTGATCGGCGCGACCGGGCCGAAGATCTCCTCGGTGTTGATCGCCGAGCCCGCCGGTACGTCGACCAGGACGGTCGGGTTGTAGAAGAAGCCGGGCCCGTCGGGGGCGTCGCCACCGACCAGCAGCCGCGCGCCGTCGTGGACGGCGTCGATGACCAGCTGGCCGACGGACTCGACGGCCTTCTCGTCGATGAGCGGGCCGACGTCGACGCCGGCGTCCTGGCCGCGGCCGACGGTGAGCGCACCCATCCGCTCGGCCAGGCGGCGTCCGAACTCCTCGGCGACGTCGGCGTGGACGAGGAACCGGTTGGCGGAGGTGCAGGCCTCGCCCATGTTGCGCATCTTGGCGACCATCGCGCCGTCGACGGCGGCGTCGAGGTCGGCATCGGCGAAGACGACGAACGGGGCGTTGCCGCCGAGCTCCATGCTGAGGCGCTGCAGCTGGTCGGCGCTCTGGCGGACCATCACCCGACCGACGCCGGTGGAGCCCGTGAAGCTGACCTTGCGCAGCCGGTCGTCGGCCTGCAGGGTCTGGCTCAGCTCGCCGGCGCGGGTCGTGGTGACGACGTTGAGGACGCCCGGCGGGAGCCCGGCCTCCTCGAGGAGCGCCGCGAGCGCGAGCATCGTCAGCGGGGTCTGGGCGGCCGGCTTGACGACCATCGTGCAGCCGGCGGCGATCGCCGGGCCGATCTTGCGGGTGCCCATCGCGAGCGGGAAGTTCCACGGCGTGACGAACAGGCAGGGACCGACCGGCTTCTTGATCGTGAGCAGCCGCGAGCCGCCGGCGGGGTTGTGCATCCAGCGCCCGTGGATGCGGACCGCCTCCTCGGCGTACCAGCGGAAGAACTCGGAGCCGTAGCCGACCTCGCCGCGCGCCTCGGCGACCGGCTTGCCCATCTCGAGGCTCATCAGCAGCGCGACGTCGTCGGCGCGGTCCTGCAGGAGCTGCCAGGCGCGGCGCAGGATCTCGCCGCGCTCACGGGGCGCGGTGGCCGCCCAGTCGGCCTGCGCGGCGACGGCGGCGTCGAGCGCCTCGACGGCCTCGGCGGGCGAGCCGTCGGCGACGGTGGTCAGCACGCTGCCGTCGGCCGGGTCGACGACGTCGAGGCGGCGGCCGTCGTCGGCCTCGCGCCAGGTGCCGCCGATGAGGAGGTTGCGGTGCTCGGGAACGAGGAGCTCGCCGAGACGGTCCGGTGCGGTCATGCCTGACAGCCAACCACCCGTCGACTTCACGACAAAGGGGGGACAACTTCTGGCGTCGAGGCGTATCGTGGACCCCGTCGTCCTTCGGAGGGAGCACCTAGAGAGACGACAAGAACCCCTCGCCGACCCCATGCGGCGGGGGGTTCGCTCCATTTGCCCACCACCCCCGATGCCCCCCTGACGGGCGTGCGGCAGGAGGAGTGCACGGCGCAGGGCCCGGCAGTGCCTGCCGGGCCCCGCGTCGTCGCTCACCGCTGGAGGCTGTGCCGGTGCCGGCTCAGCCGGCCGCGCGCAGGAACTCCTCGAGCAGCGGCCCGGCGGTGCCCGAGCCGGACGAGCCGTCCTGGACGAAGACGGCGACGGCCAGGTCGCCCTGGGCGGCGATCATCCAGGCGTGCGTGCGCACCCGGCCGCCGGCGTCGTACTCGGCCGTGCCGGTCTTGGCGATCACCGGCGGGCCGGGGACGTCGCCCAGCAGCCGGCCGCTGCCGTCGGTGACGACGCCGCGCAGCAGCGCCTGGAGCGAGCGCGCCTCGGCCGGCGTCAGCGGGTCGGCCTCCGCGGGCACGCTGACCTCGACCTGCTCGATCAGTCGGGGCACGACCGTCTTGCCGGCCTGCACCGAGGCGATCACGGTGGCCATGACCATCGGCGAGGCGAGCACCGTGCCCTGGCCGATCATGTCGGCGGCGCGGCCGGTCTCGGTGGTGGGCGGCTCGACGGAGCCGAAGTAGGCGGGGAAGCCGAGGTCGTGGTCGATGCCGAGGCCCAACGAGGCCGCCGCGGCGGCCAGGTCGCCGTCGCGCAGGCGGGTGCGCTCGGCGATGAAGGCGGTGTTGCAGGAGTTGGCCAGGGCCTGGCGGAACGGGATGCGGCCGGTGCCGCCGGCGGGGTAGTCGTCGTAGTTCTCGAAGTCGCGGCCGTCGACGTCGACGGTCGTGGTGCACGGCACCAGGGTGTCGGGGCCGATGCCACGACGCACCAGGGCCAGGCTGCTGACGCTCTTGAAAGTGGAACCGGGTGCGTACTGGCCGAACGTCGCGAGGTTGATGCCGTCGTTGCCGGGTCCGTTGGCCGCGGCGAGGATCGCCCCGTCGCTGGGCCGGATTGCGACCAGCGCGCTGGCCGGGCCGACGTCGGCCAGGACCGCCTCGGCCTCGGACTGCAGCTCCTCGTCGAGCGTCAGCTGCAGCGCCTCGCCCTCGGTACCGCCGGAGCGGAACAGCTCGCGCGCCTTGCCGTCGCTGCCCACGGCGTTGACGACGACGCCGGGCGTGCCCTGGAGCTGCTCGTCGTACCTGGCCTGGAGCCCGGAGAGCCCGGCGACGTCGCCGACCTCGTAGCGGTCGGGCTCCTGCTCGATCATCTCGGCCGTCACCGGCCCGACCGTGCCGAGGATGGGCGCGGCGAAGTCGCGGGTGGGGGCCAGCGGCGCGTCGACGGCGACCAGGGTCGCGCCCTGGATGGCCTCGTAGCCGCGCAGCACCGCGCGCGGCAGCTGGTCCTGGCGGAAGGTGATGGCCTCGACGAAGGCGCGCGGGCCGGAGGCTTCGACCTGGGCGGCGTAGGGCCCGGCGTCGATGCCGACGAGCCGGGCGACCTGGGAGGCCGACCGGCCGGCGCGGCCCTTCGGCACCCGGCCCCGGTCGATGCCGACGCGGACCACCGGGCGCTCGGTCACCAGCGCGACCCCGCCCGCGCCGAGGATGTCGCCGCGCGAGGCCCCGACCGTGGTGGTGTCGAGCACGGAGTTGGCGTTGAGGCTCGGCTCGACGACGTCGTGGCCCCAAGCGACCTGCCACTCGCCGTCGGCGCGGGTCAGGTCGACCTGGCTGTCGTAGGTCCACGGCTCGGCTTCGCTGAGCGGCCAGGACCACGACAGCGTCGCCGTGGCGGCGTCGTCACCGGTCTCGGCGACCTCGCCCAGGCTGACCTCGGGCGTCAGCTCGCCCATCCCCTCGACGACCTCGGCGAGGTCGGTGGTCGCCTCGGCGCCGGTGGTCTCGGTGAACGGGACGTCGGCCAGGTCGCTGCTGCGCAGACCGTCGACCAGCACGGCCGCCGTGCCGTCGGCCCGGTCACCGGACTCGGCCGGGTCGGGCTCTTCATCGCCGCCGCTGCAGGCCACCAGCGAGATGGCCAGCAGCAGCGCGACGGGGGCGAGGAGGTGGCGGCGCATGGCGTCGGTTCTACCAGTGGGGTCGGACAGGGCGGGGTCGCCGGGGCGGGTCAGCCGAGCAGCGCCCCCACCAGCGGCACGTAGCCGGAGGAGTGCCCGAGCCGGTTGGGGTGGTAGCTCTCGCTGACGGGGCTGGACAGGCCGTTGATCCACTCGTTGGCGTCGCAGACGGCGTGGCCGACGAAGCGGGTGGTCGGGTTGGCGAAGGAGAACCCGCGGGCGGCGGCGGCCGAGGCCAGCTTGGAGTTGAGCAGGTTGGCAGTGGCGTTGAGGCGCGTCTCCTCCTCGGGGGAGAACCAGGTGCCGGCGTTGCAGTCCTCGCCGTTGAAGATCCGCGGGTAGCCGACCACGACGACCTTGGCCTGCGGCGCGCGCGAGCGGATCGAGGCGTACAGCGTGCTGAGGCGGCCGGGCAAGGTGCCGTTGATGTAGGCCTGGGCACCGTCGACGGCGCCGTTGCAGTCGCCCGCCCAGAACGGCGTGGCGCACTCGGTGATGACGTCGGCGAAGCCTGCGTCGTTGCCGCCGACCTGGATCGTGACGTAGCTGGTGCCGGCGCTCAGGGCGCTGAGCTGGGTGTTGGTGACGGTCGGGATGGTCGCGCCGGAGCACGCCTTGAAGCTGAGCGCGTAGCCCTTCTGGGCGGCGAGCAGCCGGGGGAACGCGTAGGTCGAGCGCTGGCACGAGGTGCCGTCGGAGATGTAGGAGCGGGTGCCGACGCCGGAGGAGTAGGAGTCGCCGAGGGCGACGTACGACGGAGCAGCGGCCTGGGCGGGCGCGGCCGAGACCGCGACGAGCGCAGGGGCCAGGACGGCGAGCAGGGTGACGAGAGCGGGAGCGAGACGACGGACGAGCACCAACGACCTCCGGGAGGGTTCCGAGCGGTCACGAGTGTGACCTGGGTCTCACCCTCGCACCGAGCGCCGGCCTCCGGTAGAGGGCAACCCCTCGAGCCCGCGGGTGATCGTGGAGGCGTCGCCGTCGATGAGGTCCTGCACGCCCTTGCGGAAGCCGGGGCAGTTGGCGACGTCGTGGGCCCGGCAGCTGAGCGCGTGCACGGTCATCTCGCGGCTGCGCTGCATCTCGGCCATGCGGCGGTCGAGGTCGGCGACGTGGGCCTCGAGCACGAGGTGGCGCTCGGGCGCCTCGGCATCGAGGAGCACGCCGATCTGCTCCAGCGACATCCCCGCGGCCTGGCTGCGCAGGATGACCGCGACCCGGACCAGCTCGTCGCGGCCGTAGCGGCGGCGGCCGGCGGCGTCGCGCTCGGGCGCCAGCAGCCCGACGTCCTCCCAGTGCCGCAGCACGTGCGTCGCGAGCCCGAACTGGCCCGCCAGGTCGCCGATCGCCATCAGACTTGACTTCATGTCAACATGAAGTCACATCCTCTCTGTTGAGACAAGTCCACGACGAGAGGATGCACGATGAGTGACTACGACGTGGTGGTCGTCGGCGGAGGACCCGCCGGCCTGCAGGCCACCCTGACCCTGGGCCGGATGCACCGCAGGGTGCTCATGCTGGACGCCGGCGGCTACCGCAACGACCCGGCCGACCTGGTGCACAACTTCATCACCCACGACGGCCGCCCGCCCGCCGAGCTGCGCGCGATGGCCCGGGCCGAGCTGGCGACGTACGACACCGTCGAGGTGCGCGACGAGGCCGCTGTCTCGGTGGTGCCCGACGGCGCCGGCTTCTCCGTGGGCACCGGGCGCGGCCCGGTGACGACGCGGCTGGTGGTGCTGGCCACCGGCGTGCGCGACACCCTGCCCGACAAGCCGGGGCTGGCCGGGCTGTTCGGCACCGTCGCCGCGCACTGCCCGTTCTGCCACGGCCACGAGTACGCCGGCACCCCGATCGCCGTGCTCGGCAGCCACGCCCACGTCGGCCGCGTCGCCGCGATGCTGGCGCCGATCGCCTCCGAGGTCGTGGTGCTACTCGACGGCGGCGAGCTCGACGACGCCAACGCCGCCCAGCTGGCCTCGCTCGGCGCGCACGTGCGCTCCGAGGTCGTCAGCGGCTTCTGCCCCAGCGCGCTGGGCGCTCGGGTGTCCTTCGACGACGGTGCCGACGTCGAGGTCGGCGGGGTGCTGATCGGGACGACGTTCGAGCAGTCGGCGCCGTTCGCGGCCGACCTCGGCCTCGCCCTGCTCGGGTCGGGCTGCGTCGAGGTCGACGTCATGGGCCGGACGTCGCTGCGCGGCGTCTACGCCGCCGGCGACCTCGCCCACACCGCGGCGCTGCCCATGCCGATGAGCTCGGTGCTGGGCTCCGCGGCCGCCGGCCAGATGGCCGCCAGCGCGTGCGTGGCCGACCTGCTGGCGCTCGACCACGGGGTGCTGGCGCCTGCATGAATCCCCGGTGCACCGGGGATCCATGCGCTTCTCAGGGGTTGCAACCCCTGAGAAGCGCATGGAAGGCCTGAGAAGTACTCAGTCCTGGTGCTTCTTGTGCCGCGGCTTCTTCTCGCGGGCGGCGCCTTCGTCGTCACCGGACGAGGCCGCCTCGGAGGACGGGGACGCCGACGACGGGGGCCGGGAGCCGCGCGGGCCCCGGTCCTCGGAGAGCTCGATGAGCTTGCCGCTGATGCGGGTGTTCTCGAGCTTCTTCCAGACCTCGGGCGAGAGGTCGGCGGGCAGCTCGACGACGGAGAAGTCGGGCTGGATCTTGATCGAGCCGAAGTCGCCGCGCGACAGGCCGCCCTCGTTGGCGATGGCGCCGACGATCTGGCGGGGCTCGACCTTGTGGCGCTTGCCGACCTGGATCTTGTAGGCCTTCATGGCCTTGCCGGTCTCGTGGCGCGGTCGACGCTGACCCTTGTCGAACCGGTCGTCGCCGCCGGACTTGCCGCCGCGGCCGGGACGCTCGGTGCGGTCGGCCTTGTCGGTGAACGTCGGGCGGGCACGCTCGGCGGCGGGGTCGAGCAGCAGCGGGGTGTCGCCCTGGGCGACGATCGCCAGCGCCGCGGCCACGTCGACCTCGGGCACGTCGTGGTTGCGGACGTAGTGGTTGACGACGTCGCGGAAGATCTCGATCTGGCCGGCGTCGCCGAGGGCGGCCGTGATCTGGTCGTCGAAGCGGGCCAGGCGCGTGGTGTTGACGTCCTCGACCGACGGCAGGCGCATCTCGGTCAGCGACTGGCGGGTGGCCTTCTCGATGTGCTTGAGCAGGTAGCGCTCGCGCGGGGTGACGAACGAGATCGCGTCGCCCGAGCGGCCGGCGCGGCCCGTGCGGCCGATGCGGTGGACGTAGGACTCGGTGTCGGTGGGGATGTCGAAGTTGACGACGTGGCTGATGCGCTCGACGTCGAGGCCGCGCGCCGCGACGTCGGTGGCCACCAGGATGTCGAGCTTGCCCGACTTGAGCTGGTTGACGGTGCGCTCGCGCTGCACCTGAGCCACGTCACCGTTGATCGCCGCGGCGGAGAAGCCCCGGGCCCGCAGCTTCTCGGCGAGGGTCTCGGTCTCGTTCTTGGTGCGGACGAAGACGATCATCCCCTCGAAGTTCTCGGTCTCGAGGATGCGCGTCAGGGCGTCGGCCTTCTGGGGGTAGCTGACGATCATGTAGCGCTGGGTGATGTTGTTGGCCGTCTGGGTCTTGCCCTTGACGTTGATCTCGACCGGGTCGTTGAGGTACTGCTTCGACAGCCGGCGGATCTGCGCCGGCATGGTCGCGCTGAACAGCGCCACCTGCTTGTTGTCGGGGGTGTCGGCGAGGATCGTCTCGACGTCCTCGGCGAAGCCCATGTTGAGCATCTCGTCGGCCTCGTCGAGCACGAGGAACTTCAGCTCGGTGAGGTCGAGGGTGCCCTTCTCGAGGTGGTCCATGATGCGGCCGGGGG
>JAOPXU010000198.1 GCA_025964985.1 Nocardioides sp.
GGCTACGGCTACTCCAAGGAGTACGAGATCGAGCGCCTCTACCGCGAGGCCGCGTTCATGCTCATTGGTGAGGGCACCGCCGACATCCAGAAGATGATCATCGGTCGCTCGCTGCTCAAGGACTACAAGCTCAAGAGCTGACCCCGCACCACACGTTGGTCGAGGAGGTTCCGCCAGGAACCGTCACAAGACCACTCGACCGCAGGTCCACGACTGCCTTCAGAGGGATCTTGCGGTCGGATGGTCTCGTGACGGTCGCGGGGCGACCTCCTCGACCGACGTGTGCTCGCCTCGGTGGTATCCCCACCACACGTTGGTCGAGGAGGTTCCGCTAGGAACCGTCACGAGACCACTCGACCGCAGGTGCACGGCTGCTTGTGGAGGGACCTTGCGGTCGGATGGTCTCGTGACGGTCGCGGGCGACCTCCTCGACCGACGTGTGGTCACCTCGGTGACCAGTGTCAGCACACGTTGTCGAGGAGGTTCCGCTGGGAACCGTCGCGAGACCACTCGACTGCAGGTGCACGGCTGCTTTCGCACGGACGCTGCGGTCGGACGGTCTCGTGACGGTCGCAGAGCGACCTCCTCGACCGACGTGTGCTCGCCTCGGTGGAGGTTGTCAGCACACGTTGGTCGAGGAGGTTCCGCTAGGAACCGTCACGAGACCACTTGACCGCAGGTGCACGACTGCTCGATGGTCTGGTGACGGTCGCAGGGCGACCTCCTCGACCGACGTGTGCTCGCCTCGCGTGCCAGGCTGGCCCCATGGATCTCGAGTCCGCGTTCCGCGGCCAGGCGCAGGCGTGCGCGAGCCTCGGCTCGCCGATGTACGCCGACCTCCTGGGTCGCGTGGCCGACGCGCTGGCGGTGGGTGGCGAGGAAGCGGAGCCGTTCGTGCGGGTGCTGGCCGGGCACGAGGAGGCGCCGGGCCCGGCGGCGCTGGCGCTGCGGCTGATGGGGTCGGTGCACCGGCTGGTGCTCGAGCGCCGGGCCGGTGGGCTGGGTACCTGGTACCCGAGCGTCGGCGGAACCTACGAGCCGGAGGGCTGCTGGGCCGCGTTCGCCGCACTGGTGGCCGAGGAGCCGGGCGCCGCGCGGGAGTGGCTCGACCGTCCCCCGCAGACCAACGAGGTAGGGCGCGCGGCCGCCCTGACCGCCGGGCTGCTCGAGATCGGGAGGCACACCCCGCTGCCGGTGCACCTCGTCGAGATCGGGTCGTCCGGCGGGCTCAACCTGCTGGCCGACCGGTTCGCCTACGTCGACGACCAGGGCCGCGTGCACGGCGACCCCGACTCGCCCGTGCGCCTCGACGGCGCGTGGACCGGGCCCGGGCCCTGGACCGGACCGGACGCGCCCTGGCCGGTGGTCGCCGAGCGCCGCGGCACCGACGTGATGCCCGTGGAAGCAGCGACGACGGCCGGACGGCTCACGTTGACGGCGTACGTCTGGGCCGACATGACCGGCCGCCTCGAGCGGCTGCGCGGTGCCCTGCAGCTCGCGGCCGAGACGCCGACGCCGGTGCAGGAGATCGGTGCACGCGCGCTCGTCGCCGGCATCGAGCCGGTCCCGGGTGCGGTGACGGTGCTGTGGCACAGCGTGATGTGGCAGTACCTCGACCGTGCCGAGCAGGACGACGTCGTCGCCCGTACCGAGGAGCTCGGCGCCGCCGCGACCGACGAGGCGCCGTTCGCGCACCTGAGCCTCGAGCCGCGCCGCCGGGCGCCGGGGGAGGACCGCGAGTTCTGGCTGGTCCTGCGCCTGTGGCCGGGCGGCGAGACCCGCTGGCTGGCGCGCTCGCGCGGGCACGGCGTACCCGTGGACTGGCAGTGAGCCCCCGAAAGGTCGTGCTGCACGTCGGGGCCCCCAAGTCCGGCACCACCTACGTGCAGAGCCGGATGCAGCGCAACCACGCCGACCTCCTCGCCCGCGGGGTCCTGGTGCCGCGCGGCAGCGAGGACGACGGCCCCGAGACCCTGGTGTTCCGGGCGGCGCTCGACCTGACCGGCGTCCGGCTCGGCCGCGGCCGCGCGTACGCCGACGGCCGCTGGGACCGCCTGGTCGAGGTCGCCCGGGCCCACCGCGGCACCGTGTGGATCAGCGACGAGGCGTTCGTGCGCGCCGACGACGCGACCGCCGCCCGGGCCGTGCGCGAGCTGGGCGACGACGCCGAGCTGCACGTCGTCTACACCGCCCGTGACCTCTCGCGGGCGCTGGTGTCGGCGTGGCTGGAGAACCTGCGCCACGGCGGCTCCGAGCGGTTCGGCGACTTCCTCGAGCGCGCCCGCACCGGCAGCCTCAAGGTGCTGCGCTCCTTCGAGCTCGACACCGTCCTGGGTCGCTGGGCGGCCGCCGTCGGCGACCCGGCCCGCGTCCACCTGGTCACGCTGCCGCCCGAGGGCGGCGACCGCAGCCTGCTGTGGACGCGCTTCGCTGCCGCCTCTGGCGTCGACCCGGGCTGGGCGCCGCACGAGGCCGAGCGCACCAACGACGCCGTCGGCCTGCCCGAGGCGCAGTTCCTCCGCGCGCTCAACGAGGACCTGGGCGGCGAGGCCCAGCGCGGCCGGCGGCTGCACCGCCCGCTGCGCGACGTCGTCGTGGGCCGCGGGCTC
>JAOPXU010000259.1 GCA_025964985.1 Nocardioides sp.
GTCGACGAGGAGGACGAGGCCGGGGCTGGCCTCGAGCCCGGTGGCGGCCTCGATCCGCTCCAGGGCGCGGGCGGAGTCGGCGTCGGGCGGGGCGAACCCGCCGTCGCTGCTCAGGGCGCCGGCGACCGGGCCGCCGAGCGCGCCGGCGACGACGACGAAGAGGAAGACGGCCACGAGGGCGCGTCGTGGGTGGGCGGCGAGGGCGCGGAGCAGGCCGGCGGCCCGACCGGTCCTGCTCGGTGTGCTGGGAGGTGTCGTGTCCATGCCCCGACCCTCGTGGTCCGCAGGCCCCGGGCGCGTCGTGCCGGGGGAGTGGGTCCGTGGCGGTGGGAGGGGCGGCGTACTCCTGGCGGCGTACGCCCGTGGGGGACCCCGCCCGTAACCTGGAGCCATGTCCTTGCTCCGCCAGCCCATCCTGCTGCTCTCGCGCAGCGGTGGGGTCAAGAAGCTCGTCAGCACCCTCCCCGTCACCTCGGGCATCGTCACCGGCTACGTGCCCGGCGAGAGCACCGACGCGGCGGTCGAGGCGACCGGCCGGCTGGTCGAGGACGGGCTGACGGTGACCCTCGACTTCCTCGGCGAGGACACCCTCGACGTCGAGCAGGCCGAGACGACCGTGGCGGCCTACGTCGAGCTGCTCAAGGACCTCGCCGACCGCGGCCTCGCGCGCCGCGCCGAGGTGTCGGTCAAGCTGTCGGCCATCGGCCAGGCGCTGCCCGACGTCGGCGACAAGGTGGCCCTCGAGAACGCCCGCACCATCTGCCGCGCCGCGCGCAACGCCGGCACCACGGTGACCCTCGACATGGAGGACCACACCACCACCGACCGCACGCTCGCCGTGCTGCGCGACCTGCGCAAGGACTTCCCCGAGACCGGCGCGGTGCTCCAGGCCTACCTGCACCGCACCGAGGCCGACTGCCGCGCGCTGGCCCACGAGGGCTCGCGGGTGCGGCTGTGCAAGGGCGCCTACAACGAGCCCGAGGAGGTGGCCTTCCAGGACAAGATCGACGTCGACAAGTCCTACGTGCGCTGCCTCAAGGTCCTGCTGGGCGGCTCCGGCTACCCGATGATCGCCACCCACGACCCGCGGATGGTCGCCATCGCCTCGTCGCTGGCCAGCCGCTACGGCCGCTCGCCCGGCACCTACGAGTTCCAGATGCTCTACGGCATCCGACCCG
Source organism: Nocardioides sp. (assembly GCA_025964985.1). GTDB lineage: Bacteria > Actinomycetota > Actinomycetes > Propionibacteriales > Nocardioidaceae > Nocardioides. The sequence goes on from JAOPXU010000259.1 coordinate 1,179, forward strand.
ACGAGCAGCGCCGCCTGGCCGCCGTCGGCGAGACCGTACGGGTCTACGTGCCCTACGGCCAGGAGTGGTACGGCTACCTGATGCGCCGCCTCGCCGAGCGCCCGCAGAACCTCACCTTCTTCCTGAGGTCGCTGATCTCGAAGAAGTAGGTTGCTCGCATGACCGCTGAGCAGCAGACCGCCATCATCGGCGCCGGGGTGATGGGCGAGACCCTGCTCTCGGGCCTCGTGCGCGCCGGGCGTCGCGTCGACCGCCTCCTCGTCGGCGAAAAGCGCCCCGAGCGCGCCCGCGAGCTCGAGGAGCGCTACGGCGTCGCGGTCGTCTCCAACGTCGACGCCGCCGCCAAGGCCGACACCCTCGCCCTGGTCGTCAAGCCGCAGGACATGGGCGACCTGCTCGACGAGATCGCCGGCGTGCTGCGCCCCGGCCAGCTGATCGTCTCGCTCGCCGCCGGCATCACCACCGCATTCATCGAGTCCCGGGTGCCCGAGGGCGTCGCCGTCGTCCGCGTCATGCCCAACACCCCGGCCCTGGTCGACGAGGGCATGGCGGCGATCTCGCCCGGCTCCCACTGCTCCGACGACCACCTGGTCGAGGCCGAGGGCCTGCTCGCGTCGGTCGGGCGCGTCGTACGGATCCCCGAGCGGCAGCAGGACGCCGTCACGGCGATCTCGGGCTCGGGGCCGGCCTACATCTTCTTCGTCGTGGAGTCGATGATCGAGGCCGGCGTCCACCTCGGCCTGCCGCGCTCGACGGCCAGCGAGCTGGTCATCCAGACGCTGGTCGGCTCGGCCAAGATGCTGCGCGAGACCGGCACCCACCCCGCCGTCCTGCGCGAGCAGGTCACCTCGCCCGGCGGCACCACCGCCTCCGCCCTGCGCGAGCTGGAGATCCACCGGGTGCGGGCTGCGTTCCTGGCCGCCATGGAGGCCGCGCGCAACCGGTCGCGCGAGCTGGCCGAGGGGTCCTGACGTGCCCGACGTCCGGTTCTGGTTCGACCCGGTCTGCCCCTTCGCCTGGATGACCAGCCAGTGGATCCGCACCGTGCAGGCCCAGCGCGACTACGACGTCGAGTGGCGCTTCATCTCGCTGCGCCTCCTCAACGCCCACGTCGACTACGACACCCACTTCCCGCCCGACTACGAGGTCGGCCACACCGCCGGCCTGCGGATGCTGCGGGTCTGCGCCGTCGTCCGCGACGAGCACGGACCCGAGGCGGTCGAGCGGCTCTACCCGGCGCTCAGCTCGCGGATCTTCGACGTCGCCCCCGGCAGCTACGACGCCACCGACCTCGCGCCACTCGTGAGCAGTGCTCTCGCTTCGTGCGACCTGCCCGGCGACCTCGTCGGCCGGCTCGACGACGAGACCCGTGACGAGCAGATCCGGGCCGAGACCGACGAGGCGCTCGCGCTGACCGGCAAGGACGTCGGCACCCCGATCCTGCACATCGCGCCGCCCGAGGGCGCCGCCTTCTTCGGCCCCGTCATCAGCCGGCTGCCATCCGACGAGGACGCCGGCCGGCTCTGGGACCACGTCGTCGGGCTGGCGACGTTCCCCGGCTTCGCCGAGCTCAAGCGCAGCCTGCGCGAGCTGCCCCAGCTGCGCGCGCTCGGCGTCGAGGACGACGCCGTCGGCGTGCAGGAGGACTGGCACGGCGGCAGCCGTCGCCAGAAGAAGTGATGCGCCCGTGACGGGCCTGCCCTGGGTCTGGGGCGCCACCGACGCCGAGGTCGCCCGCCGCTACCCGGCCGACGACGTCGTGACCGGCCGCCCGATGACGCGCGCCGTGCCGGTCGCGGCCCCCGCCCCGGTGCTGTGGCGCTGGCTCTGCCAGATCGCGGTCGCGCCGTACTCCTACGACCTCGTCGACAACCTCGGCCGCCGCAGCCCCCGCACGCTGACGCCCGGCGCCGACCGGCTCGAGGTCGGCCAGACGATGGCGATCGTCTTCCGGCTGACCAGCTTCGACGACGGCCACCACTGGACCGCCGTGACCGGCGAGCGCGGGCGACGGCTGTTCGGCACCACCTCGATGACCTACGCCGCCGAGCCGGCCGGACCCGACCGCCCCGACCACTCGCGACTGGTCTGCCGGATGGTCACCACCTGGCCGCGCCCGGCGTCCGACGCCCTCGCCTGGGGCGACCTGGTGATGATGCGCAAGCAGCTGCACACCCTGCGCGACCTGGCCGAGCGGTCGTCGTAGCGTTCGAGAACTCGGGCGTGACCCCGGTCACAGGCCGTCGTTGAGGTGGTCGAGGCGCGGATTCGGCCCCGCCTCGTCCCCTCAGAACGAGAACCACATGAAGCGACTCGGCATCCTCTTCGGCCTCACCGGTGCTGCCCTCGTGCTCAGCGCCGTGCCGGCCAACGCCGCACCGTCCCTCTGCCTCAACCTCGACCTGTCCGTCAACGGAAAGGGCACGGTCCAGTCGATCTGCCTGCCCCCGGCCGCCTGAGCCGACCGCACCTGACGTAGCGGACGCCCCCGGACCCCGGTCCGGGGGCGTCCTGCGTCCCGGCTGCCAGACTCGGCGCATGGACGTCCACCGCACCCCCGACGACCGCTTCGAGGGCCTGGACTGGCCCGAGCCCGCCTACGTCGAGGTCGCCGATCCCGACGGCCCCGACGGCGCCACGCTGCGGATGGCCTACGTCGACACCGGCACCCCCGGTGACCTCACGGCCCCGGTGGCGCTGCTGCTGCACGGCGAGCCGACCTGGTCCTACCTCTACCGCCACGTCGTGGCCGAGCTGAGCGCGTCCGGGGTGCGGTGCGTGGTGCCCGACCTGATGGGGTTCGGCCGCTCCGACAAGCCGCTGGCGACCGGTGACCACAGCTACGCCCGTCACGTCGAGTGGGTGCGCCAGCTGGTGTTCGAGCACCTCGACCTGGGCGAGGTCACGCTCGTCGGCCAGGACTGGGGCGGGCTGATCGGGCTGCGGCTCGTGGGCGAGCACCCCGACCGGTTCGCGCGCGTGGTGGCCGCCAACACCGGCCTGCCGACCGGTGACCGCGACATGCCCGAGGTCTGGTGGCGGTTCCGGCGCGCGGTCGAGGGGGCGGAGGTGCTCGACGTCGGACGGCTCGTCGCCTCGGGCTGCCACCGCGGGCTGGCCGACGCCGACCGGGCGGCCTACGACGCGCCGTACCCCGACGAGACGTTCAAGGCCGGCCCCCGCGCGATGCCGGGCCTGGTCCCGACCCGCCCCGACGACCCGGCGGCGCCCGCCAACCGGGCGGCCTGGGAGGTGCTCGGGCGGTGGGAGAGGCCGTTCCTGGTGGCCTTCAGCGACGGCGACCCCATCACCGGCGCGATGGGCCCCGTGCTGCGCAAGCTGATCCCGGGCACGCGCGGCCTGCACCACCCGGTGATCGCCGGCGCCGGGCACTTCCTGCAGGAGGACGCCGGCCAGGACCTCGGCCGTGAGGTCGCCGACTTCGTCCTGAACGGCCGCTGAACGGCACGAACGCGACACGCGCGACATCGGCCGACCGCGGGTAGGCTCGAAAAATAGGCATGTTCGCGACGCGTCCACCGGTGACGCGCGGAGGACCGCCGGAGGGCGGTCGTCATGTCGACGCCGAACTCAGCACCCGTCCCCTCGACCGGGACCCTGCCCACGAGCCAGCCCG
>JAOPXU010000209.1 GCA_025964985.1 Nocardioides sp.
AGCTCGCCGCCGCCGACGTGTCGATGACCTACGTCGAGACCGTCGAGTCGCACTTCGACGGGCCGTCGGGGGTCGCCGCCGAGGCCCGCGCCGAGGCCACGCGCCTGCTCGCCACCGACCGGGCGCCGACCTGGTCCGGGTGGGCCGCGGTCGAGGAGGTCAGTGCCGCCTACGGCATCGGTGACGTCAACCTCGTCAAGCCGGGCGTCGGCGAGACGACCCGGGTGCTGCTGCGGCGGGTGCCGTGGCGGGTGCTCGTGCGGCCCGACCGGCGCCACGAGCTCGGCCACGTCGAGCTGCTCGCCGAGCAGCGCGGCGTGCCCGTCGAGGTCGTCGACGACCTGGCCTACTCCTGCATGGGCCTCATCCACCCCCGGTTCACCAGGAGCGAGTCGTGACCGCCCGATGATCGACCCATGATCGCCTCAGACATCGACCGCACCCTGCTGTGGTCCCACAAGCGCGTCGGCGACGTGCCCCTCGACCAGCTCGCCTGCCTCGAGGTCCTCGACGGGCGCGACTGGGCCTACGTGACCCGGCGTGCTTGGGACGCGCTCGCCGCGCTCGACCCGGACGCCCTCGTGCTGTGCACGACGCGGACGCCGGCGCAGGTGCTGCGGCTCACGCTGCCGGCGTACCGCCGGGTGCTGTGCCTCAACGGTGGCGCGCTGCTCGTCGACGGCGTCCCCGACCCCGACCACGCGCGCGCCACCGAGGCCCTCCTCGCGCAGCGCCGGCCGATGGCCGGGTTCGCCGAGCGGGTCGCCCACCTGGTCGCCGCGCCCCACGTGCGCAGCCTGCGCGACGCCGACGGCACGTTCGCCTACTTCCTGCTCACCGGTGACCCGGTCGAGGCGGCCTGGGTCGAGGAGCTCGAGGCCATCGCGGCCGAGGACGGCTGGCGGCTCACGCACGAGCAGACCAAGGTCTACGCGATGCCCGACACCCTCACCAAGGAGGCCGGCCTGGCCCGGCTGCTCGAGACCGGCGAGGTGGCCGGCGACGAGCTGGTCGCGGCCGCCGGCGACTCGCGCCTCGACGAGGGCATGCTGCGCATGGCGCGCCACGCGCTCGTCCCGCGCGGCGCCTACCTGGAGTCCCACGGCTGGGACGGCGCGCTCACCGAGGCCACCGGCGTCCTCGCCGGCGAGGAGATCGCCCTCTGGCTCGCCGACCACGCCGACCGGGTGGCCCCGGTCCGATGAGTCCTGCTGCTCTCGCCGGTCTGCCCGTCTGACGACGGCGTCGACCCGAGGAGGAGCAGTGGGCACGGTACTGATGGTGGGCACCCGCAAGGGCCTGTGGATCGCGACGTCCGACGACGCGCGCCAGGACTGGGCCGTCACCGGCCCGCACCACGACATGGAGGAGGTCTACTCCTGCATGGTCGACGGCCGCGCCGGCGGCACCCCGCGCCTGCTGGCCGGTGCGTCGTCGTCGTGGTTCGGGCCGCAGGTCCGCTGGTCCGACGACCTCGGCGCCACCTGGCAGGAGACCCCCGGCGGCGGCATCCGCTTCGACGCCGGCGACGGTACGGCGGTCGAGCGGGTCTGGCAGCTCACGCCCGGCATCGAGCCCGACGTCGTGTGGGCCGGCACCGAGCCGGGCGCCGTCTGGCGCTCCGCCGACGGCGGCCGCACGTTCTCGCTGGTCCGCGGGCTGTGGGAGCACCCCCACCGCACCGAGTGGGGCGCCGGCTACGGCGGCCAGGCCTTCCACACCGTCCTGCCGCACCCGACCGACCCGGCCTCGATCACGGCCGCCATCTCCTCCGGCGGCGTCTACCAGACCTCCGACGGCGGGGAGACCTGGTCGCCGCGCAACGTGGGGCTGCGCGCGGAGTTCCTGCCCGAGGGCGGGCAGTACCCCGAGTTCGGCCAGTGCGTGCACAAGATCGCCCGCCACCCGTCGCGCCCCGAGCGGCTGTTCCTGCAGAACCACGGCGGCGTCTACCGCTCCGACGACCACGCCGCGACCTGGCAGTCGATCGCCGAGGGGCTGCCGGCCGACTTCGGGTTCCCGGTCGTCGTCGACCCCCACGAGCCCGACACCGTCTACGTCTTCCCGCTCGAGGGCAGCGGCCGCCGCTACCCCCCGGCCGCCCGCGCCAGCGTGTGGCGCTCGCGCGACGCCGGCGACAGCTGGGAGCCGCTCGCCGACGGCCTGCCCGAGCCCTGCTACGTCGGCGTGATGCGCGACGCGATGGTCGCCGACGACCACGAGAGCGTCGGGCTCTACCTCGGCGCCCGCAACGGTGCGGTCTGGGCCTCCGCCGACGCCGGCGCCACCTGGCGCTGCGTCGTCAGCGACTTGCCTGACGTGATGGTCGTGCGCGCGGCGTCGTACTGACCGCGGTGCGTGCGGCGGATCGTCGCCGTTTGGGTGCGCCGCGCCCGGCGCGATAACCTGAGCCGTCTGTCCCGCGAGGGACGACGACCACACTGACCGCCGTGCAACGGCCGCGGATCCAGAGTGCCCGGGAGAACAGGCCCCGGCGCGCCGCGCAGCGACAGATACGAGAAGGAGCCGCATGTCCATCGGGACCGACGCAGCGACGAAGAAGAAGATCATCGCCGAGTACGCCATCACCGAGGGCGACTCCGGCTCGCCCGAGGTGCAGATCGCGCTGCTCAGCCACCGCATCGCCCACCTCACCGAGCACCTCAAGACGCACAAGAAGGACCACCACAGCCGTCGTGGTCTGCTGCTGCTCGTCGGCCAGCGCCGGCGGCTGCTCAACTACCTCAAGAAGACCGAGATCGAGCGCTACCGCTCGATCATCGAGCGCCTCGGCCTGCGCCGCTGACCTCGCCGTCGGGATCCACCACCTGGTGGGTCCCGACGTCTGCATTCCGGGGGTCTCCCCCCGCACGAACCGCACGACCGCACCACAACTGAACACCCACTCACAGGAGCGATCCGCGCCACCGTCCGGCCCGGTCCTCGGTAGTGATCTTCAGGAGCACCGCGACCCGAGAAGGGCGCGGAGCCTGCGGGTCTCGATCGAAGATCGGCCACCGCCCGGCTCCCACTACTGGAGGAGCCGCGCACGTGCGCGGGAGTCGCGGATCGCCCCGCGAACAGTTAGGAACACCGTGACGGAACCCGTCATCAGCGCCGTCGAGACCGTTCTCGACAACGGCAAGTTCGGCACCCGCACCGTCAAGTTCGAGACCGGGCTCCTCGCCCGCCAGGCCGCCGGTTCGGTGACCGCCTACCTCGACGACG
>JAOPXU010000236.1 GCA_025964985.1 Nocardioides sp.
ACGGCTCGCCGTCGGTGCTGCCCGCGCCGCCGGTGCGGGCCGTCGACCCGTGCGGTGCCGGCGACCGGTTCGCCGCTGCGGCCGCGTCCGCGCTGGCCGACGGGTCGGTGTGCTCCGAGGCCGTGCAGACCGCGGTGGCGCGGGCGTCGCAGTTCGTAGCGGCCGGTGGTGCGTCGTCGTACGCCGTCGGTGCCGCTCCCCAGGCCGGGCCCGTCGAGGAGGACGCGGCCACCGTGGTCGCCCGGGTGCGCGCGGCCGGCGGCACGGTCGTGGCGACCGGCGGCTGCTTCGACCTGCTGCACGCCGGCCACGTGGCCACCCTGCGCGCCGCGCGGTCGCTCGGCGACTGCCTGGTCGTCTGCCTCAACTCCGACTCCTCCGTGCGCGACCTCAAGGGCCCGACCCGCCCGCTGCAGAACGAGGCCGACCGCGTGACGGTGCTCGCCGCGCTGGCCGACGTCGACGCCGTCGTCGTCTTCGACGAGTCCACCCCCGAGCGCGTGCTGGGCGAGCTGCGCCCCGACGTGTGGGTCAAGGGCGGTGACTACGGCGGCGCCAAGCTCCCCGAGGCCGCAGTCCTGGCGCAGTGGGGTGGCCAGGCCGTCGTCGTGCCCTACCTCGACGGCCGCTCGACCACGGGCCTGGTCGCCGCCGCCTCCGCCCCGTGAGCCGGCCGTGAGCCGGGCGCTGGTCCTGCGGGCGCTCGGCCTGGGCGACCTGCTGGCCGGCGTACCTGCCCTGCGCGTGCTGCGACGCGCGCGCCCGGACCACGAGGTCGTGCTCGCCGCACCCGGGGTCCTGGCGCCGCTGGTCGACCTCGTCGACGCCGTCGACCGGCTGCTGCCGACCGGCGAGCTGCAGCCCGTGCCGTGGACCGGCCCCCCGCCCGAGCTGGGCGTCGACCTGCACGGCAACGGACCCGCGTCGCGGGTGCTGGTCGAGGCGCTCGACCCCGGCCAGCTCGTCGCCTTCGACGGCGGGCCGCACTGGGACCCCGACGAGCACGAGCGCGCGCGCTGGTGCCGGCTCCTCCACGAGGGGCTGGGCGTCGAGCCGCGCGACGGCGACGCCGACGACCTGCTGATCGCCGTGCCCGACGCACCGGTGCCCGTCGAGGGCGCGACCGTCGTGCACCCGGGTGCCGCGTCCGGCAGCCGCCGCTGGGCACCCGAGCGGTACGCCGCGGTCGCCCGCCACCTCGCCGCCGCCGGGCACGAGGTGGTCATCACCGGCTCGGCCGCCGAGTCCCCACTGGCCGGACGGGTCGCGGAGGCCGCCGGTCTGCCGCCGTCGAGCGTGCTGGCGGGGCGCACCGACCTGGCTGCGCTCGCGGCGCTGGTCGCGCACGCCCGGCTCGTCGTCTGCGGCGACACCGGCCTGGCCCACGTCGCGTCGGCCTACCGGACGCCGTCGGTCGTGCTGTTCGGACCGACGCCGCCGAGCACCTGGGGGCCGCCGGGCGACGGCCCGCACACGGTCCTCTGGCACGGTCGCGCCGGTGAGCGCGGCGACCCGCACGGCCGGGCGTGCGACCCGGCGCTCGCGCGGGTGCAGGTCCGCGAGGTCGTCGAGGCCGCGGACGCGCTGGAGGCGGCTACGCCCCCGCCGGCACCCGCTGCAGCTCGCGACTGACCCAGGCCACCGTCCGCTCGAGCCCGACCCGCGCCGGGGTGCCAGGCGACCAGCCCAGGTCGCGTCGGGCCACGGTCAGGTCGGGACGGCGTACGCGCGGGTCGTCCTCGGGCAGGTCGACGAAGCGCAGCGGCGACGTCGAGTCGGTCAGCTCGCGCACCGTGTCGGCCAGCTCGAGCACCGTCGTCTCGACGTCGTTGCCGATGTTGACCGGTCCCGCGTGGCCGGAGGCGGCGAGGCGCACCAGACCCTCGACGGTGTCCTCGACCCAGCACAGCGACCGTGTCTGCGACCCGTCGCCGGCCACCGTCAGCGGCTCACCAGCCAGTGCCTGCGCGACGAACGTCGAGACCACCCGACCGTCGTCGACCGCCATCCGGGGCCCGAAGGTGTTGAAGATCCGCGCGATCGTGGCGTCGACGCCCTGGCGGCGGTAGGCGCTCGTGACGGCCTCGGCGAAGCGCTTCGACTCGTCGTAGACGCTGCGCGGGCCGATGGGGTTGACGTTGCCCCAGTAGTGCTCGGGCTGCGGGTGCACCAGCGGGTCGCCGTAGACCTCCGACGTCGAGGCCAGCAGGAACCGGGCGCCGTGCTCGGCGGCGAGAAGCAACGCGTTCTCGGTGCCGTGGCTGCCGGCGCGCAGCGTCTGCAGGGGCAGGGCCAGGTAGTGGACCGGCGAGGCCGGGGACGCGAGGTGGAACACCACGTCGACGCCCGCGTCGCTCACCGACCGCGGCAGCGGGATGCCGTCGGCCACGTCGGCCTCGACCAGCGTGAACCCCGGCCCGTCCTGCCCCACCAGGTGCTCGACGTTGCGCGGCGAGCCCGTCAGGAACGAGTCGACGCACACCACCTGCACCCCGCAGGCCAGCAGCTGCTCGCACAGCCAGGACCCCACGAACCCCGCTCCCCCGGTGACGACCGCGGTGCGCCACCCCGTGGCGCGGACGACGTCGACGAGGGCCTGGGCGGTGGCGGTAGGCATGTGCTTCGGTTCCCGGCGCTCCCCCGCACATTCAGGCCGTAGGGGTGAGTCGGAGCCACGGCCGCGGGGTGGTCTCGTGACGGTCGCCAGCGCGAACTCCTCGACCGACGTGTGGCCCGGTCGCCCGTCCTAGTGGCGGACCGAGACCCTCTGCGCCTCGGGCAGCGTGGGGATCCGGCCGAGGTCGGGGCCGCCGGTGGGCACGTCGAGGCGCAGGCCGGCGAGCACCTCGGTGGTGCGCACGAGCAGCTGCAGGGTCAGCGACTCCCCCGGGCAGCGGTGGCCGGACAGCTCGCCCCCGCCCTGCGGCACCAGGTCGTAGCGGCCAGGGGCGTCGTCGAGGAAGCGGTCGGCGCGGAAGGCGATCGGGTCGGGGTAGCGCTCGGGGTCGAGGTTGATCCCGCGCACGTCGAGCACGACGTGGTGGCGCGGCGGCAGGGCCACGCCGGCGTGCGACGAGCGGCGGCGCACCAGGCCGGTGAGGGCCGGCACGAACGGGGTCGTGCGGCGGACCTCCTGGGCGAACGACCAGCGCAGGGCCTCGGCGTCGGCGTCGTCGCCGGCGAGCCGGCGGCGGGTGTCGTCGTCGACGACGGCCAGGGCCTTGGCGGCGTGGACGCCCAGCCAGGACACCGCGATCGTCGGTCGTACGACGTTGCCCAGCTCGACGCCGGCGAGGCGGTCGTCGAGGTCGGAGGCCGCGATCACGGCGAGCACCGAGCCCTCGGGCGCAGCACTGCGCCCCTGTCGTACGTCGGCGACGAGGTCGCGCGCCCAGCGTTCGGTCCGCTTGCGCGCCACCCAGGCCCGCAGGTAGGCGGACCCGGCGAAGCCGAAGCCGTTGACGATGCGGGCGTACTCGCGGCTCAGGTCGCGCAGGCGCAGCGTGGCGAGGTCGACGCCGACCCAGCGCAGCACCGCCGTGCCGTAGGCGATCACCAGCTCGTCGTGCAGGTCGACGTCGCGCCCTCGCCACACGGCGCTCGCCTTGGACAGTGCAGCCCCGGCGGCCCGGGCGCAGCCGGCGACCTGCTCGGGCCCGAGCACACCGAGGAACATCTCCTTGCGCACCAGGTGGTCGGCGTCGTCGAGGCCGTGCACCGCGCCGCGACCGAACAGCAGCCACGCCAGCGGCGGCGGGATGGCCGCCTTGCGGCGCACGACCGCGTCGTCGTAGAAGACCTTCGCGCCGTCGGCGCCGCCGAGCACCACGGCCCGGCGGCCGAGCATCCGCGACTCGTACGTCGTGGACCCACCGCGGGCGGCCCGGTCGCGCTCGATGGCGCGGTAGCCGTCGCAGAGGAGCCGCAGCGTCAGGTCGGTCACGCCGACTCGGCCCGCAAGCCCTGCCGCTGAGCGGGGGCGGGCTCGACGGCGCGACGCAGGTCGCGCAGGACCCGCTCGAGCAGGCGCGAGACCTGGGTCTGGGTGAGCCCGAACTCCTCGCCGATCTCGCGCTGGGTGCGCTCCTCGTAGAAGCGGAGGAACAGCAGCCGGCGGGCCCGGTCGTCGAGGTCGCGGAACGCCGGCTCGAGCAGGCACCGGGCCTCGACGGCCGCGTGCTCCTCGCGCTGGTCGGCGATGAGCTCGCCCATCGTCGCGGCGCCGGCGTCGTCGCCGAGCGGCCGGTCGAGCGACGGCGGGTGGAAGCAGCCGAAGGCCGTCACGACCTCGGCGTACTCCTCGGCGCTGATCTCGACGCGCTCGCAGATCTCGTGCTCGAACGGCTCGCGCCCGAGCTCGTCGTACATCTGGCCGATGGCGGCGTTGACGCGAGCCTGCAGCTCCTGGACCCGGCGCGGCGGGCGCACCATCCAGGACCGGTCGCGGAAGTGGCGCTGGACCTCGCCGCGGATCGTGGGCACCGCAAAGGTCAGCAGGTCGTCGGCCTGGGCGGGGTCGAAGCGGTGGACCGCCTTGACCAGGCCCTCGTACGCCGCCTGCTGAAGGTCCTCCAGCGGGACGCCGCGGTCGCGGTAGCGCGACGCGACGGCGTCGGCCACGCGGCAGTTGAGCACGACCACCTCGTCGAGCAGCGCGTCGCGCTCCTGCGGGTCGGTGGCGCGGGCCGCGAGGCGCATCAGCTGGTCGGTCCTGCGGGACCGCTCCGCCCGGGAGAGCCGGGTCGAGGCGCCGCGGGCACCGAGGGGGGTGAGGACGACCTCAGGTGAGTCGTGGGGGCGTGACAGTTCGTCGTGGGCAGCAGGCATGGGAGGCACTCCGAGGCGTGTGCGCGGGTTCGCCGGCTGTTGCAGCGAGAAGGGGGCTGGTGGGGGCCAGCGCCGATGCTTCGACGTTACCGACGGCCGTCCCTGGATCGATCCATCCCCGCGGGTGACAGCGCTTCACCCTCCCGGTGACGGTCTCCACCCGGGCGGACGACCCGCGACCCCGGAGACGCCGACGAGCCCGGGTGCGGCCCGCGGAGGGGCGGCACCCGGGCTCGGCCGGTGGTGCGGTCCGGCTGTGTCAGCCGGGGCTCTGCTCGAGGTCAGCGACCGTCGCGGACGTCGCCCTCGACCTCGATGTTCTCCTCGCGGACCTCGGCGCTGACGGTCTCGTCCTCGACCACGGTCTCGGTGCCGAGACGCACGCGCTCGACGGGCGTGGTGGTCTTGCTGACGACCGCCTCCTCCTCGTGCAGCACGACCTCGTGCTCCTCCTCGGAGATGGCCGGGCCGTCGAGGGCCTGGTCGATGTTGCCGCCGGTGACCGGCTCGCGCTCGACCACGGCGCGCTCGCGGGCGACCGGGACCGTCTCGGTCTCGGTGTGGCTCGTGACGTACTTGCGCAGGCGGGCCCGACCGGCCTCGTGCGACGTCTTGCCGACCTCGAGGTGCTCCTCGGAGCGGGTCATCGCGTCGTCGGTCGTCGGACCGGAGGTGTCGTGGCCGACCGTGTGGTCGACGCCGGTCGCGGTGGTGTCGGCGTAACCGGTGTCGGTCGAGTTCCAGGTCAGGCCGTAGTGCGAGTACAGGCGCTGCTCCTCGGTCTCGTCGAGGTGCCCGTTGGCGACGTCCACGTGGGGGGCGTCCTTGATCTGGTCCTTGGTGTAGGGCAGCGTCAGCCGGTCACCCTCGTAGCTCGCCTGGGCGACGGGGACGTAGGACTCGCTGGTGCCGAACAGGCCCGTGTTGACGGTGACGAACTCCGGCTGACCGGTGTTGTCGTCGAGGAAGACCTGTCCGACCTTGCCGATCTTGTCGCCGGTGCTGCTGTAGGCGGTGCTGCCGATGACGCTGTCGAGCTGGGTGTCGTTGAGCATGTGTGGCCCTCCGTCGGGTCGGGGGTGGGGATTCGGGTGGTCGTGGAACCGGTAACCGCGCCCCAGGGTTCGTCACTCACCCTTGCGGGCGGGCGATGTCCCTGGTCACGTCGGTGGTGCCAGTGGTTCCGGTGGTGGTGCCGGTCGTGGGGCTGACTGCGGTGCGGTCCTCGACCTCGATGCCGCCGTCGGCCTCGACGCTGACGTGCTCGCGGCGCAGCTCGGTCTCGAGAGTGTGCTCGTCCACCACGGTGTGCTTGCGGACGATGACGCGCTCGCGCACGACGAGCTTCTTGGTGACGACGAGGACCTCCTCGAAGACCGGGATGGAGACCGAGCCGTCGGGCAGGGTCTCGACCTCGCCGGTGTCGCCCTCGAGGGCCTCGACCCGCTCGGAGGTGTCGGCGCGCTCGACGCTGCGGCTCACCGTCTCCTCGACCGGGTAGGTCTCGACGTGCTTGCGCACGCGGACCCGGCCCGACTCGTGCAGCTCGGTGCCGACGTGGGCGCGCTCCTCGTGGGCGACGACCTCCGGACGCTCGATCTGGACGGTGCGGTCCAGGTCGGAGCGGTCGGCGGGCTCGGTCAGCGGCGAGACGTCAGACCCCTCGGCGGGCTCGACGTGGCGCCCGCTCATCGCGAGGTCCGCTCGTTGACGATGCCGCCCGGGTGCTCGCGCACCGCGTGGCGGGTCTCGACGAGGGAGACCGAGTCGTGCTCGTGGCGGCGTCCGCCGAGCTTGCCGCCCAGCCAGCCGCCCAGCAGGGCGAGGGCGAGCGCGACGATGCCGGAGATGATGGCGCCGGTGGTGAAGGCGTCCTCGGAGAACCAGTTGGGCAGGCCGACGTCGCCGGTGATGTCGAAGTCGTCGCCGAAGATGGCGGCGAGGGCGGCGAGGGCGCCGGCCAGCAGGACCAGCCAGAGGATCGCGACCAGGCCGTGCAGGCCGCCGCGACGACGGGCGATGCGTCCGGCGACCCAGCCGCCGACCAGGCAGGCCAGGAACAGGACGACCAGGCCGGCGATGAGACCGCCGATCGAGAGGTCCTTGTCGCCGACGTCGGACTGGTAGCCGATGGTGCCGACGATCGCGCCGACGATGCTCGACAGGAGCAGCAGGGTGCCGAGCGCAGCGAGCGCTCCGCCGAGCGTGGCGGGCAAGTCGAACTTCTTGTCGTGGTGCAGTGCCGTCCCGGCGTCGCGGTCGTCGACGCGGTAGACGACCTGCTCCTCGTCGGGTCGGGGGATGGTCACGCGTTCGCGCGCGGACTGGTTCGTCGCGGTCGCCGGGGTCTCCGGGTGCTCCGAGTGGTGTGCCATGTCTGGACTCCTCGTCGAGATGGGCGGATCGCTCCCGGTACCCGAGCCCTCGCGAGCGGCCACTGTCCTTCCGGGTGAGTCGCGAGGCGCGCGGGGGCCCGGGCGCACGGACGCCGCCGCCCGGGCCGGTGGGCCCGAGCGGCGGCGTCGTGTCGCGCTGCGAGGTGGGGTGGTCAGCAGGTGCGGAGGGGTGTCACTCCTCGCCGCGCCGGATGGCGCGGGCCTCGTCCTCCTGCTTGTCCTCCTTCTTGGCCTTCTTGTCCAGCTGCTTGGTGTCGCGGTGCGGCAGCAGGATGTCGTCCTCGGCGGGCTCGCCGCGCTGCAGCTCACGGGCGCGCTCGAGCTCGGCGTCCAGCTCGCCGCCGAAGAGCAGCGCGAGGTTGGTCAGCCACAGCCACAGCAGGAACACGATGACGCCGGCCAGGGCGCCGTAGGTCTTGCTGTAGGAGGAGAAGTTGGCGACGTAGAAGCCGAAGGCGGCGCTGGCGAGCACCCAGACGAGGATCGCGACGAGCGCGCCGACGCTGATCCACTTGAACTTCTGCGGCTTCACGTTGGGCGTGAAGTAGTAGAGCATCGCGACGATCAGCACGACGATCACCAGCAGGACGGGCCACTTGGCGATGTTCCACACGGTCACGGCGGTGTCGCCGAGGCCGATCGAGTCGCCGACGGCCTGGGCCGCGGGACCGGTGAGCACGAGCGCCGCCAGGACGACGGCGACCAGGGCGACCAGCACCGCGGTCAGCAGCAGCATCGCGGGCCGAAGCTTCCAGACCGGACGGCCCTCGCCCTTCTCGTAGATGCGGTTCATCGCGCGGCCGAAGGCCCCGACGTAGCCGCTGGCCGACCAGAGGGCACCGGCCAGACCGAGGACGAACGCGAGGCCGGCGCCCTGCGAGGAGCTGAGGTCACGCAGCGTGGGGCCGATGGAGTCGACGACCCCGCCGGCGCCGATCTGGCCGAGGATCTTGAGGACCTCGTCGACCGCGGCCGTGCCCTGGCCGACCAGGCCGAGGATCGAGGTCAGCGCGATCGCGGCCGGGAACAGCGCGAGCACGGCGTAGTAGGTCAGGGCGGCGGCCAGGTCGGTGCACTGGTCGTCGCTGAACTCGGAGAGCGTCTTCTTGAGGACGAACTTCTTCGACCGCCCGGTCAGCTCGGTCGGGGAGTCGGGGTCGCGGTCGACGCCGTCGGCGTTGCCGCTGCGGTCGTGGTCGGTCGAGGTGGACCGGGTGCGGTCGTCGGTGTCGACCCTGCGCGCGCTCATGCGAGCACCTCGGTCTTGTTCTCGGAGGGGAACTTGTCGGGCTGGCCCGTCGTGGCGGCACGTACGGCGCCGATGAGTCGCTTGACCCTCGAGCTCGACGCCTCCCACCACTCGGCGGTCTCGGCGTGCACCTTGATGAGCGTGATGCCGGGGGTGTCGAGGCCGTCGGAGAACCACACCTCGAGCGGCGCGGCCCACAGGTCCTCCATGGTGGCGCGGTCCGTCACGAGGGTCGCGGGGCCCGAGACCGAGGTCCAGGCCTGGTGCTTGTCGTCGGAGAACGCCACGTTGACCTGGGGGTGGGCCTGGATCTCGGCGACCTTCGCGGAGTCGCCCATCGCGAAGAACCACAGGTCGCCGTCGAACTCGACGTCCTGCAGGGCCATCGGCCGGCTCACGTGGCGGCCGTCGGTCGTCATCGTGGTGAGCATGCAGATGCGGGCCTGGTCGACGAGCTCGGCGACCTTGGCAGTGCCCTCGTCGGTCGTGCCTTCAGTTCCGTCGTCAGTCATCGGAAACTCCCTCAGTTGAGACGATGTGGGGTGCAGGTACCCGAAAAACGACTGAGACCCCACCGGCTGGGGAGCAACGGAGGAGCCTCAGACGAACCCCGGGAACCAGCGCCATAGGACCGGGATCAAGTGCCGCGCACGACCACCCGAGCTGCGTGAGTCGGGGGGTGCGGCGACTCCTCGAACCTAACGTCCCGCGCGTCCCAGCGGACCCACCCGCAGGAGTGACTGCGACGCATCGGGGTACCGGCTCCGGTCACGCCTCGTCGGCCTCGACCATCCCTCGCTCGACGACGACGTCGCGCGAGAGCGTCTTGTAGCCGGCGTCCTCGAAGAGGACGGTGACGCGGTCGTCGTGGTCCTCGGTGACGGTGCCGTGCCCGAACGTCGGGTGCTCGACGGCGGCGAGCGCGAGCGCGCCGTCGCCCCCCTCGTCGTCGGCGACGCCGGCCCGGCAGTTGTCGCACACGCCGCACGGGCCGGTCTGCTCGCCCAGGTAGCCGAGCAGGTACGCCGCCCGGCAGCGGGTCGTGCCGGCGTACTCGCGCACCAGGTCGACGCGGGAGCGCTCGAGCCGCTTGCGGGCCTCGGCGCGCTCCCGGACGGCGTCGGCGGTGGGCTCGTCGGCGAGGTCGACGAGGTTGAGGATCCGGGTGGCGGCCTGGCGTCCCAGCCCGGTGGCCTCGGCCAGGTCGTCGCGGTCGACGCCGTCGCGCAGCGCCGCGAGCACCTTCTCGACCGACGCCCGTCGCGGCACCCCGGCGGCGAAGAACCGGCCGAGCGCGAGGTCCTCGGGCCGGTGCACCAGGACGACGTCGGCCGGCTCGCCGTCGCGTCCGGCGCGCCCGGTCTCCTGCACGTAGTCGTCGAGCGACGGCGGCGCCTCGACGTGCACGACGAAGCGCACGTCGGGCTTGTCGATGCCCATCCCGAACGCCGAGGTCGCGACCAGCACGTCGATCTCCCCGGCCATGAAGCGCCGCTGCACGTCGTCGCGGTCGGCGCGACGCAGTCCGGCGTGGAAGTGCTGGGCGTCGCGGCCCGCAGTGCGCAAGGCCCCGGCGACCTCCTCGGCCGAGCGGCGGGTGCGGGCGTAGACGATCCCGCCGGCACCGGCCGGCTGCTCGGCCACGACGGCGACGACGCGCTCGACCTGCCGGTCGCGGTCGGGCACCTGGTGGACGGCGAAGCGCAGGTTGTCGCGGTGCAGGTCGGTGGTCACCTCGACCGGGTCGACCAGCCGCAGCCGCTCGACCACCGAGGAGCGCACCGGCGGGGCGGCGGTGGCGGTCATGGCGATCGTCGGGGCGTCGCCGGCGACCCGCTCGAGCAGCTCGCCGAGCCGCAGGTAGTCGGGGCGGAAGTCGTGTCCCCACTCCGAGACGCAGTGCGCCTCGTCGACGACGACCAGGCCGGGCGGGTGGGCGGCGAGGTGGTCGGCGAGATCGCTGCCGGCGAGCTGCTCGGGTGCGAGCAGGAGGGCGTCGAGGTCGCCGCCTCCGACGGCCCTGAGCACCTCGGCGCGACGGCGCTTGCCCTCCGCCGAGCTGATCCGGGCGGCGCGCACGCCGGCCGCGTCGAGGTGCTCGACCTGGTCGACCTGCAGGGCCAGCAGCGGGGAGACCACCAGGGTCCAGCCGTCGCGCTGCAGACCGGCCAGCTGGTAGACCAGCGACTTGCCGCCACCGGTCGGCGCGATCAGCAGGACGTCACGTCCCCCGACCGCGGCCTCGACCGCCTCGACCTGCCAGGGGGCGGGCTCGTCCACGCCGAAGCGCCGGGCCAGGGCCCGGATGCCGCTGCTCACCGTGAGGCCTCAGTCCTGGCGCTCGCTGCGCGAGAGCGCCGAGAAGAGCGGGCCGACCAGGCGGTCGTAGGCCCAGGGGGTCAGGCGGAACGCCGCCATGAGTCCGTGGTTGAGGAAAGCTGTCTGCACCTCGCCGCCGGTACCCCGGAGGCGGGGCGCCACCTGGTCGAGCACGACGCGGGCGACCCGCTGCGGGCTGATCGACGGGGGTGGAGGGGTGTTGACCGATCCCCCGTGGTCGAGCGCCTTGCCGTAGATCGGGGTGTCGACGCTGCCGGGCGAGACGTGGGTGATCCGCACGCCGGGCACGTCGACGTTCTCGATGCGCAGCTGGCGGGCGAGTGCGCGCACGCCCCACTTGCTCACGACGTACGGCGTCATCTCGGGCACCGCGATGTGGCCGAGCAGCGAGCCCACCAGGACCAGGTCGCCGGTGCGCTGGGCGCGCAGGACCGGGATCACGTGGCGGGCCACCGACGCGGCGCCGAGGAGGTTGATGCTGACGACCTGGGCGAAGTCCTCGGCGGTGGTGTCCTCGGTGCGGCCGTAGCTGACGACGCCCGCGCAGTGCAGGACGGCGTCGATGCGGTCGTGCAGCTCGACGACGGTCGCGACCATGGCGGCCACGTCGTCGTCCTCGGCGACGTCGGTGACGACGACCTCGGCGGAGGCGGCGCCGGCCTCGAGGCAGGCCGCGGCGACCTTCTCGAGGACGTCCTCGCGGCGGGCCACGAGGACCAGGTGGTGGCGCTCGCCGGCCGCTCGCAGGGCAGTGGCCTCCCCGATGCCGCTGGAGGCGCCGGTGATCACGATGACCTGGCCGGCCGTGCGGCCGGTGGGCAGGAACCGGGTCAGCACGACGACCCCCTTCGGGTGGAGACGGTGCCCCTGGCGACGCCGTTAGCGTCGGGGGCATGAGCATCGGCAAGGGAGACAAGGTCCACTGGAACACCTCTCAGGGCAAGACCACCGGCAAGGCGGTGGAGAAGAAGACGAAGGAGTTCACCCACGACGGGCAGAAGTTCAAGGCGAGCAGCGACGAGCCGTACTGGATCGTCGAGTCGGAGAAGTCGGGGTCGAAGGCGGCCCACAAGGAGTCCACCCTCGAGAAGGGCTGAGACGTGACGCGATCGATCATGGTCGTCGGCGCCAGCAGCGGCATCGGCCTCGCCGTCGCCCAGCAGCTGAGCGCCCGCGGTGACCGACTGGTGCTGGTGGCCCGCGACGAGGCCCGGCTGCACGAGGTCGCCGCCTCGCTGCCCGGCCCGACCGTGGTGTCGGCCGCCGACGTCGTCGACGCCGACGCCGTCGAGCGCGCTGCCGCGGCCGCCGTGAAGGCCTTCGGCGGTCTGGACGGCGCGGTGACCACCGCCCAGGCGATGGCCTACGGCTCCGTCGAGGAGCTGCCGCTCGACGTGCTCAACCACCTCGTCGAGGTGGCCGTGGGCGGCACCGCCAACGTGGCGCGCGCCGTGCTGCCGCGCTTCCGGGCAGCCGGCGGCGGCCACCTCGTGGTCGTCAGCTCGCTGCTGGCCGAGATCGCGGTGCCGTCGATGGGCGGCTACTGCGCGGCCAAGTGGGGCCAGCTGGGCCTGGTCCGCACGCTGCAGACCGAGGTGCGCCGCGAGCGCGGGCTGCACGTCAGCATCGTGCTGCCCGGCGCCATCGACACCCCGATCTACCGCCAGGCCGCGACGTACGCCGGCCGCCAGGGTTCGGCCCCGCCGCCGGTCGTGGCGCCCGAGCGCGTGGCCGCGGCCTGCGTCAAGCGCCTGGACAAGGCGCGCCGGGCCGACCACGTCGGACCGGCCAACCTGCTCGCGGTGGCCGGCTTCCGCGGGCTGCCCGGCGTCTACGACCGGCTGGTCGGCCCGATGGTCGACCGGGCGGTCCTGCGCGGACCGCGCAGCGGTGCCGACGAGGGGAACGTCTTCACCGCCAACCCCGACGCCGAGCAGCTGCGCGGCGGCTGGACCACCGCCGGACGCAAGCGGGTCGGCGGCCGCGCACGCTGGCACGGCTGAGGTCGGGAGCGGAGCGGCGGGACGGGTCATCAGGGCCTCGACGCTGCCACCTGTCGCTCCGCAGCGGGACCACCCCGAGAGCGAGGGCCCGTAGGGGTGAGGGCCCTCGCCCGGGTGTCACCGGGTCTGGTCGAGGACCTCGGTCAGCGTCTCGGCCAGGGCCACCGGGCTGATGCCGGCCCGGGTCGCGGCCTCGCGCAACCGGGTGCGGCCCTCGCCGAGGGCCAGCCCGGTCTCGCGCTCGAGCAGCAGCCCGGCCAGCCCGACCTGCGCCTTCTCGTGCAGCGCGACCCGGGTGTGCGCAGGGCTGAGCGCCCGCACGGTGGCCAGGCCCTCGCGGGAGGTCGTCGTCCCGTCGGCGGTGCGCAGCACGGCCGGCGCGCTCCGGGCGATGCTCTGCTGGGTCCCCTCGTGGCCGGCCTCCTGCTGCAGGAGGGTGACGACACCGACCGTCTCGGCCAGGCGCACCAGGGAGAGGTCGACCAGGGTCGGCCGGGCCAGGTAGAGCAGGACGACGCCGAGCATCTGCCCGGGATCGCCCACCGGCGCGGCCCCGGCCCGCTGGGGCGCGGTCGCGAACGGCACGGCGACGACGCCACGCACCCCGCGGGCGCCGGCGGCCGCCGCGAACAGCGCCCAGTTGCGCCGCATCACCTCGGGCGTCGCGCCGTCGATGGTCATCCCCTGCTGCACCGCGTCGGTGCCCGGGCCGGTGTCGACGTACTGGACGGCGTCGAGCACCGCGGCGTCGCAGTCGAGGTCGGGCAGCAAGTCGTCGTCGGCACCGTCGAGGGCCAGGATCGTCGACGGCGGGCCGTCGTCCAGGCTCCAGACGCTGATCCCGACGCAGCCGGGCAGGCCCCGCAGGGCGCGGAAGGCAGCGGTGTCGAGCATCGCGGGACTCCAGGGGCAGCCGCGTCACGCCGACTTCTACAGCGCCTTTCCACCCTAACCCAGGTCGCGGCCGGTGCCCGAGCACCGCCCGCCGCCGGTCACTCGGCGAGCTTGGCGATCGCCTGGGCCCACAGGAAGTACTTGTTGGTGCCGAGGTCGGCGATCGTCTTGATGCCCAGCGCCTGCTGCAGCAGCTCGGCCTTCGCGTCGCTGATGCCCTGCAGCGCCGCCACCGGCGCGCTCGCCAGCTCCTGCACGCTCTTGGTCTCGTAGTCCTTGTCGACCTTGGTCTCGATGCCGGCCATGGGTGTCCCTCCGTCCGCGCGCGCCCCAGTGGCGCGTGCGTGCCGATCCTGCACCCGCCCACCCCCTGGCCGGCCGCTTCTCCGCTTTTGCTGGTTGCTGGGCCGATGAAGCTGGTGCTTGGCCGATGAAGTTTCGTCGGCCAACCAAGGGATTCACCGGCCGGCCGGTGAATCCCGAGGTCAGTGTGACTCA
Source organism: Nocardioides sp. (assembly GCA_025964985.1). Taxonomy (GTDB): domain Bacteria; phylum Actinomycetota; class Actinomycetes; order Propionibacteriales; family Nocardioidaceae; genus Nocardioides. Next base: position 14,208 of record JAOPXU010000236.1, read on the forward strand.
CCACAAGGCCGAGCAGCGCCGTCCCGTCTCGGGGCCCACGGCCGGGCCCGGCGCAACTGATGGCTGGTACTTGGCCGATGAAACCGGTACTTGGCCGATGAAATTTCGTCGGCCGAGCAAGGGATTCACCGGCCGGCCGGTGAAGCCCGAGGCCAGTGGGACTCAGACCAGGCCCAGCAGCGACGCGGTCGGCAGCGCCCGCTCGAGGGCGGCGGCCAGCATCTCCGGCCGGTCGGCGTACCAGGCGAGGTGGGCGGCCTCAACCGAGGCGACCGGGACCGGCTCCCCCGCCACGACCCAGTCGGCGGTGGGCTCGTCGGGCAGGCCGTGGGCGGCGACGACCTGGGGCAAGAGCGGCGCGTGGATCGACATCAGCAGCGGCCGTCGTACGCCGGGCGGGCGCGGGGGCAGGCCGAGGGCCTCGCGCAGCCGGGCGGCCAGCGGCTCGAGGACGGTGTTGCCGGGGTGGTTGATCGTGCGCATGGAGTCGGCGACCGGACGGGCGAGCAGGTCGCTGACGCGGACGGTGCCGTGGAGCTGCTCGCGCCGCTCAAGCTCGGCGACCGAGGCAGCGGCGACGGCCCGCACGGCTTCGACGGTCAGGGGCGCGTCGGCCCGGCGTCCGGATGCGGCCAGGACGGTGCGGACGTCGTGGTAGGGCACGGCCGGCGGGTCGGGGCGCTCGAGTCCGGGCGGGTGGACGAGCAGGTGGTGGGGGTGCAGGCCGGCGTAGCGCACCGGCGGGACCAGCGCCGTGCGCGCGCCGGGCGGCAGGTGGGCGACCAGCTGCTCGGTGCCGACGGGCAGGCCGCGGTAGTCGGCGCCGACGGGCTGGCTGACGAACAGCTCGGTGCGCCCGAGGAGCTCGACGAGCGACGTCACGTCGGCCGGCTCCAGCTCGTGCAGCGGCGGGACGCGCACGGTGTGGACGTCGTCGCCGTCGAGGAGCAGCCGCAGCGACTCGGCCTGGCAGTTGCCGACGACGACCAGCGTGGGCAGATCGACGGCGGTCACGGGGCCCAGCCGCCCAGCCAGGCCTCCAGGACGAGGTCGGGGCGCCACGGCGTGAGGTGGGTGTCTGGCGAGGGATGGGGCGAGAGCAGCTCGGGCCGGCCCCAGCGCTCGGCCCGGCGCTCCAGGCGCAGGTCGGTGAGGGTGCCGACGCCGAGGTCGCGGACGCCGTGACCGTCGAGGCCCTGCAGCCCCTCGAGCGCCGCCTGCCAGTCGGCGGCACGGGCCAGGGCGCCGCACCGCAGGTCGAGCCGCAGACGGGCGACGTCGGGGTGGGTGTCGACGACGCGGGGGTCGTCGCCGACCAGCGCGCGCTGCTCGTGCCGGTCGCGGGGCAGCAGGATCCGCGCGGTCGGGACGGCGGCCAGCAGGCTGTCGACGGTGGCCAGCAGCTCGGCGCCGCGCAGGTGGGGCGCGCAGGTGACGACCAGGTCGGCCGGTCCGCGCAGCAGCCCCCGCCAGCCGGTACCGGGGGCGGCGACCCGGTCGGCCACGGCGCTGGTCTCGGCGAGCAACGCGTCGTCGCACCGCTCGCGCGCACCGGCGTCGAGCCCGTCGTGCCAGGCGACCGCGTCGCGCCGGTGGGCCAGCAGTCCCCCGGCCAGCCAGGCGCGGTGGGCGAGCTCCCAGTCCTCGCCGCCGTAGGTCGTGAACGACGGGTCGCAGCCGCCCAGCTCGTCCCACCACCAGCGCGTGCAGCCGAGCACGGCCGAGATCACGTAGCGGTGGCTGGTGTGGTCGGCGTGCAGCAGGTCCTGCGTGCGCCGGTAGGCATCGCCCAGCCAGGCCGGCTCGGGCAGCTCGTGGTGCGGGCCGGCGTCCTCGACGGCCGCGTCGGTCGGCACGCCGGCCAGGGCGGCGTGGCGCCGGCGTCCGACCACCAGGCTCTCGGGCAGCCGCGACGGCAGGTCGACCAGGGCCTCGACGAGGCCCGGCTCGGGCGTGGTGTCGGCGTCGAGCAGCACCAGCAGCTCACCGGTGGTCGCGGCGACGCCGAGGTTGCGGGCGGCCGCAGCGCGGAACCCGTCGTCCTCCTGCCGCACCAGCCGTACGCCGTCCGGCACCGTGGGCGCGACGCGCGAGCCGTCGTCGCTCACCACGACCTCGAACGGCAAGCGCGTCTGACGGCCCAGGGCGTGCAGGGTGCGGGCGAGCTCGTCGGGCTGCTCGTAGTGGGTGACGACGACCGAGACCCGCAGGTCGCGCGTGCCCGGCTCGGGCGGGGCGGCGAGGTCCCAGCGGTTGCCGGGCACGGTGTCGCCGAACGGCGGCCTCACCGCGTGTCCCGCCACCAGGCGCCGTAGGCCCGGGCGGTGTCGTCGAGGTGAGGACGCAGGTCGGTGCCGGGCCGCGCCCAGGTCGAGCCCGGTCGGAGCAGGGCCGCCGCGACCGCGTCGGCGAGGGTGTCGTCGCGGAACAGCGTGACGGTGTCGGGGCGCAGGGCGGCCACCTCGCGGGCGTAGGAGCCGTCGCGCACGAGCGGGCGGCGTCCGGCGGCGAGCCAGGTGTTGAGGCTGCCGGAGGCCGAGACGTTGCGGTGGGCGACGACCGGGACCGCGACCGAGCGCAGCCGGTGGGTCACCTCGTCGTCGTCGAGGTGGCCGGTGACCTCGATCGGCACGTCGCGGGCCCCGGCCAGCCGCCGGATGTCCTCGACGTCGTCGTCGTGACCGGGTGCGGCACCGCCGACGACGAGCACGCTCGCCGCGGTGCCGGTGCGCCGCAGGGCGGCGGCGGCCCGCACGACCTGCCGGTGGCCCTTGCCGGGGTAGACGAACCCGAACACCCCGAGCACCGGCGCCGGGTCGGCGCTCGCGCCGTCGCCGGGCTGCATGCGGGTGGGCCGGGGCACGGGCAACGGGATCGTCGTGCCGACCGCGTCGGCGTCGCACCAGCGCTCGACGAGCAGGCGCTCGTGCTCGGAGTTGGTCGTCCAGGCACGCACCGCCCGCACGATGCGGCCGTACGCCGCCGCGCGGGCCGCGAACACCGGCCCGTCGGTCGGCTGCGGCACGTCGTGCAGCGTGACCGTCAGCGCGACGTCGCGGGCCAGCTGCTCGACCCGTGCGGCTGCAGCGTCGGGAGTCGCGCCGAGCAGCCGGTCGGTGAGGTGGAGGTGGACCGGGTCGTCGAGCGACTGCAGCCCGGCCACGTCGGTGACGACGCGCGCGCCGCACGCGGCGGCCACCTCGGCGGCGTACCGGGAGACCCCGTGGCGGGCGTCGCCGAGCACGAGGTGGACGGGGACCCGGTGGGCGGAGGGGACGGTGGGGCGCCTCGACCGGAGTCCGACTGGCTGGCGGCTCACCCGTACGACGCGACCATGCCGCGGTGCATCACCCGGTCACCGACGACGCCGGCGTGGTCGGCGCGGTGCAGGACGCACGCGTTGTCCCAGACCACCAGGTCCTCGGGCGCCCAGGCGTGGGCGTAGGTGTTGTCGGGGCGGGTGGAGTGCGCGAGCAGCTCCTGCACGAGCGCGTCGCCCTCGGCCCGGTCGAGCCCGCTCACCGACCGGCAGCGCGCCGGCGTGGTCAGGTAGAGCGCCTCGCGGCCGGTGACGGGGTGGGGGCGAAGGATCGGGTGCTCGGCCTCGGTCTCGCCGTCGCCGGGCTCGACGCCGGTGACCACGTGGGTGATCGTGCGGCCCTCGACGCGGCGGCGCAGGTCGTCGGGCAGCGTCTCGGCGGCGCGGTACTGGTTGGTGAACTGCGTCGCCCCGCCCTGCGCGGGCACCGTGACCGCCCGCAGCGCGGTGTAGGACGGCGGCCGGCTGACGTAGCTGGTGTCGACGTGGAACGAGCTCTTCGGCGGGGCGCCGGAGTCCCAGCGGCCGACGTTGCTGATCACGTTGAGGTCGGGGTGGCTGTCGAGCGGCGTCTCCCCCTCGGTGAACGCCAGGTCACCGAAGCCGCGCAGGAACGCCAGGAACTGGTCGTCGTCGAGCACCTGGCCGGGCAGCACGGCGACACCGTGCTCGGCGAGCAGCCCACGCAGGTCGGCGACCAGCGCGGTCGGGTCGTCGGCGACCTGGACGCCGCTCACGCGGACGCCGACGGGGTCGAGGATGTCGGTCTGCACGGTCATCACCTCTCGAGGTCGGGGACGGGAACGGGTTCGGGGACGACGTGGGCGAGAGAAGCCTGCAACAGCGCCGCCAGCGGGATCCCGGCGGCCTCGGCCATCACGACCACCACCGAGGTCGGGGCGAAGGAGCAGTAGAGCGAGGCCTCGAGGAAGAACGGCGTGCCGGCCGGGTCGACGCGGAAGTCGAAGAGGCCGTGGTGGCGGCAGCCGAGGGCGTCGTAGGCGCGGAGCGCGGCCTCGTGGACGAGGGCGGTGAGCGGGTCGTCGACCGGGACGATCCAGGCGTGCGCGGCGTCCTTGGCGACCAGGCCCAGGTCGCCGGAGTCGTCGCGGCGCAGCTTGTCGTCGTGGTCGCGCACCGGCTTGGTGGCCGCGTCGACGGCGTACTCCTCCAGCGGCAGGCAGACCAGCACGTCGCCGACCTCGACCACGCCGCACCGCACCTCACGACCCAGCTCGACGTAGGTCTCCACGACCGCCCGGTCACTGTGCTCGCAGGCCGAGCGCACGGCGTCGTCGTACGCCGCCGGCTCGCGCACCAGCGTCACGCCGAGCGAGTTGTCGGCGTCGGCCGGCTTGACGACCACGGGCAGGTCGAGGAGGAGCGGGTCGCCGGGGCGCACGACCTGCGAGGCCGGTACGGCGACGCCGGCCGCGGCGACGACCGCGGAGGCGCGCGGCTTGTCGGCGCCCAGCGCCATCACCTCGGGCGCGTTGCCGACCCACGGGACGCCGAGCAGGTCGAGCAGCCCGCGGTAGGTCGTCATGCCGGGGCGGCAGAACATCTGCGGCAGCGCGGCGTCGACGTCGAGGTCGGCCAGGTGGGCGACGGCCTCGGCAAAGGTCAGCGCGGGGGCGGCGGCCAGCGCGGCGTCGTCGAGCGAGGCCGGGAAGCGCCAGGCGCCGCCCGGGGAGACGTGGGCGACGACGTGGTCGTGCTGGGCGCCGCCAGCACGGATCGCGTCGAGGCAGCCGCGGGCGTAGAGCCGCGACACGTCGTCGAGCAGCGGGTCGACGGCGGAGCCGGTGAGGTGGAGCAGGCGCACGTCAGTCCCCCGCCGGCTCGACGAGCTTGCCGATGTTGACGTCGACCTTGAGCCAGGGCCGGCCCGCGCGCAGGTTGCCCCACAGCAGCGACGGCAGGTGCAGGTGGTGCAGCGCGAGGAACGGCAGCGGGTCGTGGCCGTCGAGCACGGCCTCGGTGCCGCCCGCGATCGTGCGCAGCCGCCCGGGGGCGGTCGAGGGGTGGCGCAGGGCCTGCGACAGCTCGTGGTGCAGCCAGTACGTCGGGCGCCCGCCGACCGGCGGCTCGACCGCGGCGGCGCCGTCGTCGAGGTAGGCCCCGGCCACCTCGGGGCGACCGGCCAGCAGGGTGATGGCGGAGTGGGTGCGCGGGTTGCACTCGATCGCACGGACGACGCCGTCGGCGTCCTCCATGAAGTCGAACGACACCTGGCCGGTCAGGCCGTGGGCGGAGACGAACCGCTCGACCCAGGCCCGGATGGCCGGGTGCTCGACGTGCTCGTAGGTGAGCTGCCAGGCCGAGGACCGGCAGCAGACGTAGACCTGCAGCCGGCCGTCGCGGGCGGTGCCGTGGGTGCACCACTCGGTGCCGCGCAGCAGCTCCTGCAGGATCCACGGCTGCTCGGGCGAGATCGGCAGGTCGCGCACGAAGTCGGCGGTCTCGGCCGGCGTGGGGCGGGGCAGCGGCGTCAGGTCGAGGCGGCGCACCGGGTCGTAGGGGATGCTCTTGAGCACCCACGGCCCGGGGTGGGCGGCGAAGTCGAAGTCGAGCACCTGCTGGGGATCGGTGATCCGGTGGGTGACCGGCACCGCGAGCCCGACCGCGGCGGCCATCTCGGCGAACGCGTGCTTGTCATCGACGCGGCGCAACGTGTCGGTGTCGAGGTGGACCACCTCGCAGTGGCCCTCGAGCCGCTCGGCCGCCTGCGCCTCGGGCAGGCTCGACGCGGGGCTGGAGACCGGCACCCAGACGTCGACGTCCTCCTCCTTGACGATGCGCAGCAACGCCTCGGCGTAGTCGGGCGACGTCGGGTCGGGCACGACGTGGAACGCGTCCACGGCGTTGGAGAAGCGGTGCCCCGTCCAGCGGTAGCGGGCGGTCTCGACCAGCACCACCCGGTGGCCGGCGGAGTGCAGCAGCCGGGCCAGCACGAGCGCCTTGGTCATCTTGGCCCCGCTGACCAGGACCGTGCGCCGCGCACCCGGCTCGGGTGCCGCCAGCGCACGCTCGCCGCGGCGCAGTACGGCCGCCCCGACGAGCAGCAGGTTGAGCGGCAGCGTCGCCTCCAGCGCCACGATCGCGGCGAGGGACTTGAGGCGGGCGGCGGTGGGGGTCACGCGACGCGCCGGACCAGGGTCACGCCGTCCCGCAACGGCACCAGCACCTGCTCCACGCGCTCGTCGGCGGCCAGGCGGGCGTTGAAGGCGGCGATGGCCGACCCGTTGCTCGAGGGCGCCAGCGCCGCCCACGGCTCCCCCTGCAGCAGGGTGTTGTCGACCGCGACCACGCCGCCGGGGGCGAGGAGGTCGAGGTCGAGGACCGTGTCCAGGTAGCCGGCGTAGCCGGCCTTGTCGGCGTCGACGAAGACCAGGTCGAACTGCTCCCCCGCGTCGGCGAGCTGGCACAGGGTGGCGGCGGCGTCACCGACGCGTACGTCGACGAGCGCCCCCGCGGTCGCCGAGGCGAACGCGCCCCGGGCGACGGCAGCGGCGTGCTCGTCGAGCTCGCAGGCGACCAGGCGGCCGTCCGCCGGCAGGGCCTCGGCCATGGCGAGCGCCGAGTAGCCGGTGAACATCCCGACCTCGAGGACCCGGCGGGCGCGCGTCATCCCGACCAGCATCCGCAGGAAGGCGCCCTCGACGTGGCCCGAGAGCATCTCCTGCTCGAGCCCGGCGTCCCAGACCTCGGCGCGGGTGCGGACCTCGAGCGCGTCGAGGTCGTGCGAGGCCGGCGTGGTGCAGCGCCCGACGTAGTCGTCGAGCCCGGCGACCAGCGCCCGGGCGCGCGCCAGGTCGGCACGCACGTCGGGGTCGACGCCGTCGAGCCGGGCCTCCACGGAGGCCAGCAGGGCGGCGGCGATCCCGATCGGCGTGACCGGCCGAGCGGTGGCGGTCGTCACGACTCGCGGGCGGTGTACTGCTCGACGCCCTCGCCGCCGCGCGGGTAGCCCGCGCACACGGCCTTGTGCACCTCGAGGATCTGCGTGAGCTCCTCGACGGTGAGGTCGTTGACGAAGCGGCACGTGCCGATCGGGGCGGGCACCGCCGCGCGCAGGAGGCCGTCGCGGGTCTGCATGATCGACGGGGTCGCCCGCTCCAGCAGGTCGCCGGTGAAGAACGGGCTGTCGATCGCCAGGCCCACCGAGCTGAAGAGCCCGAGCACCCGGTCGCGCTCGGCGGTGCTGATGTAGCCGCGCTGCTCGGAGATCGTCGCCGAGAACGCCATGTCGACGCTGATCGCGTGGCCGTGGAACAGCGGCGGGTCGGGCGTCAGCTCGAGCGTCGGGCTCCAGGTGTGGCCGTAGGCGATGACCCGGTCGAGGTCGATCTCGTGGAGGTTGGGCACCTCGAGCTCGAGCATCGTGTGGATCGCGTCGTAGGTGATCCGGTCGGCGACCTCGCGCAGGTGCTCGGACCCGACCGCGTGGCCGAACGACGTCGTCAGCAGGTCGTCGGCGTACTTCTCGAGCGACTCGAAGATCTCGAGGTGCGAGACCGTCGCGATCTTGATGATCTCGGCGATGCCGTTGCGGACCTGGTCGACCGGCAGCGTGCGCAGCAGCGAGAAGTCGAGGAAGACCTTCTTCGAGGCGTGGTAGGCGCCGAGGCGGTTCTTGTGCTTGCCATGGTTGGCGCCGACCTTGATCGAGACGCTCGCGTCGATGAGGCCGATCAGCGTCGTCGGGATGCGGATGTAGTCGGTGCTGCGCTTGTAGGCAGCGCACGCGAACCCGGCCACGTCGGTGGTCAGGCCGCCGCCGACGACGAGCACCCGCTCCTTGCGGTTGAGGCCGAACTCGGCGAACGCGTCGACGATCTTCTCCAGCGTGCGCAGGGACTTCGCCGTCTCCGCGATGCGCACGGGGACGACGCTGAGCTCGATCCCGTGGGTCCGGAAGTAGGTCGTGGCGGCGTCGCCGTGCAGACGCAGGACGTTCTCGTCGACGACCATCAGGCAGCGGCCCTGGTCGCGGAACGTGTCGGCGAGCTCGGTGTTGTCGACGTCGAAGACGCCGGCGACGTACTCGAGCGTGTAGTCGATCTTCTCGTAGGCCTCGATGCGGAAGGTGGTGTCCGTGGCGGTGAGGCGGGCCGTGGGATTCGTCGTCATCAGACGGTCGCGGCGGCGCGCAGGTCGGTCAGCTCGAGCGCCTCGACGCGCGGCGTGGCCCCGAAGTCGTGGGTGACCGTGTTGCCGTTGGGGAACGCCACCACCGGTACGCCGGCCGCGCGGGCCGACTCGACGCCGCCCAGGTTGTCCTCGATCGCGACGCAGTCGGAGGCGTCCTCGCCGAGCTGCTGCAGGGCGTAGCTGTAGGCCTCGGCGTCGGGCTTGCGGGCCCCCACCTTGGAGACGTCGACGACCACGTCGAGGTCGGCGAAGGAGACCTTGCCGGACAGCGCACGGCCCAGCGCGGCCACGTTGTCGGCCGACGTCGTGGTGACCAGGCCGAGCTTGTAGCCCTCGGACTTCGCGGCCTCGATGGTGTCGACGACGCCCTCGCGCGGCTCGATCTCGGTGCGGGCCAGCGTCTCCTGGTAGATCTTCGACTTGGTGGCGTGCACCGCGTCGGCGTCGACCTCCTCGCCGCGGTCGGCGGCGTAGGCCGCGACCCGGTCGCGACCGCCGCTGGCCTCGAGCAGGCCGGCGTACTCCTCCTGGTCCCAGTTCCAGTCGAGGCCGTGCTCGGCGAACGCGGCGTTGAACGCGTCGCGCTGGATCTCGGAGGTGTCGGCCAGGGTGCTGATGGAGCCGAACAGGATCGCGGTCATGGGTGGTCCGTTCCGCGCGTCGTCGCGCTGGGTTGCTGGGCAGTCGTCGGTGAGCGGGACACCGGCGGCTGGCGCCCGAGTCCTCGCTGCGAGGTGGCCGGGCGTGAAGACTCGCCCTGGCCGGCGGTCGGGATGGCCAGCGGTCACCCGACGCGTGTGGGACGACCGTGCCACCCCCGGGCCCCCCACACCCCACCCCTCGGTGGATTGACCTCGCCCGAAGGGGTGGAGGGTGGCCGGACGGCGGGGGCACATGTCGGTCGAGGAGGTCGCGCCGCGACCGTCACGAGACCACTCGACCGCAGGCCCGTCAGGCCCGGCTGATCGCGAACGCCACGATGAATCCTGCGGCGCACAGCGCCCCGGTGAAGACGTGGGTGCGCTCGAACGCCTCCGGCACCATCGTGTCGGCGACCATGGCGAGGATCGCGCCGGCGGCGACGGCGGTGATGAGCGCGACGGCCTCGGGCGAGGCGCCGTCGAGCAGGGTGTAGCCGAGCAGGGCGGCCAGGCCGCTGGCCACCGCGATCGCACCCCAGACGCCGAAGACGAAGGCGGCGCTGCGGCCGCTGCGCTTCATGCCGGCGGCGCTGGAGAGGCCCTCGGGCAGGTTGGAGATGGCGATGGCGGCGAGGACGGCGACGCCGACCCCGTCGCCGGAGGTCAGCGAGAGGCCGAGCACCGTCGACTCGGGGATGCCGTCGAGCAGCGCCCCGACCGCGATGGCGGCGCCGCTGCCGGACTGCTCGTCCTCGCTGGGCTGCTCGTCGCCGGAGCGCTTGCGGTGGCGGGCGCCGCGGGTCGCGAGGACGACGTTGGCCGCGACGTACGCCGCCGCACCGAGCGCGAGGCCGCCGACCGTCGCGCCGAGGCCGCCGGTGCGGTCGGCCTCGTCGACCAGCTCGAACGACAGCGCCGAGATCAGCACCCCGGCGCCGAACGCCATGACGCTGGCGATGACCAGTCGTGGGACGCGCACCCACCAGGCGATCGCGGCTCCGACGACGAGGGTGCCGCCGGACAGCAGGCCCCACAGCGCGGCCTGCACCCACAGTGGCATGCGGCCTAGGTACCCACTGGGCGCGCGAGTGCGTTGACCGCTGCGCCGAAGACCGGCGGCAGCGCCTGTGCCGCGGGCACGACGGCGCCGCGGATCCGGCGGGGCGTGGTGGCGGCGACGAGCCCGCCGGTCAGCCAGCGGTAGCGCCGGGTGAGCCGGCGCCAGTCGGCCTCGTAGGCCTGGGGGTCGTCGACGGCGATCGCGCGGACGGCGGCCCCGGCCTGTCCCAGCGCCAGCGCGACGCCCTCGCCGGTGAGCGCGTCGACGTAGCCGGCGGCGTCGCCGACCAGCAGCACCCGACCCGCCGTACGCCGCCGCGCGCCCTGGCGCAGGGGTCCGGCGCCGCGCACGTCGCTGGCCCGCTCGGCGGCCGCGAGGCGCTCGACGAGCTGCGGGAAGGCGGCGAGGTGGTCGTCGTAGGAGCGCCGGGTGGTCGAGAGCACGGCGACGCCGACGAGGTCGGCGGCGACCGGGGTCACGTAGGCCTCGGCGTCGCGGGCCCAGTGGACCTCGACGTGGTCGGTCCAGGGCGCGAGGGCGTAGTGGCGGCGCTGTCCGTAGCGGGCGGGCCCGTGGTGCTCGCGGTCGAGGCCGAGCGAGCGGCGCAGGTGGGAGTGCAGGCCGTCGGCCGCGACGACGTAGCGCGCCCGGCGGCCGTCGATCTCGACGCCGTCGGCGTCCTGGCTCATCCGGCGCACCGGCGCCCGGACCACCTCGACACCGGCCGCGGCGACGGCCTGGTGGAGGGCGGCGTGCAGCACGGTGCGGCGTACGCCGCGCCCGGGGCCCTCGCGGAACGCTGCGGTGACCTGTCGGCCCGGCGCGCAGTAGGTGATCCCGGCGATCGGGTGCCCGGCCGGGTCGACGCCGATCTCGGCCAGCGCGGCAAGGGCACCGGGCATGAGCCCCTCGCCACAGGCCTTGTCGATGACGCCGCTGCGCGGCTCGAGCACCTGCACCGACAGCCCGGCGCGGGCGGCGTGCAGGGCGGTGGCCAGGCCCGCGGGTCCGCCGCCGGCGACGATCAGGTCGAGGGTCACGCGGGCAGTCCTGCCAGGGCCTGGTTCTCGACGCGGATCCGGACGACGAGCAGCCCGGCGTTGACGACGGTGAAGACGAGCGCGGTGATCCACGCGCCGCCGACCAGCGGCAGGGCGACGCCCTCGACGACGACGGCGACGTAGTTGGGGTGGGACAGGAAGCGGTAGGGACCGCTGGTCACCGGGGCGAGCCCGGGCACGACGATCACGCGGGTGTTCCAGCGCGGGCCGAGCGTGGTGATGCACCACCAGCGCAGCACCTGGCTGGCCACGGCCAGGGCCAGCATCGACCCGACGAGGAGGGCCGGCGGGTCGGGCCGGCGCACCCACACCTCGACGAGCGCGCCGAGCAGGAAGCCGGTGTGGAGCACGACCATGAACGGGAAGTGCTCGCGGCCGGTCTCGACGCCGCCGCGGGCGAACGACCAGGCGGCGTTGCGCTTGGAGACCACCAGCTCGGCCAGGCGCTCGACGCCGACCAGCAGCACCACGACGGTGAACAGGACCTCGACGCTCATCGGGTGATCATGCCCCCGTCACGCGCGCAGCAGCACGAGCTCGGAGCAGAAGCCGGGCCCCATGGCGAGCATCAGCCCGTAGGAGCCGCGCCGCGGCGGGTGGTCGGCGAGGGTGTCGGCGAAGACGTGCAACACCGACGCCGACGACAGGTTGCCGATGCGCGACAGGGAGTCCCAGGTGACGCCGAGGGCCTCGCGCGGCACCTCGAGGGCGTCGGCCATGGCCTCGAGCACCTTGGGGCCGCCGGGGTGGGCGACGTACCACTCGATGTCGGCGCGGGTCAGGTCGTGCTGGGCCAGGAAGCGGTCGACGTCGCCGCCGACGTAGTGGCGCACGAGGTCGGGGACGCTGCTGTCGAGGACGATCTTGAGGCCGCCGGCGCCGACGTCCCAGCCCATGGTGCGCTCGGAGTCGGGGTAGAGGCGGCTGGTCGCGGCGAGCACCTCGGGCTGCACGCCGCGGTCGGGGTCGAGCATCATCGCGGCGCGCTCGGCGCCCACGGCGACGACGGCGGCAGCACCGTCGCCGAAGAGCCCGCTGGCCACGAGGTTGGCGATCGAGACGTCGTCGCGCTGCAGCGTGAGCGAGCACAGCTCGACCGACATCAGCACCGCCACGGCGTCGGGGTGGCCGACGAGGTAGTCGTGCAGCCGGGCGACGCCGGCCGCACCGGCGACGCAGCCGAGGCCGACGAGCGGCACCCGGATGACGTCCTCGCGCAGGCCGATCGTGGCCGCGACGCGCGCCTCGAGCGACGGCACGGCCAGGCCGGTGACGGTGGCGCTGATGATCAGGTCGACGTCGGCCGGGGCCAGGTCGACGGCCTTGAGCGCGTCGACCACGGCGCGCGAGCCGAGCGCGACGCCGGCCTCGATGAAGGCGTCGTTGGAGGCACCGAAGTCCGCCAGCCCGGCGTAGTCCTCGAGCGGGAGCGCCGTGTGGCGGGTCTTGACGCCGGCGTTGCCGTGGAAGCGCTCGACCACGCGGCGGTTGACCTTGGCGCTCATCATCCGGCTGATGAACGATTCGGTGATCTCCTCCTGCTGGTAGCGGTGCTCCGGCAGGACTCCGCGGACGGACAGCACGTGCATGGTCAGGACTCCTTGGTGGACACGGTGGCGCGGGAGGTGGCGGCGCCGACGAGGGACCGGGCGAGCCCGGCGGTCAGGCGTGGAGTGATGCGGCCGCGGGCCAGCCCGAGCTCGACGAGGTCGTCGAACACCCGCTGGTCACGTGCCGATGCTCGCAGGCCCGCCTCGAGCACCCGGCTGGAGCGGCACAGCCGGGCCGCCGCGGCGGTGTGGCGCAGGTGCCACGACAGGATCGGCTTGGTGGCCTCGCGGTGGCATCGCCCGGCGCTCGACGGGTCGCCGGCCCCCAGAGCAGCCGCGGCGGCGCGGCCGGCGGCGATGCCGGTGGCGACGGCGTAGAAGATGCCCTCGCCGGTCATCGGGTTGATCAGCCCGGCGGCGTCGCCGACGAGCAGGACCCGGCCGTCCGAGGGGTGCCAGCGCGCCGACGACAGCGGCAGCTGGTGGCCGACCCAGTCGACGCCCGCGCCGGTGCTGCCGGGCAGGAGCTCCTCGAGGCGCTGCATCAGGTGGGCGCGCGTCGGCGCCTGCCGCTTCGGACGCAGGAGCTGGCCGTAGCCGACGTTGGCGAGGCCGTCGCCGCGGTCGAAGGACCAGGCGTACGCCGGCTGCTCGCCCCCGGCGAAGACGATGAGCTGGTGACCGCGCTGCTCGACGGGCGTCGGCGCGTAGCCGCGGATGGCCAGGGCGGTGCGCCCGCGCGGCTGCCCGAGCGAGCGCCGGATGACGGAGTGGGCGCCGTCGGCGCCCACCACGACCGCGTCGTGGGGCAGCTCGGCGAGGTCCTTGACCCGCCGCTGCTCGAGCCGCGCGCCGGCGGCCTGGGCGGCCTCGACGAGCCGGGCGTCGAGCACCTGGCGCGGCACGACGTAGGCCGGCCGCTGCATCTCCCGGACGACGTCGCGCGGCCCGCGCCGCAGGTGCAGGTGGGTGACGGGCGTGCGGTCGTCGAGCAGGCCGGTGACACCGACCTCGGCGAGCAGGTCGAGCACGTGCGGCGCGACGCCGTCGCCGCAGGCCTTGTCGCGCGGGAACGTCGAGCGGTCGAGCAGCAGCACGTCGAGCGACGGGTCGACGGACAGGGCGCCGAGCGCGGCGGAGGCCCCGGCCGGACCGGCGCCGACGATCACGAGGTCGCTCATCCGGCGGCCACGAGCAGGACGACGTCGACCAGGGCGATGACGACGGCCGCGCGGAACGGCGTACGGCCGCTGCCGGTGGCGGCGACCAGGGCCAGCACGGCGACCAGGCCGAGCGCGGCCCAGGTGAGCGGGTGGGGGTCGCCGGGGCCGAGCACCGCGAGCGCGGAGGCGCCGGCCAGCACGACGGCCGCCGCGACCCGCGAGGCCTGCTCGCCCATGCGGTGCGGCAGGCCGCGCACGCCGGTGCGCGCGTCGTCGGCCAGGTCGGGCAGCGTGTTGAGCAGGTGGGCGCCGACGCCGAGCGAGGCACCGGCGGCCATCAGCCACCAGGCCGGCCAGGCCCCGTCGGGACCGGCGAGCGAGACGACGGCGGGCAGGCTGCCGAAGGCGACGGCGTAGGGCAGCCACGAGAGCGCGGTGGCCTTGAGGCCGAGGTTGTAGGCGTGGCCCATGCCGACCAGCAGGACGAGGTGGACCAGGGCGCTGCGCCAGCCCACGGCCACCGACAGCACGACGCAGGCGACCGCGGCGGCGACCAGGCAGCCGCGCACCAGCGCCGGGTCGAGCCGGCCGTCGGAGAGGGGCTTGTCGGTGCGCCCGACCACGGCGTCGCGGCGGGCGTCGAGCAGGTCGTTGCCCCAGCCGATGGTCAGCTGGCCGGAGAACACGGCGGCGGTGACGACGACCCCGGTCGTGAGGTCGAGGTCGGCGGCCACGGCCAGCAACGCCGCCAGGGTGGTGACGGCCATGCAGGGGCCGCCGTGCGCGGCCACGGCGAGGGCGGGCAGGGTGCCGCCCGTCGTCGGGACCGCGTCGGTGGTCACGGGTGGGACCGGAGGCTGACCGGGCCGCGGCGCACGGCGTCCCCGAGCACCTGCGGGACGCTGCGCTTGCGCAGCACCTCGGTGGAGCCGGACTCGGCGTGCGACATGCCGGCGACGATCTCGGTGAAGACCTGCCGGGCGTCGTGGATCGGCTGCCAGCCGAGCTCGTCGCGCGCGCGGGTGCTGTCGAGGAGCGGCAGGGCGAACGCGAGGTCGATCCAGCCCGGGTCGAGCTGCTGGACCCGGGCCCGCCACGACGCGTTGACCGTCGCGCGCAGCACCGACGACGGCACGTGGACGAGCTTGGCGCCGAACACGTCGGCCATGATCTGCGCGGTCAGCGGCGGCTCGGTCGACAGGTTGAACGCCCCGCCGGCCTTCTGCTCCAGCACCTTGGCCACCGCGTCGGCGACGTCGTCGGCGTGGACGACGGAGATCGCCAGGCCGCGGTCGATCGGCAGCACCGGCAGGTGGCCGAGCACGCGGGCGGGCACGAACCCGGGTACGCCGTAGCGCAGCAGCGCGCTGCCCGCGACCCGCTGGCCGACGAGCCCGGGACGCAGCCGGGTCACGAGCGGGGCGGTGCCGGCGGCCTCGTGGGCGTCGAGCAGCCGCTCGGCGGCGACCTTGTGGTTGCTGTACATCGACGTCGGGACGCCGGTCGTCGGGTAGTCCTCACGCACCGGGACGTCGTCTCGGTGCGGCGCGTAGGCGCCCAGCGACGACAGGTGCACCAGGTGCGGGACGCCGGCCCGCTCGACCGCCTCCAGCACCCGGCGGGTGCCGCCGACGCCCAGCTCCTCGAGCTTGTCGGGGCGGTGCGAGGGCTGGAAGCCCCAGGCCAGGTGGACCACGGCGTCGGCGCCCTCGAACGCGGCGTCGAGGTCGGCCGGGCTGGCGGCGTCGGTCAGGTCGACGCTGCGCCACTCGGGGTCGCCGGCCTTCGCGGCGGGCACGCGGCGCGCGAGGCCGACGAGGTCGTGGTCGTCGCGGAGCCGGCGTACGACGGCCGAGCCGAGGTTGCCGGTCGCCCCGGTGATGACGATGCGCATGACGGTCCTTGTCTGTCGGGTGTCTGCCGCCAGGGACGGACGGTGCAGCAGACCAGGTCTACCCGGTGACCGCCGCAGGGCGCCTCACCCTCGTTGGGAGGGGTGATCTGGCACCCCTGGTCAGGGTGACAGGGTGGAGGGCATGGCGGCCTCCCCTGTTGACGACCTCGACCCCGCTGACGTGGTCGTCCTCCTCGACGAGGCCGGTACGCCGATGGGCACCGCCCCGCGCGCCACGGTCCACTCGACCGACACCCCGCTCCACCTCGCCTTCTCCTGCCACCTGCGCGACGCCGCCGGCCGCACCCTCGTCACCCGCCGGGCGCTGTCCAAGAAGACCTGGCCCGGCGTGTGGACCAACTCCTTCTGCGGCCACCCCCGCCCCGGCGAGACCTTCGCCGACGCCGTGCGCCGCCACGCCCGGAACGAGCTCGGCCTCGAGGTCACCGACCCCCAGCCCCTGCTGCCCGACTTCCGCTACCGCGCCGTCGACGCCGCGGGCATCGTCGAGAACGAGGTCTGTCCCGTCTTCACCGCCGAGGCCGTCGGCGAGCCCGTCGCCAACCCCGACGAGGTCGCCGAGCTGAAGTGGGTCGCCGTCGACGACCTGCTGTCCGTCGTCGAGCGGGCGCCCTGGGCGCTCAGCCCGTGGCTGGTCGAGCAGGAGCCGGCGCTGCGGCGTCTGCTCTGACGGCTGCCGGCCCTGGCCGGGATTTCCCCGGCCGACCGGGGAAATCCCGAGCGGTGCCCGCCCCTCACCGCGGCGGCGGAGGCAACGCGTCAGTGGCCTCGAGCTGACCGAGCCCGGTGAGCATGAGCAGGTCGGCGACGACGGAGCGCAGCTGGGCGAGCACGACCTCGGCGGTCATCTCGTCGGCGCGGTCGACGGCGCTGGTGGCCCGGCCGAGGGCGAGCAGCTCGTCGCGCAGGGCGTCGGGGGCGCGGTCCTGGCCGAGCTCGGCGGCCATCTTGTCGACGGTGGCGGCGAGGTCGGCGGCGAGGTCGGCGTACGCCGCGGGGACCGGACGGCGCCGGTAGGCGCCGACGGCGACCTGCCGCACCAGCACCCGGGTGCTGCGCAGGGCCCGGTCGAGCGGGTCGACGATGTCGGCGACCCGCCGGATCCCGGGCCGGTGCCGCACGCGGAACGGCGAGGACGCGACGACGGCCATGCCCTCGTCGGCGGCGGCCTGCAGGCGGCGCACGAGGTGGTCGGTGGAGCGGGCGTCGTCGAGGAGGTCGAGGCCGCGCTCGACGTCGCCGTCGACCATGACCTCCGAGGCCGCCCGCAGCAGCTCGCCGACCTTGGCGAGCACCGCGCCGGCCTGCTCGCGCGGACGCCGCAGCGGCGCGGACGGTACGACGGTCGCGGCCACGAGCGCGACCGCGCCGCCGACGAGGGCGTCGGTCCACCGCAGCAGCGAGTCGCCGGCACCCGGCGCCAGCGCGGCGACGAACAGCGCCTGCACGGCCGCCTGGTTGACGAACAGCGTCCCGGCGTCGAGCAGCACCGCCGCCGTCATCGCCAGCCCGACGATCAGCGCGATCTGCCAGGCCCCGGACCCCAGGCCGGCCACGAGCAGGTCACCGAGGAACACCCCGATCGCCACGCCGGCCGTCACCTCGACGACCCGGCGCAGCCGCTGGGCGTACGACGTCCCGAGGCTCACCACCGCCGCGATCGGCGCGAAGACCGGGACCTCGTGGCCGAGCAGGTCGTGCGCGATGAACCAGGCGATGCCGGCTGCGAGCGCGCACTGCGCGACCTGCCAGCGCTTGTCGCGGAAGCGCTCGAGCCGCTGGCCGAGGTTGCGCCGTCCGCGCTGGCGGCCGCGCTCGAACCGGACGAGCTCCATCGCTCGATCGTGCCACGCGCCGCGCGGTGCGGGTCGTCAGCCGGCGGGTGCGGACTCCGCGTGCCCGGCGGGGTGGGCGTCGCGGACGTCGACGTGGAGCACGTGGTCGAGGGCGGTGAGGCCCAGGACGGTGAGGACGGGGTGGGAGGGGCGCCAGACGACCATCTCGACGCGGAGCACGCGGGCGCGCTTCCAAGCGGCGACGAGGGCGCCGAGGCCGGCGGAATCGATGAAGGTCACCTCGGACAGGTCGATCACGAGCATGCGACAGCCGTCGATGAGGGCCTCGCCGATGCAGCGGCGCAGCGTGGCGACGCTGAGCAGGTCGACGTCGCCTGCGACCACGACGGTGACGCAGTCGAGATCACGGGAGCTCGAGACCGCGAACGTGGACGTCCCCATGGAGCACCTCCTGATTCAGGAGTCAGTCTCACGGGTCGACGGCGTCTGGACCAGCACCTCAACAGGTGAGCGTGCGCATCACCCCTGTGGTGGTGGTGCAGCGCTGTCTACGTTGGGGTCATGGACACCACCCGTCTCGGCACCTCCGGGCTGCAGGTCAGCCGCATCGCGCTCGGCTGCATGAGCTTCGGCACCGACACCAGCGGTGTCGCCGGTGGCTGGGCCCTCGACGACGAGGCGGCCGAGCCGTTGTTCCGGGCGGCGGTCGAGCTCGGCATCACCTTCTGGGACACGGCCAACGTCTACAGCGCCGGCACCTCCGAGGAGGTCACCGGCCGCGCGATCCGCGCCTACACGCGCCGCGAGGACGTCGTCCTGGCGACCAAGGTCTACTTCTCGATGCACGGCGGCCCGGGGGGCTCGGGGCTGTCGCGCAAGGCGATCATGGAGCAGGTCGACGCCTCGCTCACCCGCCTCGGCACCGACTACGTCGACCTCTACCAGATCCACCGCTTCGACCCGCACACGCCGGTCGAGGAGACGATGGAGGCGCTGCACGACGTGGTGAAGGCCGGCAAGGTCCGCTACCTCGGGGCCTCCTCGATGTGGGCCTGGCAGTTCGCCGCGATGCAGCACGCCGCCGACCTGGGCGGCTGGACCCGCTTCGTGTCGATGCAGGACCAGTACAGCCTGCTCCAGCGCGAGGAGGAGCGGGAGATGTTCGGTCTGCTCGAGCACCAGGGCGTCGGCAGCATGCCCTGGAGCCCGCTGGCGCGCGGCTACCTGGCCCGCCCGTGGGGCGGCACGACGAAGCGCTCGGAGGCCGACCCCAACGGAGAGCGCCACCGTGCGCCCGAGAACGAGCCGGTCGTCGCGGCGGTCCAGCAGGTCGCCGAGGCGCGCGGCGTACCGATGGCGCAGGTGGCGCTGGCCTGGGTGCTGCGCCACCCCGTCGTCAGCGCGCCCATCGTCGGCCCGACCAGGGAGCAGCACCTGCGCGACGCCGCCGCGGCCGTCGAGCTCGAGCTGACCGACGACGAGGTCGCGCTGCTCGAGCAGCACTACACGCCGCGGCTGCCCTCCGGCTTCAGCTAGGTCACTCGCCGACGAGGGCGTCGTCGTACTCCCGGTGCGGGCGGCGTACGGCGGCCAGCAGGTCGGGCTCGGCGGCGCCGCGGTCGAGCACCCGCAGGGTGCTCCGCACGGCGTGCGGCGGCAGGGCGGCGAGCTCCTCCGCCCAGGCACGCGCGGCGTCGCCGCAGGTGCCGGTGGGCACGACCCGGTTGGCCAGCCCGAGGGACAGCGCCTCGGCGGCCGGCACCCGGCGTCCGGTGACGGCGAGCTCGGTGGCGACCCGCGGCGGCACCGCCCGTGGCAGGTGGGCCAGGCCGCCGTGCTCGGCG
>JAOPXU010000258.1 GCA_025964985.1 Nocardioides sp.
GGTGGTGCGGCGCAGTTCATGACCGGCTACGAGGGCACCGACGGCGAGCTCGGCCTGGCCGCGTTCGTCAAGCGGGCCGACGAGCTGGCCGCCGCCTACGGCGAGCGCTTCCAGCCCACCCCGTGGCTGCGCGACCTCGCCGCCTCGGGCGGGTCCTTCCCCGCCTGACCCGCTCGGCCTGACAGCAGGCCAGCGCGACCGTCACTCCGGCGCGAGGCCCTCGGCCTCGCGCCGGAGTGCTGTGCGCTCCTCGGGCGTCAGGGCCGCCAGGTGCTCGCGGTAGGCGGTGAGACCCTCGCGCGTCACCACGGCGAAGTCCGGGTCGGCGTGCAGGTCGGCGGCCGGGCGGCGACCGGCGAGGACGTCGTCCAGCAGGCCCGCCAGAGGCGTCCCCCGGCGGTCCTCGGCCAGGGCGGCCAGGTTGCGGCGCAGCAGGTCCGCCGCCTCCGCGTCGCCGTGGGTGAGCGCCAGGAGCGGCTCGTCGCTCACGGGACGGCGGCGTCGAGGTGGGAGGCCTGCAGGACGGTGCAGGACGAGTGCCACTGCGGGAGCCCCGCCTGGACCTCGGCCTCGTCGCCCGACACGTAGTCGGGCGGAGCCTCGGGCAGCCCGGGCACCGCGAGCAGGTAGCAGGACAGCGACCCGGCCTCGACCGCCACCGTCCCGCGGGTGCCGAGGTGCAGCGCGACCTGGACCCGCGGGCGTCGGACCTCGGTCACCGTGGCCCCGACGCCGCGCACGATCCGATGCCCGACCAGGTCGGCCGAGACCGACAGCGACGACACCGAGCGGGCGACGACCAGTGCCGCCTCGCCCTCGCTGAACAAAATCGCCATCCGCATCTCGAGCAGGATCCCGACGAGTCCGTTGACGGCGTCGAAGCGGACGTCGAGCAGCTGGGCCTCGTCGAGGGCCGACTCGTCGGTGAACGGGTCGGCCTCGAGGGCCGGGCTCGTGAGGGACGCCGCGGGCAGGCGCCAGAGTCCGTCGATCAGCTGTGCGGTCATGGTGGGTGCTCGTCCTTCGCCGGGCTAGGGCCCCGGCAGCTCGATGTGGGCGTAGGGGTCCTTCTTGCCGATGGTGGTCTTGCCGGTGACGGGGTTGACGGTCTGTCCCGCCTCGTTGAGGTAGACGACGTAGCCGTTGGGCTTGGGGTGCGGCCCGCCGGTGACGGGGTCCATCACCCGGACCTCGACGACACGCGGGTCGAGCCCCTCGGCCCCGCGCACATCGTAGATCCAGCCCTTGCCGGTGTCGGACGGGCGCACGGGGGTCGCCCCCTCGGGCACGCCCGGCAGGTCCTCGCCGTCCGGACCTCTCACCCGCGGCGGCGCGTGCGTGCCGCTGGGCGTCGTCGGCCGGGGCTTGACCGGGGGGCCGCCTGGCGTGCTGGAGGGGCGGGAACGCCGCCCGCGGAAGCCCCGGAAGCGCTGCAGGACGCTGCGCACCGCGCGGATCCTGCCGACCGAGCGCACGAGCGTCGCGGCGGCGCGGATCGCCTTGAGCGCCATCAGGGCGGCGACGATGCGGCGGGCGCAGCTGATGGCCCGCTGGACGGCGACCGCCGCGCCGGCCGCAGCGGCGCCGCCGAAGGTCACCAGGCTCGCCAGGCCGCTGACGGCCGCCGTCGCGGCGATCTCGATGACGAGGTCGCGCAGCAGGCCCTTGATGGTGTTGCGCGTCGTCTCGACCTGGGTGGCGTAGTCCTCGCAGGCCTGCGCGAGCTCCTCGCAGGCCGACGCGAGGTCGCGCGCCGCGGTCTCGACGTCGCCGATGGCCGAGGTGGCCAGGGCGATCTCGGGCGAGCGCTGGTCGCCCAGCAGCCCGCGGGCCGTCGCCCCGTCAGCCGGCGTGTAGCCGAGCATCCCGCCCGCCGAGCGCCACGCCGCGGCCGCGTCGCGCAGCTTGCCGGTGTCGGCGCTGGGCCAGGTCCAGCCCTGCAGGTGGTCGACGACGAGGTCCCAGCCGTCGGGCATGCCCTCGGCGTCGCCGCCGAGCGCGCTCGGCGGCGGGGACGACGACACCGGCCCGAGCGCCCCGTCGTCCGACGGCCCGGCGCTGGCACCGCCGGGGCCGCGGTAGACCGAGCCCGAGTCGGCGTCGCGGTGGTTGGCGCCGGAGGTGCTCGCCGCCTGCGCGAGCGTGCCCCACGCGGTCGCCAGGTCGGCGATCGCCGCCTCGAGGTCGCGGGCGGCCGGGTCGTAGCCGGCCACCCAGTCCTCGGACGACGCGTCGTCGCCGCCCATCGCGGCGAGGCCGGCGAGGGCACCGGTCAGGTCGGTGTGTGCCGTGCGCACGGTCGCGGACGCTGTCCCGAGCGCCTCGGCGGCGCTGTCGTAGGTGGCGGCGTCGACGTCGAGGGCGACGCTCATGCCAGGCCCTCCCACATCGCGACGTTGGCCTCGGCGGCCCGGGTGTAGTTGCCGTGCGCCGTCCGGGCCGCGGCCCGCAGGTCGGCCACCGCCTCGCGCATGGCGAGCATCCCGGCGTTCCACTCCGCCTGGGCGGCGACCTGCGCCTCCGCGGCCAGCCCCTCCCAGACCTGGTGCAGGGCCCGGATCTGGCGCTCGACGTCGTCGGTGAGCGTGCTCAGCGCGGCCTCGGTGCGCTCGATGTCGCCGATCACGGCGTCGAGCTCACCCGCGTCGACGGTGAAGCGGCCGGCCTCGCTCACGTCGGACCCAGCCGGTCGACGATGCGGGCGGAGATCGAGTCGAGCGCCTGCTGGCTCGCCTCGTCGGTGGCGACGAAGTCACGGTAGACGGCCTCGAGCAGCACGCCCATCGCCGTCAGGCCCTCGAGGACGTCGTCGGCGGCGAGCTTCCAGTCGTCCCACGCCTCGACGAACGAGTCGGCAGCGACGCCCGTCCACCCCCGGCCGAGGAACCCGCGCACCCGCAGGTCGATGCGGTCGCGGTCGCGGCGCAGCCGGTCGGAGCCCTCCGCGACGTCGGCGATCGCGGTGGAGAACGCGGCGTGCGTCAGGTTGATCTCGCTCATGGCACCACCCCCATGCCGGACGCGCCTACCCCGTCGAGCAGGCGTCCATGCCCACGGATCATGCCCGGCCCGCCACCGCGGCCCCGGCGAGCGCGGCCGCCACCTCGTCGGCGTGCTCAGCCGGTACGACGCCCGAGGTGACCCGCACGAAGGACCCGGTCGAGCCGGCGGCCAGGAACGGGCTGCCGGTGGCGACGCGGATGCCGGTGGCGGCCAGGTGGAGGGCGGCGGCCTGCTCGTCGCGGACCGGCAGCCACAGGTTGATGCCGTCGGGGACGTCGAGGTCGACGCCGTGCTCGTGCAGGCGGGCGACGAGGGCGTGCTGGCGGCCGAAGTACTGGCGTCGCGCCTCGGCCACCTCGTCCATCGACCGCGAGGTGGTGAGCAGGTCGAGCAGGATGTTCTGGATCATCCGCGAGGTCCAGGCGGGCCCGAGCATCCGGCGGGCCACGAGGCCGTCGACGAGCTCGGCCGGTCCGCCGAGCGCGGCGACGCGCAGGTCGGGGCCGTGCGTCTTGGAGAAGGACCGCACGTGCACCACCCGCTCGGGCAGCCACGCGCCGAGCGAGACGTCGGGGGCGGTGCTGATCGCGCCGGAGTGGTCGTCCTCCACCACCCACGGCACGTCGCCCGAGCGCCGCAGCAGCCGGGCCAGGGCCTCCGCGCGCGCCGGCGTGGTCGAGACCCCGGTGGGGTTGTGGGCACGCGGCTGGAGGACCACCGCGGCCGGGCGGGTCGCGAGCGCGCGGCGCAGCGAGTCGGGCCGCACGCCCTCGCGGTCGAGCTCGACCGGGACCACCTCGGCACCCAGCGCCTCGACCAGGTCGAAGAACGGCGG
Source organism: Nocardioides sp. (assembly GCA_025964985.1). Taxonomy (GTDB): domain Bacteria; phylum Actinomycetota; class Actinomycetes; order Propionibacteriales; family Nocardioidaceae; genus Nocardioides. The sequence goes on from JAOPXU010000258.1 coordinate 3,839, forward strand.
GAAGCCGGGCGACTCGAGCACCACGCGGTCGCCGTAGGACACGACCTGCTCGAGCACCCGGGCCACGCCGTCGGTCGCGCCGTCGACGACGGTGACCGTCTCGACGTCGTAGGGCCAGGTGGTGGCCAGGGCGTTGCGCAGCTCGGGGACCACCGGCGCCTCGTGGTAGCCGGGCGTGGTCGCGCGCTCGGAGACCCGCCGCAGGGCCGGGCCGAGGTCGGGCAGCAGGGCCGGGTCGGGCGTCCCGCGCGACAGGTCGAGGCGC
>JAOPXU010000269.1 GCA_025964985.1 Nocardioides sp.
GTTTCTAGACAGCTCAGAACCTAAGAAGAGAACGACGTGTCGCCATGCCCGCCCCGCCGACCGACCCACGAATCCAGCAGGAGCGCCGGTTCACCGGGGATCCATCCGCTTCTCGGCCGTTGCAACGCCTGAGAAGCGACGGAGGAGCCTGAGGAGCTCGCCCGGATCGCGGGGACGAGGCGTCAGGCGGTGTCGGCGTGCCGTGCGGCGCTGCAGGCGCGGACGTGCTCGAGGATCGTGTCGGCGACGAGGTCGGGGTCCTCGAACATCGGGATGTGACCGAGGCCCTCGAGGGTGACGACGTCGGCGTCGGGCATGGCGTCGACGTACGCCGCGGCGTAGCGCTGGGGCGGGATCAGCACGTCGCGGTCGCACAGGACGAGGCGCACCGGCACCTGCTGGTCGAGGCCGACGACCTCGACGACCTCACCGCCGCGCAGCTCGGAGACGATGAAGGGGAAGAACGATGGACAGCGCGACGAGGCGCGGATGAAGTTGTCGGCGCGCTCGCGCGAGACGCGGCCCGGGCGGTGGCTGACGATCTTGAGCACCAGCGGCCGCGCGGGCAGGCGGGTGGCGGTGTCGCCGAGGGCGTGACCGAGCAGGGCGAGCGGGTAGATCGCCATGAACTTGGCGCCGACGAGGATCTCGTTGAGCGACCACCGGGTCCAGCCGCCGGCGGGGGCGATCGCGGTGACGCTGCGGGCGCGGCCGCGCTTGGCCAGCTCGAAGGCCAGCCAGCCGCCGATGGAATTGCCGGCGACGTGGCAGGTGTCCCAGCCGAGCTCGTCGAGCAGGGCCTCGATGCCGTCGGCGTACGACGAGAGCGAGACGTCACGGCGGCGCAGCGGCGGTCCGCCCCAGTGGCCGGGCAGGGTCGCGGCGACGACGTCGCACTCCTGCGACAGCGTCGGCACGAGGTCGGCCCAGACGTCGTGGGAGGTGGTGAAGGGGTGCAGCAGGAGCAGCGGCTCGCCGCGGCCGGTGCGCACGGAGGGCGTCGGCACGGGGGCCTGCTGCCGTCGGAGCCGGGCGAGGCTGCGGCGTCGTACGGCGGCGGGGGTTGTCTGCGACACGCTGTCACGCTAGCCCACCGTCTTCTCGGCGGACGCCACCCGCGGTGGTGAGTTGAGACGGGCCCGGTCGGGCACCGGACCGCGTGGACACCTCCGGACTCCAGGACCTGTACCAGCAACCGGGACCCTTCGCGACCGTGCTCGTGGACGTCTCCCGCGACTCCGAGAACGGCGAGCACGAGCACGAGCTGCGCGTGCGCGACGCCGTCGGCTCCCTCGAGGAGCAGGGCGCCAGCGCCGATGTCGTGAGCGCCGTCCGCGGCCGGCTGCTCCAGCCGCCCGGGCAGCAGGCGCCCGTCGCCCGCCTCGTGGTGGCGAGCGCCGCGGGCGTCCTGCTCGCCGAGACCGCCGGCTTCCGCGCGGACCTCGCGACGGCCACGTGGGGCCCGCTGCCCGACCTGGCCGCCTGGGTCGAGCACTGCGACAGCACCCTGCGCTTCGTCCTCGCGATCGTCGACCACGTCGGCGGTGACGTCGCGGTCATGGACTCCGACGTCCCCGAGGCCGAGGAGAGCGTGAGCGTCGGCGGCGAGACCCACCACGCGCACAAGGTGCCCGTCGGCGGCTGGTCGGCCCTGCGCTACCAGCACGTCACCGAGAACGTCTGGGCCGAGAACGCCCAGGCCGTCGCCGACCGGATCAAGAGCCACGTCCGCCGCGGTCTGGGCCTGGTCCTGCTCGCCGGCGACCCGCAGAGCCGGCCGCGCGTCGTCGGCGCCCTGGGCGACCTGCCGGTCGAGCTCATCGAGCTCGAGACCGGCACCCGCGCCGAGGACGGCGGCGACGAGTCACACCAGCAGGCGATCCGCGAGGCGCTGATGGGCGTCGTCGTGCAGCGTCGTACGGCGCTGGCCCACGACCTGCGCGAGCGCACCGGCCAGGGCCGCGCCGTCGCCACCGGGATCGACGAGGTGGCCGAGGCCTTCGTCCGCGGCCAGGTCGACACCCTGCTCCTCGACCCGGCCGCCGCCAGCGAGGCGGAGCTCGACCCTCGCCAGCACCGCGGACTGGTGCTCGGCGGCACCGGTGCCGAGCAGCCCGTGCGCGCCGACCTCGCCCTCGTGGCCGCCGCCGTCGCGACCGCGGCGAAGGTGTCGGTGCTGCCGAAGGCCGTGCTGGGCGGACAGCCGATCGCAGCGCTGCTGCGCTGGGACCAGGAGGCGTCGTGACCGACCCGCGCACGCAGCACGATCAGCCCGACTCCGAGGGCGAGCAGCTCCCCGAGCCCGGCGACCCCGGCTCGGTCACGTCGCAGATGGGTGACGAGCCCGACCACGGCGAGGACAGCTACGTCGGGCACGACCAGCTCGACGGCAAGGTCGCGCTGATCACCGGTGGCGACTCCGGCATCGGCCGCGCGGTCGCGCTGGCCTACGCCCGTGAGGGCGCCGACGTGGCCATCGTCTACCTGCCCGGCGAGGAGGAGGACGCCCAGCGCACCGCCGACTGGGTGAGCGACGCCGGCCGCCGGGCGCTGCAGCTGCCCGGCGACATCCGCGACGAGGACTTCTGCGCCGAGGCCGTCACCCGCACCGTGCAGGAGCTCGGCCGGCTCGACATCCTGGTCAACAACGCGGCCTACCAGATGTCGCAGCCCGGCGGCCTGCCCGACATCACCACCGAGCAGCTCGACCGGGTGATGAAGACCAACATCTACGCGATGTTCTGGCTGTGCCGCGAGGCGCTCCCCCACCTCGCGCCCGGCTCGAGCATCATCAACACCTCGTCGGTGCAGGCGTCGTCGCCGTCGCCGCCGCTGCTCGACTACGCCGTCACCAAGGCCGGCATCGCCAACTTCACGCGCGGGCTGGCCGAGTCGCTCGGCGAGCAGGGCATCCGGGTCAACAGCGTGGCGCCCGGGCCGATCTGGACGCCGCTCATCCCCGCGACCATGCCTGAGGAGAAGGTCGAGACCTTCGGCGAGTCCACGCCGCTGGGCCGCGCCGGGCAGCCCACCGAGGTCGCCACCGCCTACGTGTTCCTGGCCTCGGACGCCGCCAGCTACATCACCGGCGAGGTCATCGCCGTGACCGGCGGCAAGCCGGTCACCGTCTGACGACCCGCCGACGACCATCCCCACAGGAGGACCGACATGACCGACGCACCGCACCACGACCAACTGCCCCTGCCCGACTACGACCACCTGCCCGTCACGGCGCTCAGCCAGCGCATCCGCAGCCTCGACGCCACCGGCGTGCGCACCCTGCTGGCCTACGAGCAGGCCCACGGCGACCGGCTGCCGATCGTGCAGGTGCTCGAGCACCGCATCTCCGAGCTCGACGCCGGAGCCCCCACCAGCGGCGGCGACCCGATGGCGTTCGCGCCCGAGGCGCACGCCGGTGCGCCGAGCGGGTCCAAGGACTCCGCGACCCTCAAGGAGGGCCCGGCCATGAACCCGCCCTCGCACGGCGACCCGACCAACCCGGCCCAGCCCCGCTGACCGGCCGGGCGCCCTTGTAGCGTCCGCGGCATGGTGTGGGAGGGCTGGCAGCCGGCGCGGGCCGAGCACGAGCCGACCGGCGACCCCGTCGAGGTCGTCACCGTCGACGAGGCGGTCGTGACGCCGTACGGCCACGGGCCGCTGCGCGCCGAGACCGGGCCGCAGCGCTGGATCCGCGGCGCAGTCCACGACCACGAGGGCGTCCTGGTCCGGGCCTCGCAGCGACGCTGGCACGGCGACGCGCTCAACCCCGTCGCCGCCGACCCCGAGACCGTCCCGGTCCCCACCGACGTGCGCCGCCTCGAGGGCACCTGGCTGTACGCCGGCCACTGGGCCGGGCACTTCGGGCACTTCCTGCTCGAGCACCTGCCCAACCTGTGGCCGGACCCGGCCGGGCTCGGGCCCGTGGCGGGAGTGCTCGCGCACCGCCCGGCCGCACGCAGCGGCATCGTCCACCGGCGTCGTCCGCTGCAGACCCCGACGATCGCCGCGTGGCAGCACGACCTCATCGCGCTCGCCGGCCACGACCCCGACGGTCTGCGCATCGTCCACGGCCGGGCGCTGCGCGTCGAGCGGCTGGTGGTGCCCTCGCGCCCGGTGCTGCTGAAGAAGTGGGCGCAGCCCGAGGCCGTGCGGCTGTGGCGGCGGGTCTCCGAGGCCGTCGGCACCCGCGGTCCCGACCGCCGTGTCTACCTCTCGCGCAGCCGGTTCCACGCCGAGGCGGACGGCTCCGAGCGGGCCCGCACCGCCGCCGAGCAGGACGCCCGCCTCGACGAGACCTTCGCCGCCGCGGGCTTCGCGGTCGTGCACCCCGAGACGCTGTCGATCGCCGAGCAGGTCGCGACGGTCCGCGGGGCCGAGGTGCTCGCCGGCCTGTCGGGCTCGGCGCTGCACCTGTCGGTCTTCGCCGACCCGGGCACCCGCGTCCTGACCTTCGGCGACCGCCGCTCCCCGGCCCGGCCGACCAAGGCGCAGGTCATGGTCGACGCGGCCTGCGGTCACGTCACGGGCTTCGTCCCCGACGGCGACGAGGCGGCGCTGACCGCGGCGCTCGCCGACCTGGCAGGCTGAGGCGGTGAGCGAGCCCGTCACCGTCGCCCCGCTGCCCGACGGCCGTTCCCTGGCCTACCTCGAGGGCGGGGACCCCGACGGCTTCCCCGTCATCGGTCTGCACGGCACCCCCGGCTGCCGGCTCTCGCGGTGGCCCGACGACGAGGTCTACGCCCGCGCCGGCGTCCGCTACGTCACCGTCGACCGGGCCGGCTACGGCCAGTCCACCCGCCACCGGGGCCGCTCGGTGGCCGCCGAGGCCTCCGACGTGCTCGCCCTGGCCGACCACCTCGGGATGGCGACGTTCGCCGTCACCGGTGCGTCCGGCGGCGGGCCGCACGCCCTGGCCTGCGCCGCGCTGCTCGCCGGTCGGGTCACGCGCGTCGAGGTCCGCTCCAGCCCAGGACCCGTCGGACCGGGCGGCATGCAGCGCCGTGACTGGGCCGCCGACCTGCCCGGAGGCGACGCCGAGCTGCGGTGGGTCGCCGAGGGCGAGATCCGGGTCCTGCGCGAGCGCCAGCAGCAGCAGGAGCTGATGGCCGCGGCGCTCACCGCCGATCCCGAGCGGGTGCGCGGCGACGCCGTCACCGACTTCGACCGGGCGTTCCTGGCCCGGCCCGAGGTCGCGGCGCGGTTCCGCGAGATCGTGCGCGAGCAGGCGCTGCAGGGCGTCGCCGGGGCCGTGGACGACACGTTCGCCCTGGCCCGTCCGTGGGGCTTCAACCTGTCGTCGATCCCCGTGCCCGTGCTGCTCGCCCACCGCGCGGAGGACGCCGGCGCCCCCGTCGCGCACACGCGCTGGCTGGCCGCGCGCATCCGCACCGCCGAGACGTCGTACGACCCACCGACCGGCGAGCGCGACCCGGAGGCCGAGATCACCGCGTCGATGGCCTGGCTGCGGTCCTAGCTCAGGAGTTGGCGGCGAGCTTGTCCTGCTCGGCCTTCAGCATCAGCGCGATGTCGATGAGCTGGTCCTCCTGGCCGCCGATGAGCTTGCGGCGTCCGGCCTCGAGCAAGATCTTGGCGCCGGAGACGCCGTAGCGCTCCGCGGCGTTGCCGGCGTGCTTGAGGAACGAGGAGTAGACGCCGGCATAGCCCATCATCAGCGTCATCCGGTCGAGCTGGCACTCCTCCGGCATGGCCGGCTTGATGACGTCCTCGGAGGCGTCGACGATCGTGAGGAAGTCGATGCCGGTGCTCCAGCCGAGCTTGTCGCACACCCCGACGAACGCCTCGAGCGGCGTGTTGCCGGCGCCGGCGCCGAAGCGGCGCACCGAGCCGTCGATCTGGGTGGCGCCCGCGCGGGCGGCGATGACGGTGTTGGCGACGCCGAGGCCGAGGTTCTCGTGGCCGTGGAAGCCGACGGTGGCCTCGTGGCCGATCTCGGCGACCACGGCGGCCACGCGGTCGGCGGTCTGCTCCATCACGAGCGCGCCGGCGGAGTCGACGACGTAGACGCACTGGTTGCCGGCGTCGACCATGATCCGCGCCTGCTTGGCCAACACCTCGGGCGGTTGGGTGTGGCTCATCATCAGGAACCCGACGGTCTCGAGCCCGAGCTCGCGGGCCAGGCCGAAGTGCTGGATCGAGGTGTCGGCCTCGGTGCAGTGGGTGGCGATGCGGCAGATCTGGCCGCCGTTGTCCTGCGCGGCCCGGATGTCGTCCTTGGTCCCGACGCCGGGCAGCATGAGGAACGCGATCTTGGCGCGCTTGGCCGTCTCGGCCGCGATCCGGATGAGCTCCTGCTCGGGGGTGCGCGAGAAGCCGTAGTTGAACGACGAGCCGCCCAGCCCGTCGCCGTGGGTCACCTCGATCACCGGCACGCCGGAGTCGTCGAGGGCCTCGACGATGTCGTGGACCTCCTGGGCGGTGAACTGGTGGCGCTTGTGGTGCGAGCCGTCGCGCAGGCAGGTGTCGGTCAGCCGCAGGTCGAGGCCGCTGTCGGCGTCGGTCTGCGACCAGGTGCGGGTCAGGGTGTCGCGGTCTGCAGGCGTGGACGGGGTGCTGGTCGTGGTCATCTCAGGCCTTCTGGGCGAGCTTGGCGCGGGCGATGTGCTGGGCGACCTGGGTGGCCGCGGCGGTCATGATGTCGAGGTTGCCGGCGTAGGGCGGCAAGTAGTCGCCGGCCCCCTCGACCTCGACGAAGACCGAGACCTTCACGTTGCCCTGGGTGGCCGCGGACGGCTCGTCGATCTGGGGCTCCTGCAGCAGCCGGTAGCCGGGCACGTAGTCCTGCACGGCCTTCTCCATCGCGAAGACCGAGGCGATGATCGCGTCGCGGTCTGCGTCGGGCGGCACGGCGCAGTAGATGGTGTCGCGCATGATCATCGGCGGCTCGGCCGGGTTGAGAATGATGATCGCCTTGCCGCGCTCGGCCCCACCGATCGTCTGCACGCCGGCGGCGGTGGTGCGCGTGAACTCGTCGATGTTGGCGCGCGTGCCCGGGCCGGCGGACATCGAGGAGACCGAGGCGACGATCTCGGCGTAGGACACCGTCGCGGCGCGCGAGACCGCGGCCACCATCGGGATGGTGGCCTGCCCGCCGCAGGTGATCATGTTGACGTTGGGCGCGCCGACGTGCTCCTCGCCATTGACCGGCGGGATGACCGCCGGACCCACGGCGGCGGGCGTGAGGTCGATCGCGACGATGCCGGCCTCCTCGTAGCGCGGGGCGTACTCGCGGTGCACGTAGGCCGAGGTGGCCTCGAAGATCAGGTCGGGCAGCTCGTCCTGCTTGAGCAGCCAGTCGACGCCCTCGTGGCTGGCCTCGAGACCCTTGTCGCGGGCCAGCTTGAGCCCCTCCGAGGACGGGTCGACGCCGATCATCCAGCGCGGCTCGATCACGTCCGAGCGCAGCAGCTTGTACATCAGGTCGGTGCCGATGTTGCCCGGCCCCACGATGGCGGCCGACAGCTTGGTGCCCACGGTCTACTCCTCGAACTCGACGGCCAGCGGGGCGAACCCGCTGATGGAGGCCGTGACCCGGTCACCCGGGGCGAACGGCACGAACGGGCCCAGGGCCCCGGACAGGATCAGGTGGCCGGCGCGCAGCGGGTCGCCGAAGCGGTGGGCCTGCACGGCGAGCCAGCGCAGCGCCTCGAGCGGGTCGCCCAGGCAGGCGGCGCCGGTGCCGGCGGAGCGCTCCTCGTCGTTGATCGTCAGCGACATGACGACGTCGCGCGGCTCGAGCCCGTCGAGCTTCCGACCGTCACGGCCGACGACGTAGAGGCCGCTGGAGGCGTTGTCGGCGACGGTGTCGGTGAACCCGATGTCCCAGCCGGCGATGCGGGAGTCGACGATCTCGAGCGCCGGCAGGGCGACCTCGACCGCGCCGCGCACCAGGTCGAGGGTGATCTCGTCCTCGGTGTCCGGCGCGATGTCGGTGGCGAGCAGGAAGGCGACCTCGGCCTCGACCCGCGGCTGCACGAGCGTGCGCATCGAGATGGGCGTGCCGTCGACGTCGTGGCTGACGTCCATCTCGTCGAGGAGGTAGCCGAAGTCGGGCTGGTCGACGCCGAGCTGGTCCTGGACCGCCTTGGAGGTCGCGCCGATCTTGCGACCCACGACCTTCGCCCCGCCGGCCAGGCGCCGCTCGACCAGACCCTGCTGGACGGCGTACGCCGCCGGGAGGTCGTCGGTGCCGATCAGGTCACGCACCGGCGCGCACGGGACGCGGGTCTCCAGCGCCGTCGCCAGCCGGTCGACCGCGGCCGAGATCTGCGCCGCAGGGGTGGGCTGAGAGGTCACGGAGGAATACTAGAACCTGTTACAGTTTCGCGCCATGAGCACCCCTCTGCCTGCGCTCCCGAGCGAGGTCGACGTCGTCGTGGTCGGAGCCGGCGGAGCCGGCATGTCGGCGGCCCTGGCGGCCGCCAAGCAGGGCCTCGACACGGTCCTGCTCGAGAAGTCGGCCTACTTCGGTGGGTCGACCGCGCGCAGCGGCGGCGGCGTGTGGATCCCCGGCAACTACGCCCTCAAGGCGGCCGGCCAGGCCGACGGCTCGGACATCGAGGAGTCCAAGCGCTACCTCGACTCGATCGTCGGCGACGACGTGCCGAAGGCGCGGCGCGACACCTACATCGACCGCGGCGCCGAGGTCATGGACTTCGTGCGCGAGCACACGCCGCTGCGCTTCGAGTGGGTCAAGGACTACTCCGACTACCACCCCGAGGCGCCCGGCGGCCGGCTCAAGGGCCGCAGCTGCGAGCCCATCCCGCTCGACGCCCGGATGCTCGGCGACGAGCTCGACCGGCTGCACCCGCAGTACACCAAGGCGCCGGCCAACATGATCGTCACCCAGGCCGACTTCCGGAAGATCAGCCTCGGCATGCGCACCGTCCGCGGGCCGGTCACCCTGGTCAAGGTGCTGCTCAAGCGCATCGTCAGCCTGGTCCGCGGTCAGCGGATGTTCGCCATGGGCAACGCCATCGCCATCGGCCTGCGCCAGGGGCTCGTCGACGCCGGCGTGCCGGTGCACTACGAGACCGAGCTCAGCGGGCTGCTCATCGAGGACGGCCGGGTGACCGGCGTCCGCGTGCTGCGCGACGGCGTCGAGCACGTCGTCCGTGCGCGCCGCGGCGTCGTCCTCGGCAGCGGCGGCTTCGAGCGCAACCTCGAGATGCGCGAGAAGTACCAGCCGCAGCCGACCTCGGTCGAGTGGACCACCGGCTCGGAGTTCAACACCGGCGGCGGCATCCTCGCGGGCATCGCGGCGGGCGCCGAGACAGGCCTGATGGACGACGCCTGGTGGGGCCCGACGATCCCGCTGCCCAGCGGCCCGTGGTTCTGCCTGGCCGAGCGCAACCTGCCCGGCTCGATCATCGTCAACCAGGCCGGTCAGCGCTACATGAACGAGGCGCTGCCCTACGTCGAGGCCGTGCACGAGATCTACAAGGGCGAGGAGACCGGCGTCGGCCACGTGCCGTCGTGGATGGTCATCGACCAGCGCTACCGCAACCGCTACCTCTTCGCCGGCCTGATGCCGCGCCAGCCGTTCCCCGGCCGCTGGTACAAGATCGGCACCGTCAAGAAGGCCTCGAGCATCGAGGCCCTCGCCGCCGAGATCGACGTGCCGGCCGACGCGCTCAGCGCCACCGTCGAGCGGTTCAACGGCTTCGCGGCCAGCGGCACCGACGCCGACTTCGGTCGCGGCGAGTCGGGCTACGACAAGTACTACTCCGACCCGACGGTCAAGCCCAACCCCTCGCTGCACGTCATCGACCAAGGGCCCTTCTACGCCGTCAAGATCGTCCCCGGCGACCTCGGCACCAAGGGCGGTCTCGTCACCGACGAGCGGGCCCGGGTGCTGCGCGCCGACGGCTCGGTCATCGAGGGCCTCTACGCCGCCGGCAACGTGTCCTCGGCCGTCATGGGCCACACCTACGCCGGCCCCGGCGCCACCATCGGCCCCGCGATCGTGTTCGGCTACCTCGCCGCCGAGGACCTGGCGCGCACGACGTCGGTGACGCCCGCCGAGAGGGAGACGGCCTGATGCCCATCGACCCCACCGTCGCCATCGGCGCCGACCTCGGCGAGCGGACGTTCTCGTGGACCGAGAGCGACGTGCTGCTCTACCACCTCGGCATCGGCGCCGGCTCGCGCCCGGGCGACCAGCTCTCCCCCGCCGCCCTCGCCTACACCCTCGACGGCCCCGGCCTGCAGGTGCTGCCGTCGTTCGGGGTCGTCGTACCGACCTTCCACGAGACCGACCCGCCGCCGCTCGACCTGCCCGGCTGCGACATCAACCTGTCCCAGGTCGTGCACGGCTCGCAGTCGGTGACCGTCCACGGCCCGCTGCCCACCTCGGGCACCGCAACGGTCTCCACGACGCTCACCGACATCTGGGACAAGGGCAAGGCCGCCGTCATCTGGCAGGAGGGCGTCGCCCGCTCCGCGTCGGGTGAGGAGCTGTGGACCACGCGGTCCTCGATCTTCGTCAAGGGCGAGGGCGGCTGGGGCGGCGACCGCGGCTCCGCGACGCCCGTCGAGGTCCCCGACCGGGCACCCGACGCCGAGACGACCTACGCCGTCACGCCGCAGCAGGCCCTGCTCTACCGGCTGTGCGGCGACCGCAACCCGCTGCACGCCGACCCCGACTTCGCCAAGGGCGCCGGGTTCCCCGCGCCGATCCTGCACGGGCTCTGCTCCTACGGCATCGTGCTGCGCGAGCTCACCGACGCCCTGCTCGGCGGCGACGCCACCCGGGTCGCCGGCTTCGGTGCCAAGTTCGCCGGCGTCGTGTTCCCGGGCGAGACGATCGCGGTCCGCGGGTGGCGCGAGGACGGCCGCATCGTGGCCTCCGCCGCGGTCTCCGGTGGCGATCGCGACGGCGCTCCGGTCCTGGGCGACGTCGTGCTCGACACCGTCTGAGCCCCGGTCCACCCCTGGTACAGCCGGCGTCCACGTGGCATTCGGCCACGGCTCGCCGGACGGGGGTTCCCGGTTTCACCATCGAGCCCGTAGAGTGGTGCTTGTTGAAGGGGTGGCCCTGTGGGTCATCGCGTGACGCGCCGAGTCGTGTCACATGCTTTCGTACTTCCTGGTCTTCGGTTCGCTGGACATCAGCACAGGTAGATGTCTTCAGCAGCACGGGGGCACAGTGCCCTCGGCACCGAACAAGGGAACAGATCATGGCTCAGGGCACCGTCAAGTGGTTCAACGCTGACAAGGGCTTCGGCTTCATCGCTCAGGACGGTGGCGGCGAGGACGTGTTCGTCCACTTCTCCGCCATCCAGACCAGCGGCTACAAGTCGCTCGACGAGAACCAAAAGGTCGAGTTCGACCTCGCCCAGGGCCCCAAGGGTCCCCAGGCCGAGAACGTCCGCGTCTCCTGACGTAAGTCACACGAAGGGCCCCGACCGCACTGCGGTCGGGGCCCTTTGCCTTGTCACGGTGCTCAGCCCTGGGAGATGCCGTTCTCCTCGGCGAGGCCGGCCTCGGCCTCGGCCTCGAGCCCCTCGCCCTCGACCTGGGCGTCGATCCGCTCCTGGGTCTCGGCGATCTCCTGCTGCTCGGGCTCACGCTCGCTGTCGCTCTGGCTCATCGGTCCTCCTGGCGGTGGGGGTCGCGCCCGGCAGGGCGCACCTCGACGGTACCCAGTGGCTGGACGCGCCCCGGGTGCCCGGTCGTCGGGCCCGGGCCCGACCGCCGGACGTACCGTGGCCCGGTGAGCCTGCCGCCCGACCTGCGACCCGTCCTGGACGAGCTCGTGGCCGGGGCAGCCGAGGCCCTGGGCGAGCGGGTGGACGGGGCCTACCTGGTCGGCTCGTTCGCGCTCGGGTGCGCCGACGCATGGAGTGACGTCGACTTCGTGGTCGTCACCGACGGTCGGGTCGACGACGCGCAACGGGCCGCGCTCACGGCGTTGCACGCCCGGCTGCCCGACGGCGGCGGCTGGGCCGCCCACCTCGAGGGCAGCTACGCCGACCTGGCCGACCTGCGCAGCCCGATGACGCTCGGACGCCGGTGGCCCTACGTCGACAACGGCTCGCGCGAGCTGGTCGACTCCGCGCACGACAACACCGCGCACGCGCGGTGGGTGCTGCGCGAGCGGGGCGTCGTGCTGCGCGGCCCGCTCCCCCGCGACCTCTTCGGAGAGGTCGGCGCGGAGGCGCTGCGCGCCGAGGCGCTCGGGGTGGCCCGGGCCCGGGCCGAGGAGCTCGAGGACGACCCGGGCGCCTACGCCAGCGCATGGGCGCAGCCCTTCACCGTGCTCACCTCCTGCCGGATCCTCCACACCGCCGCGCACGCCGAGGTGGTCGGCAAGGCCGCGGCCGCGCGGTGGGCGCTCGAGCACGTGGACGCCCGGCACCGCCCGGTCATCGAGGCGGCGCTGGCCGACCGCGCGCACCCGTGGGAGCGCGTGCACCAGCAGGCCGACCCGGCGCTGGCGGCGCCGACGCGCGACCTCGTGTGGGACGTCGTACGGCTTGCCGGGCAGGCGGCGCTCGAGGCGCGCGGGTCCTAGAGGTCGGCGTCCTCGAGCGCGGAGCGCGTGGCGTCGGCCAGCCGGCGCAGCAGCCGCTGGAGCGTGAGCACGTCGCGCTCGTGGAGGCCGACGGCGTCGGCGATGTGGCACTGGACGTCGTCGCGGTGGCGGCGCAGCGCGTCACCCTCGGGCGTGAGCGCGAGGCGCACCGTGCGCTGGTCGTCGGCGCCGCGGGTGCGGGTGAGCAGGCCGACGTCCTCCATGCGACGCAGCAGCGGCGTCAGCGTGCCGTGGTCGAGGCGCAGGGCATCGGCGACCTCGCGCACCGTGCACTCACCGCGACCCCAGAGCACCACGAGCACGAGGTACTGGGGATAGGTCAGGCCGAGCGGGCCGAGCACCGGACGGTAGGCCGCCGTGACCGCACGCTGGGCGGCGTACAGGTCGAAGCAGAGCAGCTCGTCGAGCTCCTCGGCGGTGGGCGGCAGCGCGGAGGCCATGGCTGCGAGCCTACGCGCCGCTCAGCATCTCGTGCACAAGGAGAACTAGGGCTTGCGGGCCACGACGTAGAGGCGCTCGGTCGACTCGCCCCGGCTGCTGACCGGACCGCGGCGGTACCACTCGACGTCGACCAGCCCGGCGCGCTCGGCGACGGCGACGACGTCGGTGGGCTCGTGGAAGACGAAGTCGAGGTCGATCTCGTGGTCGAACCACGCGGCGTTGTGGCGCACCTCGGAGCCGGCGTGCATGCCCAGGACCAGCAGGCCGTCGCTGCGCAGCGGACGCACGAGGGCCTCGACCGCGGCCGGCAGCTCGGAGGCGGCCAGGTGGATCAGGGAGTACCACCCGAGCACCGCGGCCCAGCCCGGACCGTTGACCGGGCGCATCAGCGTGCGCAGGTCGCCGACCTGGTAGACCCCGTCGGGGTAGCGGCGCCGCGCCTCGTCGACCATCTCGGGCGTCAGGTCGATGCCGGTGGCGTCGGCCCCGGCCTCGGCGAGGTACGCCGTGACGTGGCCCGGTCCGCAGCCCACCTCGACGACGGGGCCGGTGCCGGCGTGGGTGGCGACCCGGTCGAGCAGCCACCGCTCGAAGGGCAGCCCGGCGAGCTCACCGGTCAGCGCGTCGGCGTACGACGTGGCGACGGCGCCGTAGGACGCCCGCACCTTGGCGTCGCGGGCGGCGGGGCCCTCGGCCAGGAACGAGTCGCGGTCGACCGCAGGGGCGGCCGGGCCGGCACCGGCGGCCGGGAGGTCGACGGGGCCGAGCAGGTGGATCCAGCGGGCGTCCTGCTCGCGCGGCTGCCGGGGCAGCTGCTGGACCAGCGGCCGCTCGCCCCCGGCCATCCGGGTCAGGCACGCCTCGACGGCGCCCCGGTCGGGGAACGGGTGCAGCCGCTCGGTGCGCGACTTGAGCGCGCCAGGCGGCTGGGCGCCGCGCAGCAGCAGGACGGTGAGCAGTGCTCGCTCGTCGCCAGCGAGGTCGAGGCGCACCGACAGGGCCTGTGCGTACTTGAGCGTGCGGCGTCCGCGGTCGTCCCAGGTGACCGCCGCGAGGTCGCGCTGCTTGAGCTCGCGCAGGGTCTCGTGCACCACGCGCTCGTCGTAGTCGACGACCGGCTCGCGGCTGCTCGCCTGGTTGCAGGCGGTGCGCACGGCCGTGACGGTCATCGGGTAGGACGCCGGGACCGTCACCTCCTTCTCCAGCAGGCTGCCCAGGACGCGCTGCTCCTCGGCCGTCAGCACCGGCAGGTCGATCGGCTCGCTCACGTGGTGGAGCGTAGTGCCGGACGACCCGGGAGCCGTCTCAGCGGCGGCGCGACCGGACGGCTCGCACGGCCGCGGCGACGCCGAGCCCGCCAAGGGCCCAGGGCGCGACGACCACGATCGGGTCGAGCGCCTGGTGGCGAACGTCGACCCGCCCGCGTCGCGAGCCCCACCCGTCGTGGGTGACCTCGGCGCGCAGCCCGGTCGGCACGAACGGCAGGTCGGGGCGCCCGTGCGCCCACGAGCGCAGGGACGACTCGACGACGTCGATGCGGTCGGCGGCGATGAGCACCAGCCAGTGGGCGGCGCGGGCCTCGCTCCACCGGCGGTAGGCCAGGCGGCGCACGGCGCCGGAGACGCCGCGGGTGGGGCAGCTCGTGCCGAAGACCGGCGTGAGCCGGCCGTGCTCGATCGAGCGCTCGCGCGGGCGGTCGCTGTCCTGCTGCGGGATGATCTCGTCGCCGTAGGCGCTGTGCACGTCGCTGGGCCACTCGCGCGGCACCGAGGGGCGGTCGGCGGGGCCGAGGTCGACGCCCCAGCCGGGGATCCGGGCACGCAGCTCGTCGCGGGTCTCGGGGGTCATGGCAGTCCTCCTCAGGCGGCCGAGAGCGTGATGAGCGGCTTGATGCAGCCGTCGAGCTTGGCCGAGAACACGTGGTAGGCGTCGGGGATCTCGTCGAGGGTGAAGCGGTGGGTGACGATCTCGCTGGGCTTGAGGTGGCCGGCCTGCACGTGCTCGAGCAGACGCGGCCACTGCCGCTTGACCGGGCACTGGTTGCCGCGGATCGTCAGGCCCTTGTTGAGCGCGTCGCCGTACTTGATCGCGCTGAAGATGGGCCCGTAGGCGCCCATGACCGAGATGGTGCCGCCCTTGCGGGCGCCGTCGATCGCCCAGTTGAGGGCGATCGGGGAGCCGCCCTGCAGCTTGAGCTTGGCCGAGGTGATGTGCATCAGCGCGTTGCCGTCGGCCTCGGCCCCCACCGCCTCGATCACGCGGTCGAAGCCGAGGTGGCCGGTGATCCGCTTCATCAGCACCACGACGTCGTCGTGCTCGGCGAAGTTGAAGGTCTCGGCGTGGGCGAAGGTGCGGGCCATCTCGAGGCGGTCCTCGAGGTGGTCGATGACCACGACCCGGCCCGCGCCCATCAGCCAGGCCGACTTGGCGGCGTACAGCCCGATCGGACCGGCGCCGAGCACGAGCACGGAGTCGCCCTCGCGGATGTCGGCGAGCTGGGCCCCGAAGTAGGCGGTGGCCAGCGCGTCGGTCATCAGCACGGCGTCCTCCTCGGCGAGCCAGTCGGGGATGACGCTGGGCCCGACGTCGGCGAACGGGACGCGGACGTACTCGGCCTGGCCGCCGTCGTAGCCGCCGGTCGTGTGGGAGTAGCCGTAGATGCCGCCGACGGCCGTGGCGTTGGGGTTGACGTTGTGGCAGTTGGACTGCAGGCCGCGCGAGCAGAACCAGCAGCGGCCGCAGAACACGTTGAACGGCACCATCACGCGGTCGCCGACCTGGAGGTTCTCGACGGCGGGACCGACCTCGTGGACGACGCCGACGAACTCGTGGCCGAACGTGTGGCCGACCCGGGTGTCGGGCATCATCCCGTGGTAGAGGTGCAGGTCGGACCCGCAGATCGCGGCGGTCGTGACGCGGACGATGGCGTCGTGGGGGTGCTCGATGCGAGGCATCGGCTTCTCCTCGACGCGGATGCGGTAGGGACCGCGGTAGACCATGGCGCGCATGCGGGGGCTCCTCGAGGGGGCGGGGACGGTCAGGACCGGCCGGTACCCCCGGAGGCGGCGTCCAGCGGCTGGCGCTGGCGCGGCCTGGGTCTGCCCGCGGCGAGGTAGTGCTCGACGCTGCTCCGGTCGACCGACGGCTGACGGGTGCCCACGGTCTCGCGCTGGCGGATGAGGCCCTGACGGGCCAGCCGCTGCGCGGTCTTGCTCGAGCACCCCATCAGCTCACCGGCCTCGGTCAGGGTGATCCACCGGGACCGCTCGGCCAGCAGCTCGTCGAGCGACGACCTGGCCACGCGGCGGTGCCCGCCGCTGATCTCCACGGCCAGCAGGCCGCGCTCCCCCAGCCATCCGATGTGGTTGACCGTCACCTGCAGGGCGGCCGCGGCCTCGGCCGACGTGACCCAGGACTCGTTCTCCACGTGACCTCGAATCGAGGTGGACGCGACCCGCACCGCCCATGGGCTCAGGGCTGCGGCGGGACCTGCGTCGGCACGACGTCCCCCGGGGACGGCGCGATGTAGGTGACCCTAACGAAACGACGCAGGAGTGCGTAGTAAAAGCGGCAATCCTCGGCAACATCGATGATCGGCGCCGCCCCGGAGGCCCTCAGCCGAGGTCGGCGAGCACCTCTCGGACCGTGCGCAGCCCGCGTCGGGAGAAGGCGGGCACGGTGTTCCAGTAGTAGGGGATCCCGGTGAGGGCCGGGCCCAGCGCCCACCCGCGACCGCGGCGCCAGGTGTCGTCGTCGAGGTCGACCTGCTCGCGGAACGCTGCCCGCTCCCCCGGCGGCAGCACGGCCCAGCACGGCTGCAGGTCGGGCGCCGGGTCGCCGGTGCCGAGGGCGCCGAAGTCGATGACGGCGCTGATGCGCTGGTCGGGTCCGTCGACGAGGAGGTTGCCGGGCAGCAGGTCGCCGTGCAGCCAGACGGGGTCGTGCGGCCAGTCAGGAGCCGCGAGGACGTCGTCCCAGGCGGCGCTCACCGCGACCCGGTCGACCCGGTCGCCGCACGCGTCGATGGCCTCACGGACGGCGTCGTCCCAGTCGCGCACCGGAGCGCCGCGGGTGCCCGTGGGCTTGAGCGGGCCGTCGGTCGCGTCGACGGCGTGCAGGGCGCGGACGAACGCCCCCAGGTCGGCGCCCAGGCCCACCAGCCCCTCGTCGTACGCCGTGGGGGTGCGTCCGGGCAGCCACGGCGCGATGGACCACGGCCACGGGTAGCCGTCGCCGGGCTCGCCGGTGGCCACGGGTGCCGGGACGGCGACGGGCAGGTGGGGCGCGAGGACCGGCAGCCATCGGGCGTCGCTGGCCGCCTGGTCGACCGCCCAGGGCGCGCGGGGCATCCGGGCGACGAGGTCGTCGCCGAGGCGGAACAGCACGTGGTCGGTGCCGAAGTCGTCGACCGGCGTGATCGGGAGGTCGGCCCACCGCGGGTGCTGGGCGGCGAGGAGCCGGCGCACCTGCTCGGCGGTCGCGACGACCTCACCGTCGTGCACCCGGCACCTCCCGGGCGAGGCGGAACAGGAAGGCGGCGATGCCGGCGGAGCCCTGCATCCAGCCGACGGCCGGCGGCAGCAGCGGCTCCTCGGCGCGGTGCTCGACGAAGCGCCAGCAGGCGCGGTCGCCGTCGACGACTGCCCGCTCGACGAGCGCGTCACCCAGCACCACGGCGAAGTCGGTCAGCCCGGCGTCGAGCGCGAGGTCTCCCACGCCGGCGGTGCCGCAGCAGCGGCCGTCGTTGTCCCAGAACCCGGGCTCCAGTCGGGCGGGGATGCCGCTGGTGCGCACGGCGTGCCAGCAGCGCTCGCGCCAGTGGGCGGGGCTCTCGCCGGCCACCTCGGCGACGCCGGCGGCCTCGAGGGCGGCGAACACCTGCGCGGTGCCCGACGGTCCGTGGCACCAGCCGAGGCTGAACTCCGGGAAGTCCGGGTCGCGCGGCAGCAGGTGCGGCACCCGCATGCCCGTGCCGTGGTCGGCGACGACGACCAGCCGGGCCGCGGCCTGCCGGGCGAGCTCGACCCACTCGGGTCGGCCCAGGGTGGCGCCCGCGTCGGCGAGGGCGTGGGCGACGCCGGCCGAGCCGTGCGACCAGTTCGGCATCTCGCGGCCGCGGTCGGACCGGTGGCGGTGCGGGACGAACGGCCAGGTCGGCCCGTCGTCCTCGACCTCCACCTCGGCCAGGAGGATCCCGGCGGCGAGGACCGCGAGCTCGTCGGCGCGGGGGTGCCGTGGGCGTGCGCGGCGACGGCGGCGCGCAGGACCCCGGCGGTGCCGAGCGTGACGTCGTTGAGGCGGGCGTCGTCGGTGTGCCGCGGCGGGCCGACGACGGTGGTCGGCCATCCGGTCGGGGTGGCGAGGTCCAGCAGCCGGTCGACGGCACGGTCGGTGCCCTCGGCCTGGAGAGCGAGCAGCACCTCGACGTGCCCGGGGAGCCCGTCGAACCAGGAGGCGTCGGACGTGGAGTCCGCGTCGGCCCGGACGGCGGCGACCACCTCGTCCGCGAGCGCGGACTCGTGGTCGGTCCACGGCCGCGTCCGCCGTACCTCCGCCAGGGCGAGCCCGAGCCCGCCGAGCCCGCTGTGGATGCCGGCGCCCTCGAGCTGCTCGGGGTCGCGGCGCACGGTGTCGAGGGTCCAGGCCCAGCCGGCCTCGGCCGTCTCTCGGTGGGTCACGAGGTGAGAGTGTGCACCGTCGCGGCCTCGGGGTCCCAGCGGCGCAGCGTCGTCAGCCTCACCTCGACGTCGTCGGCACCGAGCAGGTCGACGACCTGCTGCAGGTCGGCACGCGGGAGCCGGCGCACCAGGGTCAGGTGGGGCAGCCAGCCCGGGTGCTGGTGGCCGGTGGTGACCGCCCGCAGGTCGAGGACGGCGCGGAGCACGGGGTCCTCGACGTCGACGACGCGAGCGACCGTGAGGCGGTCGCGACCGAAGACCGCGAGGCCGGAGGCACGCACCCCGATCGGCAGCAGTGGCCCGAGCAGGTCGACGGCCCGGGCCTCGTCGTCGGCGCTGATGGCGGGCACCGCGAGCACCGTGACGTGCGGGGTGTTGGTCGCGCCGGCGTGGTCGAGCATCGAGGGCAGTCCGGCGTCGCGCAGCACCTGCCAGTCGCGGCGTACGGCGGCCTCGCCGTCGGCGTCGGGCAGCAGCTCGAGGGCGTGCAGGCGCGGCATCAGCGGTCCCTCACGTCAGCCACGGGCTCGCGTTGCGCGTGTGCCGGGCCTTCGTGGCAGAGTCGAAGCCGTCGTAGGTGCGCACCGCGAAGTTGGAGCGGGCGTTGCGCTCGAAGACCTCGCGGTGGTCGCGGACGAAGGTCCAGTAGAGACCGTCCCAGGCGCCCTGCCAGTCGCGCTCGCCACCCTTGCCGTCGTCCCAGCCCTGCCCGGCGTAGTCGCTCATCTTGCGCAGGTAGTTGCTGCCGGACACGTAGGGCTTGGTCGTGATCGACTCGCCTGCGGCGAACTGGCTCATCGCGTAGACGTTGGGCACCATCACCCAGTCGTAGGCGTCGACGAACATCTCCATGAACCACTCGTACGCCGCGTCGGGGTCGACCCGGGTCAGGCACATGGCGTTGCCCAGCACCATGAGCCGCTCGATGTGGTGGGCCCAGCCGTGCTCGAGCACCCGTCGTACGACGTGGTCGACCGGCGCCAGCCCGGTCTCGCCGGTCCACCACCCGCGCTCGAGCGGACGGGCGTGCTGCAGCCGGTTGCCGGTGCGCATCCGGCGGCCCTGGACGACGTAGGTGGCGCGCATGTACTCACGCCAGCCGATGATCTGGCGCACGTAGCCCTCGATGCTGGCGAGCGGCACCTCGTTGCTCTCCCCCACCTCGAGCGCACGGGCGAGGACCCGGCGCGGCGAGAGCAGGCCCAGGTTGAGCGAGGGCGTGATGAGCGAGTGGAAGACCCACGGGTGCTGGCTGGGCAGGGCGTCCTCGTAGGGCCCGAACTCGGCGAAGCGCTCGGCGAGGAAGTGCTCGAAGTGCTCCTCGGCCTCGGCGTGGCTCGTGGGCCAGGCGAACGACGCGGCGTTGCCCGGGTTGTCGCCGAACTCCTCCTGCACCCAGGCGATCGCCTCGTCGACCACCGGGTGGCGCTCGGGCCAGTGCGGCTCCGGCACGGGGTGGTCCTTCGGCAGCTTCTTGCGGTTCTCCTCGTCAAAGGACCACCGCCCGCCCAGCGGCTGGTCGCCGTCCATCAGCACGTCGAGGCGCCGGCGCTGGAACTCGTAGAAGGCCGCCATCCGGACCCGCTTGGCGCCACCGAAGAACTCGGTGACCTGCTGGCGCGAGGTGAGGAAGTTGGGGGTGTCGAGGACGTCGTCAGCGGTCAGGTCGTAGCCGCCGTCGGCCAGGGCCAGCGTCAGGTCCCGGCCGAGCCAGTCGTCGACGACGTCGAAGACGGTGACCGAGGTGGGCGCGAGCCGCTGCACCACTGAGGCGAGCGCCTCGCGCGACGTCGTGCCGGCGTCGGTCTCGAGGACCTCGACGTCGAAGCCGGCCTCGCGCAGCCGGTCGGCGAAGCGCCGCATGCTCGCACGGTGGAGCACGAGCTTCTGCTGGTGGAAGCGGTACTGCCGGAACAGCAGGTCGTGCTCGACCAGCACGAACGTCGTGCCGGGGTCGGCGTCGAGGTGGGTGTCGAACAGCTGGTGCGGCATGACCAGGCGGACGTGTCTCTCGGCCATGGCCCGACCCTAGGCGGCGCCGCGACCACCTAGATTCACCCCCATGAGCCTCCTCGCGTCCTGGACCCTCGGCGAGCACACCGACGCCGACGGGACCACGCACCCGACCTACCGCAAGGGCACCGGGCCGGGCGTGGTGGTCATCCACGAGATCCCGGGGCTGACGCCGCCGGTGATCGCGTTCGGCGAGGAGGTCGTCGCGGCGGGGTTCACCGTCGTGATGCCGCACCTCTTCGGCACCCCCGAGAAGGGCGTCAATCCGGTGACGCTCGCCGGCAGCCTGCGCCAGGTCTGCGTGAGCAAGGAGTTCACCAAGCTCGCGACGCGCGAGACCAGCCCGGTCGCCGGGTGGCTGCGCAGCCTGGCCCGCGAGCTGCACGGCGAGCTCGGCGGTCCGGGCGTCGGCGCGCTCGGCATGTGCTTCACCGGCGGTTTCGCGCTGGCGATGATGGTCGACGACGCGATCGCCGCACCGGTGCTGTGCCAGCCGTCGGTGCCGTTCCCGGTCGGCAAGGCACGTGCCGCCGACCTCAACCTGTCGGACGCCGACCTCGCGGTGGTCAAGCAGCGCGCGGCCGCGGGCTGCCAGGTGCTGGGCCTGCAGTACGACAAGGACGCCGCCACCGGCACGCGCTTCGAGACCCTGACCCGCGAGATCGGCGAGGCGTTCATCCGGGTCGAGTTCCCGGGCCGCAAGCACTCGGTGGTGACCCTGCACCGCCAGCAGGAGGCGGTCGACCGCGTCCTGGGCTTCTTCAGGGAGAAGCTGGTCGGCTGACCGCGAGGTCGACCGGGTCGCCGACCTCGACCCACCCGCCCTCGAGGACCCGGCAGATCGAGCCGCCGCGGTGCCGCATCGCGTGATGGGCACCCGGACCGATCTCGTCGTCGAGCAGCTTGCACGGCGCCGCCACCCGCACGACCTCGAGCAGCACCGGCCCGACCCGGATCAGTGACCCGGGATCCCTGGGCACGACGCCGTGGTCGACGGTGAGGTTGCGCCGCGTCAGGCGGGCGGGGACGTCAGCGCCGTAGATCTCGGCCGCCTCGGCCAGCGCGTCGAGGCTCTGCACGGAGACCTGCCGGTGCTTGCTGCCGTGGTAGCGGTCGCCGACGATCCCGCGTGCGGTCTCGATCTCGACGCGCTCGACGTCACGCGTCGGCAGCCGGCGTCCCTTGGCGACGTGGATCGCGGCGAGCGTGGGCACCGCCCGACCCTAGTCAGCCGGTCGCGACGAGGGCCAAGGAGGCGAGGGACACCGACCAGCTGACGAAGCTGCCGACGAGGAAGTACTCGGTCACCTCGTGGATGCCGGGACCGGCCGCGGACGGGGAGGCGCGGGCCGACTGCAGCTCCGGGAAGCGCAGCAGCCCCTTGGCCGCGATCACCAGCGAGGCGGCCGTGACCTCGCCGGCCAGCCCCAGCCCGACGATGAGCAGCCGCTCCATCGGACCGAGCAGCCGACCGCCCTTGAGCGCCGGCGCGGGGCCGGTGGTGGAGCGCATCGGGTTGGTGGTGCCCGTGACCCCGAGCACGAGCCGGACGACGACGTTGCCGGTGGACAGCTGCACCAGCAGGGCCCCCGCGACGAGCAGCACCCGGTCGGCGTCGACGCCGGCGAGCACCGGGAGGGTCGTGGCGTCGAGCCAGTCGGCGAGCGCCCCGCCCGACGGCGCGGACGCCGCCGAGGCCAGGACGCCGGCTCCGAGCACGACGCCGAGCACCGTCAGCGGCAAGGCGAAGCGGTGGGCGCCGAAGCCGTAGGTGACGCTCTCGCCCCAGACGACGACCGCCACCACGACGGCCGTCAGGCCGGCCACCCCGCCCGCGCCGAGGCCGCCGACCCCGGCCAGCAGGCCGAGGACCACGACGACCACAGCCGCGCCGGCCTCCGCGACGCGCGGGCGGCTCCACCAGGAGTAGACGAGGTCGGTCGTGCCGACGCCCAGCAGCAGCAGCCCGAGCCACGTCATCGCAGGGTCTCCATCCACTCGCTCATCGTCACGACCACGCCGATGCTGTCGTGGCGGACCCGCTGGGAGACCGCCGAGGCCGAGACCTGCTCGGTCTCGGCCACCTCCCGCTGCGTCCGCCCGGACAGCAGACCACGCAGCACCGACAACGAGCGCTCCCCCAGGGCCCCGACGAGCTCGTCGCGGGCGAGCAGGGCGGCGTCGACGGCCGCGACCGGCTCGTCCACGTCCGCCGAGCGGTACGCCGTGCGCGCACCCCTGGTCGCGGGGCGCCCGGCGAGCGCCGCGACGTCCTCGATCGCGGTCCTCGCGGCCCACCAGCCCGGACCGTCCTCGATGCCGGCTCCGGGGTCGAGGACCGAGGTCGGTCCACGGCCGATGCCAACGCGCAGGTCGTGGTGCGGGAGCAGTGCCAGGCGCAGCGCCAGCGCGATCGACGCCGCGGCCCCGAGCGACGGCACCGTGCCCTGGCACTCGTCGCCGACGGTGATCCGCAGGTCGGTGCGCCACCGCTCGTTGACCACGTCGAGCGCAGCGGCCAGGCTGTGGTGCAGCGCCGCGCGGTCCTGCGCGGTGCGTGATCCGACGAGGTCGCCGATCAGGACGACCGTCGGGTGCTCCAGGTCCGGCATGTGAAGAGGATACCTTCATTGTGCCGAAATGAAGACATCTGCTTCATTAGCCCTTGGCGGCGCTCAGGATCAGACCGCTGGTCGGCACCCCGGTGCCCGCGGTGACCAGCACGTGGGAGTCGGCGGCGGCCTCGACCGGGTTGACCGACGTACCGCGGATCTGGCGCACGCCCTCGGCGATGCCGTTCATGCCGTGGATGTAGGCCTCGCCGAGCTGGCCGCCGTGGGTGTTGAGCGGCAGCCGGCCGCCGACCTCGATCGCCCCGTCGGCGACGAATCCCGGTGCCTCGCCGCGCCCGCAGAAGCCGAGCTCCTCGAGCTGCATGAGCACGTAGGGCGTGAAGTGGTCGTAGAGGATCGCCATCGGCATGTCGTCTGGCGTGAGCCCCGACTGGCGCCACAGCTCGCGCCCCACGACGCCCATCTCGGGGATGCCGATGTCGTCGCGGTAGTAGGAGGTCATCACGAACTGGTCGGCTCCGCTGCCCTGGGCCGCCGCGGCGACGTAGGCCGGCTTCTGGGCCAGGTCCTTGGCCCGCTCGGCCGAGACGATGACCAGCGCCTGCGCGCCGTCGCTCTCCTGGCAGCAGTCGAGCAGATGGAGCGGGTCGGCGATCATCCGGGAGGCCTGGTGGTCCTCGATGGTGATCGGCTTGCCGTAGAAGAACGCGTTCGGGTTCGTCGCCGCGTGGCGCCGGTCGGCCACGGCGACGGCGCCGAAGTCGGCCGAGGTGGCGCCGTACTCGTGCAGATAGCGCTGCGACTGCATCGCCACCGTCGCGGCCGGGGTGCCAAGCCCCATCGGGTAGGTCCACGCGTTGTCGAGGCCGTTGGTGTTGACCTGCTGCGCCGC